>JAGCUY010000142.1 GCA_017962605.1 Kiritimatiellia bacterium | reverse complement strand
ATCCCCTCCGGCAGAGGCGCGGATGGCGCGGCCGGCGAGATGGGCGACGACGCGGGCGCGGGCGCGGACGCCGCGCCAGGGCGCTTCAGCTTGATTGTCCTGGGCTGCGAAGCGGGCATCTCCGACGGCGCGGAGAAGGCGGACTCCAGCGAGATGCGGGAGGTCATCTTCTTCTCCATGGCCGCCGGCGCGGGGGCCTCTGGCGCCGGAGCGGGCGAAACCGCAGAGGCAATCGGCGTGGTCGTCGGCATCGCGATCGGCGGAATCGGCGCGGTTGCGGAGGACACGCTGATGCGCGATGTCACCTTCTTGGCCGCGTCGGCATGGGAGATCTCAATGCCCTTGGCGACGTTGGCCGTCTGCGACAGCGGCTGCACGACCGGCGGCTGAGTGCTCAGCGGCGGCTTCAGCGTAACGGGCTTCGCGGCCTCGCCGGGGCGGCGCAGCGTGGGCCGCTTGATGATCGGGGGATGCGGCGTAATGGGGGAGGCGCTGGCCTCTGGGGCGGCGCCAGGCGCGGCCGCCGGGGCTGCCGGGGTGATGGTCTTGAAAGGACTCTGCTTCGGCGGCGCCGATACTGTTTCCTGGGTGATGGGTTCGTCTGCCATAATAAGGGTTGAAAGGTTGAAAGGTTGAAAGGTTGAAAAGTTGAAAGGTTGGTAGTTCGGCTAGACAGCCATGACTTCGGCCTCTTTGGCCTTGAGCTCGGCGTCGATCTTGGCGATGGCGCCGTCGGTGTCGGTCTGGATGCGCTTCAGCGACTGGTCGCGCTGGTCTTCGCTGATTTTGCCATCCTTCTGCAGCGCCTTGATGGCGTCGTTGGCATCGCGGCGGACGTTGCGCACGGAGACGCGGGCGTCCTCGGCGTGGCGGCGCGCGACCTTGACGATCTCCTTGCGGCGCTCTTCGTCGAGCTCGGGAATCGGAACGCGGACGACGCGGCCGTCGCTGATGGGAGTTACGCCGATGTTGGCCGCCTGGATGCCCTTGGCGATGTCGCCCAGCGCGGAGGGGTCGTAAGGCGTGATGGTGATGAGGCGCGGCTCGGGAATGGAGATGTTCGCAAGGTCGCGGAGGCGGGTCGGCGTTCCGTAGTAGGTGACGGAGACGTTCTCCACGAGCGCCGGCGAAGCCTTGCCGGTGCGGAGGCCGGAGAACTGCTCCTTGAGCAGGTCGCGGCTCTTGTTCATCTTGGCGGTTGCGTCTTTCAATACGGTGTCTAGGTCCATGGGGTGCTCCTTTATTTCAGGTTGAAAAGTTGAGAAGTTGAGAAGTTGAGAAGTTTGGCGCTGACGCGCCTTGGATGTTTAGATGTTTAGGGGTTGAAAAGTTGAGAAGTTGAGAAGTTGTGAACGGGGAAGTACTTATATCCTTGGCGGGTGGTTGGTGGCTATTGGTTGTTTTCACATTTTCACATTGAAAGGCTGTCTTCGACATCTGCGACGATGGTGCCGGCGCCGGGTTGGCCGGTGATGACGCGCTCCAGGGCGGCTTCGTCGAAGAAGTCGAACACGATGATGGGGATGCGGTTGTCCATGCACATGGCGAAGGCGGTGGAGTCCATCACCTTGAGCCGCTTGTCAAGGGCGGTGCGGTAGCTGAGGGCTTCGTAGCGGCGCGCGCCGGAGTCCTTCTTCGGGTCTGCCGTATAGACGCCATCGACCTTGGTGGCTTTGAGGATGGCGTCGGCGTGGATTTCGCTGGCGCGGAGCGCCGCGCCGGTGTCGGTGCTGAAATAGGGGTTGCCGGTTCCCCCCGCGAAAATCACGACGCGCCCCTTCTCGAGATGGCGCAGGGCGCGGCGGAGGATCATCGGCTCGGCGACGCGCGGCATGTCGATGGCCGTCATCACGCGCGTGGGGAGGCCGACTTTCTCAAGCCCGTTCTGCAAGGCGAGGGCGTTGATGATGGTGGCGAGCATGCCCATGTAGTCGCCGGAGCTGCGGTCGATGCCAGCGAGCGCGCCGGTGGCGCCGCGGAAGATGTTGCCGCCGCCAAGGACAATCGCGACTTCGCAGCCAAGGTCCACTGCGGCCTTGACCTTGTTCGCCATCGCCATGACGACATCCGACGAAATGCACTCGCCGGTCTTGCCGTCGCGCAGCACTTCGCCGCTGAACTTAAGCAGCACGCGCCTGTATTTTAAACTTTCAGCCATAGTGTTCGCTTTTTCCCGATTCAGAATTATAGCAAATTTTCGCGGCAAGGCAACTGTCTTTGAAAAAAGTTCTGGAAAATCAAGCCTCGGGGACGATAAGCATCGGGCAGGTGACGGTGCGCGCGACCTTCGATGCGACGCTGCCGAACAGCAGCGAGCGCAGGAAACGCGGGCGCGGGCGGCCAAGCACGACGAGGGAGATGTCCTTCTCGCGGACGAAGGACACGATTCGGTCTGGCGCCGGGCCCGCATCGACCACGGGCTCCCAATTGACTTCAAGCGGAATGGACGCGGCGTATTCGGCGCGGAGCTTAGCCCTGAGTTCGGCGGCTCCTGAGTCGGGAGACGCCTGGTTGTCGCCATCGAGGTAGCCGCGCCAGAACTGGGCGTCGGCCTCCGGCACCACATGCAGGATGTAGAGATGCGCCCGGTTGCGGAGCGCGGCCTTCACGGCGTATTTCAGCGCATTCGCGGCACCGGAGGAGAAGTCGGTGCAGAAGAGTATGCTGGTGAAGTTGTTCATGGCTTAGAGCTTGAGGTTGGGTAGCCAGGTGGCGATGGCGGGGAAGAAGAGGATGAGCAGCGCAGCGGCGGCGAGGGCCAGGAGGAAGGGCATCGCGCCGCGGAAGATCGCTTGGATGGGCGTGGAGCGGTCGATGCCGCTGACGACATAGACGTTCACGCCGACGGGCGGCGTGATCACGCCCATCTGCGTGACGACGACCACGAGCACGCCGAACCAAATCGGGTCGTAGCCCATCTTCACGATCACCGGGTAGAATATGGGGACGGTGAGCATGACTAGCGCGAGGGAGTCGATGAAGCAGCCCGCTATGAGGTAGAAGAGCGAGATGAAGAGCATCACGGCCCAGCCCGGAAGCGGCAGCGTGGCGAGTGATGACGCGAGGAACATGGGGATGCCCGTAACTGCGAGGAAGTGGCCGAAGACCGTCGCGCCGGCGACGATGGCCATGACCATGCAGGAGGTGCGCAGGGTGCCGTCCAGCGCGGCGGCGAGCATGCGGCGTGAGAGCTTGCCGGAGATGGCGGCGATGGCGATTGAGCCTGCGGCGCCGACGGCCGCGCCCTCCGTGGGCGTGAACCAGCCTACGAACATCCCGCCGAGGACGAGCGCGAAGAGGGCGAGCGTCTCGGCGACTCCCGCGAGCGATGCGACCTTGGCACGCCATGTCGCGGGCTGGCGCTTCGGCGCGAGGTCGGGGCGCAGTGCGCAGATGGCGGCGATGGTCGCGCAGAAAAGGAAGGCCACGAGCAGCCCCGGGACGATGCCGGCGATGAAGAGCTTGCCGATTGACTGCTCCGTGAGGATGCCGTAAACGATGAACACGACGCTCGGCGGGATGAGCATCCCGAGGCCGCCGCCGGCGGCGACCACGCCTGCGGAGAGCGCGCCGT
>JAGCUY010000141.1 GCA_017962605.1 Kiritimatiellia bacterium | reverse complement strand
GTTGTTTTTTGCGGGAAAGTGTAGAATTTATATGTGGAACATGGAAAGGATTATTTGAGGCATCATGGCTAGCAAAGGCAAGGCCGAAGCGAAATCCGGCGGCATTTTAGACACTTTCTGGGACATTGCAATCGTTGGGGCCGGCTACTCCGGCTTCGCCGCCGCGCTGGCGGCCGTCGCGGCAGGGAAGAAGGTCCTGCTGATCGACCCAAGGTGCGACCTCCTCTGGGAAAGCACCATCTCCCGCAATCCGGTCACCGGCAAGCTGCCGCCCGAAATGCGCCCCTTCATGCACGCCATGGAGATGGCCACCGGCATAGCCGAGGACTGGATCGACCCGGGCTCCGCCGAGTGGGTGGCCAACGGCCTGCTGCTCGACGCCAAGGTGGAGCGCCTCTACTACGCCACGCCCGTGGCCGCCAACATCTCGAAGCAGGGCATCGTGGATTCAGTGACCTTCGCCCTCCTCGACCGCCTCGTGGCCATCTCCGCCGCACAGTGGATCGACGCCACCGAGGATGGCATCCTCGCCCGCGCATGCGGCCTCCAGTTCGAGGCCCCCGCCCCCATCAAGCGCATCTACCGCTTCTTCTTCCAGCGCAGCCGCTGGCCTCTCAAGTTCCCCTTCGACATTTTCACCGGCATCTACGGCGCATACGCGCAGATCGAGGACTCCGCATGGTCGTCCGAGAAAATCGTGCGCCTGGAAATCGGCAACGCCTTCAAGGGCGAGCCGCTCGACGTGGTCGAGCCTTTCCTGACCGCCACGCGCAAGCGCCTCGCGGCCAAGTGCCCCGACGCCCTGCTCTCCCACTGGAGCTGGGCGCCATACCCGCTCTTTCCCAAGCAGGTGGGGGCCATCTCCTCGCCCGGACAGAATCTGGCGATCGCCGTTCCCCTGCTCTCCCCCGCGCCAGTTGAGACCATCGGCGACCGCTGCTCGCTCGGTGCTTCGGCATGCGCACGCCTCCTCAACTCCCGCCGCGCCGCAAAGAAGCCCACCTCCGCGCCGAAGCCCATCGCCCCGACGCCGACCGGCGCAATCGAGGCCGACGTCTGCGTGGACGGCATCGGCACGGCCGGCCTGATGGCGGCAGTGGCAGCGGCGCGCGGCGGCGCGAAGGTCGTGGCCCTCGAAGCCGCCCAGACGATTGGCGGAATGGCCACCATCGGCGGCGTCCGCTCCTACTTCATGGGCTGCGCCGGCGGCCTCCAGAATGAACTCGACGCCGAAGTGAAGCGCCAGTCGCCCTTCTGCGGCTCCGCGCAGCAGATACGCCAGTCCTACCACGGCCTCGCCAGGATGCTTGCCACCGACGCCTTCATGCGCAAGTCGAAGGCCACCGCCATCCTCCGCGCCTCCGTCATTCCCGGAACGGCCAAGGTGGCGAAGGGGCGCCTGGCATCTGTCATTGCTATGACGCCCAACGGCCTAGTCGAGATTACCGCCAAGAACTGGATCGACGCCACCGGCGACGCCGCGCTGGCCGCAGTCGCCGGCGTGGAGCGCCTTGGCGCAGGCCAGGCGGGCTTCATCCCCGCGCCTTTCTCGCTTGGCAGGGAGTTCCTGCACTTCACAGACGCCGGCGAACTAGCCGTGAAGCGCGTGTTCGACGCCGACGGCTACGTGAACGCAGCCGACAGCCTCGACATGACCCGCGCCCGCATCGAGACGACATGCGCGATGGTGGCGTCAACCAATGTCCGCACCAGCAACTCCTTCAACCGGACAATCGGCATCGCGCCGCTGGTCGGCATCCGCCGCGGGCCGCTCGCCGCCACAAGATACCGCCTCACTCTCGACGACCTCATCGCGCGCAGCCACTTCGAGGACGCCATCGGCATCACGGCCGGCCGCATCGGCGGCCGCTGCGGCGACGAAGCCAACTGGAGCCGCGACCTCGCCTTCTTCATCAACGCCTGCGGTCTGCAGGACACCCCGCTCGCCAGCGAAATCCCCTACCGCGCAATCCTGGCGGAAGGTGTGGACAACCTCCTCATTGCCGGACGCGCCGCCGGCGGAACGCCCGAAGCCGCCTTCGCCTTTAGGATGCTGCGCGACGCCCAGCGTCTCGGCGAGGCCGCCGGAACGGCCGCAGCCATGGCCACCAAGCTCAACCTGGCAGCGGCGGAGGTTCCAATGCAACGCCTCAAGGCCGCGCTCATCCTATCGACGGCCCTTTCGCCCTGGCGTCCTAAGCCAGACCCCTTCGCCTCCGCAGTGCCGGAGAGCTTCGACGGCGACTCGCTCGGCGCATTGCCAGCATCTCCGGCAAACGCCAAGAAATGGATTGGCGCACTCGGCGCCAAGAACGCCGGCATCGCGCTCTGGCGTCTCTACCGCCTTGGAGCGGCCAATCTCCCGAAGGAGATTGAGAAACTGCGCTCCGCAAAGGGTCCGAAGGGCGAATACGCCACCAAGCTTCTCGACGCCCTCGCCGCGACAGCCACCGATTGCAAGAAAAAGAAAGGAAAGTAGCAATGCCCAACCTCACCAAGAATTTCATCGTCCTCGGCCTCGCCACCGCGCTGCTCGCCGGATGCGTCTCGCAGTTGCCGGAAGGACGCCCGGCCTACGTCTATGTGGCGGACAACGGGATCGTCACCTTCCACGGCGAGAAGCTCAAGGCCAGCGAGCTTCCTGAGCGCCTGAAGAAGGCGGGCGCCAAGCCCTCGACGCACATCATGCTGGTTGCGCAAGGGGACGTCCCAAATGCCTTCCTCTCCAATTTGGCCGTTGAGTGCAGCCACGCCGGCCTCCCCAACTGCACCATCAAGGGGAAGAAGGAAGTCGTCGTTCTTAAGGGCGAGGTGCAGTGAGCGTGGCAGGCGCCAACGCAAGGCTCCTAGCGGCGGCCGCTATGCTTGCGGCCGCCGTCGCCATCGCGCAGGATGAAGCCGCGCCGCCATCGGCTGAGGCCATGATGGACAAGGGCGTGGCGGCCTTTAGCGAAGGCCGCCACGCCGAGGCGGCGCGCCTATTCGCCGGAGCGGCTGCCCTCCACCCGCAAGGGGGCAAGGAGGCTTCCGCACGGCTGATGCAGGCGAAGGCCCTGGCCGCGATGGCGCGATTCGAGGACGCCATCGTAGTGCTGGACGCCTGCCTTGAGCTATCGCCAAGCGCGCGGGAGGCTTACGAGGCCCTGATGCTGCGCGGCGAATCCCTGATTGCGGCATCGGCCACCACGCCCCACTTCCACGAGGCGGCCGTATCCTTCTCAATGGCCATGGAGACCGACGGCATCAGCCGCCAAAGCCGCACCGATGCCGCCCTGCACCTGATAGACACCCTGCTCCGCATGGGCGACCGCGCCAACGCCACAAAGACGGCGCGGCGCCTTGGGGACCAAAGCGCCTTGCGCGAAAGAGCCGCAGAGCTGGGGCTGTTGCGCCTTGCGAAGGCACGACTTTAGTGTGCAAGGCCTTTACGGCCTTGCACACTCATAAGTTCCCGCCCCTTGCTCTACCTTGCTGCCATCGGGCAGCACCACGGTGGCCGTGGTGTTGGCGGGGATGGTGTAGCGCCAGTGCCAGGTGCCGTCGGCGGCAAATTCCCATGCGCTCTCGATCTTGCCGTAGGGGGATTCGTAGGCGGCCTTCACCGAGGGGATGCGCTTGTCGGGCCGCGGCTGCAAGGTGAAGTGCGCGAAGCCAGCCTTGCCCGCATCGGTGCGGATGCCGGCCATCGTGGAGTAGAACCAGGCAATCACCGCGCCGTAGGCGTAGTGGTTGAATGAGTTCATGCCCGCATTGCCAAAGCCCGATTCCTTGGTGTAGGAGTTCCAGCGCTCCCAGAAGGTCGTGGCACCCTGGTCAACGGAGTAGAGCCAGCTCGGGTTCTTCCGCTGGAGCAGCAGGGTGTAGGCGACATCGACGGCGCCGATCTTCGTCAAGGTGTCCATGAGGATGGAGGTGCCGAGGAAGCCGGTCTGGAGGCAGTCGCCATGGGCGCGGATGTTGGCGAGAAGGGCGTCGCGGGTTGCTGCGGCGGGGGCCTCGTCAAGGAGGTCAAGGCGCAGCGCGAAGAGCGCCGGAGTCTGCATGTCGCGGAAGAGCGGGATGAGCATGCCGTCGGCAGGATCGACGAACTTCGTGCGAAGGAAGTCGCGGGCGCGGCCGGCCATGTCGCGGAGGGCGCGGGCCTCGTCGGCGCGGCCGGTGGCATCGGCCATCTCCGCCATCATGCAGGCGTCGGAGAGCCAGTAGCAGCAGCCCAGATACTGCCAGTAGGCAAGGGCGTCGGCGGAGGGACGTCGGGTGCCATCGGGCAGGGTCTCGTATGCGCCGCCGCCGCAGGACTCCAGCTTCTCGTAGCTGAGCCAGTCACCCCACTGGTGCTCGCGCGCCGTTGGGGAATCGAACTTGGCCTCCTCAAGGAGATCCACATAGCGCCGCATGGCATCCCAGTTCTCCTCGATGACGGAGGTGTCGCCGAAGTGGCGCCAGAGCGTCCAGGGGACGATTACGCCGGCGTCGGCCCAGCCAAGCTGCTGCATGAGGTCGCCATACTGCGCCGTCGGGGCAACACCGGGGAAGGAGCCGTCCGCGCTGCGGCTATCGCGCATGTCGTCCATCCACTTCAGGAGGAAGGGATAGACGTTGGCGTTGTAGCATGCGGTAGGGGTGAAGACCTGTGTGTCGGCTGTCCAGCCAAGGCGCTCGTTGCGCTGGGGGCAGTCAGTGGGGACTGAAAGGTAGTTGGAGCGCTGGCCCCAAATGCCATTGGCGATGAGGCGGTTGAGGAGCGGGTTGGCGGTTTCGATTGAGCCGGTCTCGGCTTCGGCGGCTACGGAGGTCACAGGAATCGAACGGACGCGGTGGATGGTGACGGCGCCGCGCTCGACGGAGATCGAGATGTAGCGGTAGCCGAGGAAGGCGAAGCGCGGACGGTAGGTGGCCTCGCCACCATTGAAGATGTAGTGGATCTCGGCACGGGCGTCGCGGTAGTTGTCCTTGTAGAGTTCGCCCTCGGGGCCGTCGTTGTGGCGGGAGATGGCGCCGTTGCCGTCGTTGAGCATTTCGGCGACGCGGACCTTGAGGCGCACTCCGCCATTGGCCGAGAAGGCGAAGTCGGGAACGGCGGCGGCGTTCTGACCGAAGTCGATCTGGAGATTCTCGCCGGGGCGGACGACCATGTCGTCGCCATCGCGATATTCGCGGACGACGCATACATGGCCGTAGTGGTCGTCGTCGGCGCCCTCGACGCCACTCCAGACGCGGATGGACGCCGGGGCGATGGCGATGTCGTCACGCTGGCGGATGGACCAGCCCTTGAAGGGGAGGGTCTCGCCCTTGAACTCGGTATTCACGCGGGCGGGAGCCCAGCGAACTGAGGAGGCGACCGAGGCGGAGGAAGGATTGGCACCGGTGGCGGCGGCCTTGAATGCCGCCTCATAGCGGGCGTCGTAGTCCTCGCCGTAGAAGATCTCGGCCTTGACGACTGGGCCGCCGTAGGCGGACATCCAGGTGGTGTCGGTGAATACCTTTTCCTCGGTGCCGTCGGCGTAGCGCAGGATCAGGACGGCGCGGAAGGCGCTCTCCAGGCCCTGGTGGCCGGTGATCTGGTCGCGCCACCAGCCGCCGGTGACGATGGCGGAGAAGGTGTTGCTCTCCCCTGCCCCGCGCTTCACGAGGTGGGTAATGTCGTATGAGAAGTAGTGGCGGCGCTTGCCGCAGTGGGTGAAGCCGGGCTTGAGGGAGTCGCGGACGATGGTGCCATCGAGGCGGCGGTGCGAGACAGGCTCGCCGTCAACGTATGCCTCGAAGACGCCCTGGCCGGTCACAAACCAAAAAGCCTCGCTAACCTCGCGGGCATTCGAAACGGTCTTCACGAAGATAGAGGAATCGAAGTCGTTGCGCACAGGCGTGGCGGCGGAGATCCACTGCGCACTCGCCAATGTGGACTCGTCAAGGGCGGTCGCGAAGCGAGAGGGGGAGGATTCCGTCCAGGCGCCTTTTTCGTCCTTCACGGCGACACGCCACCCGTAGGCGGTGGCGGGCTTCAGGGCCGGACCGGCGTAGGGTATGGCGAAGGAGCACGACGATGCGACCTCGCCGCTGTCCCATACGGGCGACTCCGGGGCGGAGGCCGGCCAGAGGGTGATGCGATAGGCGGCCTGCGCGGCGCCCTGGCGGGATGACTGCATCTTCCAGCCGAAGGTTGGCGCGACGACGCCCGACGGCTCGGGAAGCTGGTTGACGGAAAGGGAATTGATGGAAGTGTTCATGGATGTTTGGAGGTTTAGAAGTTTGGCGCAAGCGCCTTGGAAGTTTAGAGGTTCGAAATCTGAAATCTGAAATCTGAGATTCGAGATTTGAGATTGGGGAAGCGGGAGATGAGATTCAGGAAGATTGGATAGTTAGTAGCCGAGATCCTCATCGACGAGTATTACGAGTGTGGAGGTGCGGCGGGGGCAGCGGTCGAAGATGGCCGTGACATGGCAGATGCGGTCTGGCGAGGAGCAGTCTGCGCACTCGCCGGTGGCGGCGCACGGGGTGCGGCGGTTGAGGCGGCGGCAGTTGGGCGGCGACGCCTCGCGCTTGACGCGGGCGATGGCGTCCTCAATGCCGCCATCAACGATCTTGTTGCGCCCGACGACGTAAACGACGCGCTTCGGGCCGAAGATGGAGGCGGCGTCGCGGTTGCCGTTGCCGTCGATGTTCACGTTGACGCCATCGGCGGTCATGGCGTTGGCGCTGAGGAGGAAGAGGTCGCAGGTGAGTTCACCGCGCATGACTTCCATCTTGCGCTCGGGGGAGAGGGAGGGGTCGCCGTGGATTAGGACCTCCTTGCCGAGGGCCTTGGCGCGTTCCTGCAGGCCGAGGGATGAAATGGTCATGGAGCCGCCAAACCCGACAATCCGGGCGTCGGCCATCTCGCGGGCGACGGCCTCGGCGGCCTCGGCGCCGCTGGCGCAGACTAGGGTTTCGTAACCACGCTTTTGAAGGGCGGAAGAAGTTGAGGAGAGAGAGAGGTTCATGAGTGATAATGTGGAAATGTGAAAATGTGAAAGTGTGAAAGTGTGGAAATGTGAAAGTGTGAAAGTGTGGAAATGCATTAATTCATTGGTTGTTGGCTGTTGGTTGTTTTCACAATTTCATACTTGCACATTCTTATCAATCAAAGCGGATTCCATGCGGGGGATGTCCTCGGGGGTATCGACGCCGACGCCGGTATCGACTGTGCGGAGGACGAGTATCTTCGCGCCCATGTCGAGGGCGCGGAGCTGTTCGAGGGATTCTGTTTTCTCCAGAATGGAGGGCGGCGCCGACACGAACTTCTTAAGGAATGCGCCCCGGTAGGCGTAGATGCCAAGGTGGCGCAGGTAGAGGCCCGAGGAGAGATCTGGTTCGCCGTCGCGGCGGCATGGGATCGGCAGGCGCGAGAAGTAGAGGGCGGCGCCGGCGGCGTCAAGCACCACCTTCACGACCGAGCGCGAGGCGAGGTCGGCGGCAGTGGCTATTGGCGCGGCCGCCGTCGCCATCGTCCACTCCCCTTCCCTCTCCATGCGGGTGGCGAGTTCGTCGATGAGGGCGGGATCGATAAGAGGTTCGTCGCCCTGGACGTTGATGATGATGTCGTCATCGGCAATCGGCGCGGCAGCCATGGCCACGCGGTCGGTGCCGGAGGGGAGGTCGGAGGGCGTCATCACGGCCTTGCCGCCAAAGGAGGCGACGGCGTCGAAGATGCGCTGGTCGTCGGTGGCGACGAGGACATCATCGAGGGTGCGCGCGCGACGCACCGCCTCCACGACCCACTGGACCATCGGCTTGCCGAGAATGGGGTGGAGTGGCTTTCCGGGGAAGCGCGTGGAGCCATAGCGCGAAGGGATTACGGCGATCTTCCTCATTTCGAATCCTCCGCGCCGGGAATCTCGCCGGCATCCTCCATCTTGTTGAGAATATCGAGAACGCGGTCGCCTTTTTCAAGGGACTCGTCCAGCACGAAGTGGAGGACGGGGGTGTATTTCATGTGGATGTCGCGGTTGACGAGGCGCTGGAAGTCGATGCGCCGCGCCTTGATCTGCGAGAGGATGTGTGCGCGATCGGCCGGGGGCGCGAAGATGGAAATCGACACCGTGGCATTGCGGAGGTTGCTTGCGACGGCAACATGCGTCACCGTGACGGTCGCCACGTTCACGCCGGAGCCGGCCATCACGGATGGCATTGCCTCGGCTATTTCGCGGCGCATGAGGCTGTCAAGCCTCTCTAGTCTGTCAATGGGCATAGGATGAAGGGAAGTTGGGAAGTTGAAAGGTTGAAAGGTTGAAAGGTTGAAAGGTTGGGAAGTTGGGAAGTTAGAGTTGAGAATTTGAGATTTGGGATTGAGGAAGATGAGATTTGAGATTTGAAATTTTAGATTTGAAGATGGGTTTTGGGATTGGAATTTGAGATTTGCCATAGATGATGAAATTATCATATTGAGGCGGGGGGAGTCAAGGCGCGGAAGAGGATGTCCGGACCTGAAGATGCAACGGTGGCGATGTTCATGCGCATTGCCGAGGCGAGGGGCTTGTGGCCGATGACTATCGGCGCGACAACGCCGATCCACTCATCGACGAGTCCTTCGTCCGCGAGGGAGCGCGCCAGCTCCAGGCCGCCTTCGCAGAGCACATGCAGGAAGCCGCGCCTGCCCATGTCCTCAAGCGCCTCGCGGGGGGAGCGGTAGATCAGGGTCCGCCCTTTTGCCTCATCGGTGAAGACCTGGGAGTCGGCGGGCAACTTCCCACTTCTGGAGACGACGGCGCGCCAGAGGTTGTCGTTGCGCTTCGTGTGGCAGAGGAGCGATGGGTTGTCGCGGCGAAGGGTCTCGCCGCCGACCATGACCGCATCCACGACCTCGCGGAGGCGTCCGGTGCGGGCGAGGGATGCGGGGGAGGAAATCCAGCGGGCTGTGCCGGCGTCGTCGCATATTCTGCCGTCGAGCGACATGGCAATCTTCACGGTGACGAAAGGGAGCCCCGTGGAGACATGCTTGGCGAAGGGGGCGACCAACGGCGCGGCCTCGTCGCGACAGAGTCCGGAGGCGGTGTCGATGGAGGCGGCGCGGAGGACGCGGGCGGCGCGTCCGCGGTTCACAGGGTTGGGGTCGCGGCAGGCCCAGACGACACGCGCCACTCCGGCGGCCTTGAGGGCGTCGCAGCAAGCGCCGACGCGGCCTGGACGCGAACAAGGCTCAAGCGTCACATAGACGGTTGCGCCACGCGGGGATTCCTTGCAGGACTTCAGCGCGGCGACTTCGGCGTGGTCGCCGCCGCAGCGCCTGTGGCGGCCTTCGCCGATGATGCGGCCATCCTTCACCACGACCGCGCCGACTGGCGGGTTGGGGCGGGTCTGCCCGGCGGAACGCCACGCCAGGGCGATTGCGCGACACATGAAATCGATGTCAGACATGGCGATCAGGGGGTTGGCAGGCCGAGCCAGCGGGCAGCGTTGCCGCCCATCAGGGCCGCCATGCGAGAGGGCGGCAGGCCACATTCTTCTAGGAAGGGGAGGGTGACGTCGTAGTCGCTCCAAGGCCAGTCGCTGCCAAAGTAGAGGCGGTCCTCGGGATGGCGGAGAAGCATCTCCTTTATCTTGGCAGGCTCGCAGAAGCCGATGGCCATCGAGATTTCAATGTCGATTGGCTGGCCGATGAGGATGCGCGAAGCCTCCTCCCAGGCAAGCCAGCCGCCGAAGTGGGTGACCATGAAGCGGAGGCCGGGGACATTCTCGATGACATTCAGGATGCGCCGCGGGCCGCAGAAGTCGTCGAAGGGGAAGCCGATGTCGAAGCCATCGTGGACCTCGACGAAAAGCCCGGCGTCGCGGACGGCGCGGAAGTAGTCGAGGACGTGGGGCTCATCCAGGATAAAGCGCTGGAAGTATGGGTGCAGCTTGACGCCCTTGAAGCCGGCCTTGGCGACCTCGCCGAGACGGGATACGTAGTCGGGGTCGGCAGGGTGGACTGAAGGCAGCGGAACAATCATGCGGGCTGCATCCTCGCCAAATGCGCCGTCGCGGATGGCTGAGGACCAAGCCATAATGGGGGCGAAGTGCTCGGGCTTGGTCGCTATCTGGCAGAGGACGGCGTGGTCGAAGGAGTGCGCCTTGAGCTGGGAGACGAGAGTGGCGAGGCGGCCGTCGAAATGCGTCCAGTATTTCTCCGGCATGTGCGACATGATCGACTCAAGCGCATGGGAGGCGATCTTGTCGGCGAAGGCGTGGGTGTGGATGTCGATGCGCGCCATGGTGCGCCTCCTGGACGGCAAGGGCTAGACCTTCATCTGGTCGCCGTAGTAGCACTCGTCATCGGTGAGGTGGCGGAGGCTCGGCCCCACATAGACTTGGCGCGGGCGCTGGAGTTTGAAGCGCGGGTCGTCGAGCGCCTCCATCCAGTGCGCTATCCAGCCGGGGAGCCGGCCGAGGGCGAACATCACCGTGAACATCTCCTTGGGGATGCCGATGGCGCGATAGACCACGCCGCTATAGAAGTCCACATTCGGGTAGAGGTGGCGCGACAGGAAGTAGTCGTCGTGGGTGGCGAGCTCCTCCATCTCCAGCATCGTGGCGAGGAGGGGGTCGTCGATGTGCATTTTGTCGAGCAGCTCCATGCAGGACTTCTTGACAATCTTGGCGCGGGGGTCGTAGGTCTTGTAGATGCGGTGCCCGAAGCCGAAAAGCAGCTTCTTCTCGCGCTTGATGCGCTCAATCGCCTGGCGCGCGGTTTCGCCGCGTGCGAGGATGTCCTCGAACATCTCGACGACCTTCTGGTTGGCGCCGCCGTGGAGGGGGCCCCAGAGGGCGCAGATGCCGGCGGCCACTGCGGCGTAGAGGTTCACATGGGCGGAGCCGACGGCGCGCACGGCCGAGGTGGAGCAGTTCTGCTCGTGGTCGGCGTGGACTATGAGGACGGTGTTCAGGGCGCGGATGACCTCGCGCTTGAACTCGTAGGGCGCGACGGGCGAGCTGAACATCATGTTCAGGAAGTTGGCGCAGTAACGGAGGTCGTGGCGCGGATGGACAACCGGCTCGCCGATGGACTTCTTGTAGGAGAAGGCCGCGATTGTGCGCACCTTGGAGAGAAGGCGTGTGGCGGCGATGTTGATGGCCTCGGTGCCGAGGGCGTTCTGCGAGACTTCCGGGTAGAAGGCGGAGAGCGAGACGACCATCGCGGAGAGGATAGCCATCGGGTGCGCGCCGTCGGGGAAGTGCGAGAAGAAGTGGCGCATGTCCTCGTGGATGAGCGAGTGGCGGTTAAGGAGGGAGGACCACTCAAGCCGCTCCTGCTTGTTGGGCATGTGGCCGTTGATGAGGAGGTAGGCTACGTCGATGAAGCGAGACTTCTCGGCAAGTTCCTCGACGGGGTAGCCGCGGTAGAGGAGGATGCCCTTTTCGCCGTCGAGGTAGGTGATGGCGCTCTGGCAGGATGCGGTGTTGTGGTAGCCGTAGTCGAGGGAGACGTAGCCGGTGTTCTTGCGGAGGTCGGAGGTGATGTCGATTGCGGGGTCGCCCGCCGTGCCGCGCACGATGGGGAGGGCGACAGGCTCGTGCCCCGGAAGGGTCAGGATCGCCTTGTCATTATTGTTAATGGTGTCGGCCATCATGCGCCACCTTTCTTCAGTTCGCGGATTGCCGCGTCGATGTTTGCGAAAAGCGTCTCAAGTTTGTCGGTCGGGACGCTGGAGAATGCTATGCGGAGAAGGCCGTCGAGCATGATCGTGCCGGTGGAGTATTTCTCCACCAGGTGGCGGCGCAGGGCCTCGGCATCGACGCACTTCGGCTTGATGCACATGAAGTAGCCGGAGTTGCAGGGCATCGGGGTAAAGCTCTCGCCGTATTCGCGGTGGCGGCGCAGGATGCGCTTCACCTCGCGGTAGCGCATCTCGAGGGTCGCGTGCTTCTCGCTCTTCTCCTCCTCGTAGCGGGGGTCGCCGTATGCGGCCAGAAGGAGGCGCTGGGCGATGTTGCTGGAGGATGAAATCGTGCTGCGGACGAGGCCGCCGGCCTTGTCCTCAAGGGCCTTGAACTGGTCAGGGGCGAGGCCCTTCATGCCGAAGGTGATAAAGCCGATGCGGAAGCCCCAGACGTAGTCCTCCTTGGTGGCGCCGTCAAGCTTGATGGCGAGGATGTTCTCGTGGAGATTGGCCAGCTTGGTGAAGATGGACTCCCTGAAAACGCCCTTCTCGTAAACGAGGCCAAAGTAGGCGTCGTCGATGATGGCGGCTATGCGCTTGCCAGCCTGGGCTGCCTCAAGGAAGGCGGCCTGTATGGCGTCGGCCTCCTCGATGGTCGGGGTGTAGCCGGTGGGGTTGTTGGGGAAGTTCAGGACGACGATCTTCTTCTCGCCGCGCCCGAGGAGCTTGCGGCGGAGGGCGGCGACGTTGAAGTGGCCGCGGCTGAAGGTCGGGAAGGTATCGAACACGCCGCCGAACGCCTCGTTGAAGATGAGGTCGTAGTTGTCCCAGAAGTAGTTGGGGATTATGACCTTCTCCCCGCGTCCGACGACCATCTGCGCCGCCATGAAGAGGGCGTGGGTGAGGGCGTTTGTAACGACCGGGAGGCTGTGGGGGATGCCGACGAGGGAGGGGTTCTTGGCGAGTTGGGCGTCGGCCCAGTATTTGCGCAGTTCGGGAACGCCGAAGCTAGGGGCGTAGAGGAATGAGGCGTCGGGAATTGCGAGTAGGTCGGAGAGGCACTGGAGGCGGAGGGGCGAGCCGTCGTCCTCCTTGGCTGTGCCGAGGGTGGCGTTGATGGCGCATCCCTTGGCGTCAACGCCCTGACCTAGAATACCGTGGTGTGGGAAATAGGCGCGAAGTCCACGTTCGGACAGCAGGGAAGCGGCGGCGCAGCCATCGCGGGAAAGGATGGCGTTTAGTTCTCCTGCCAGGGGGTTTAAGGGTCTTTTAAGCATGCCTGGTCTCCAAAAAATCAAAACATAAGATTCTACCAAATTGCGCGCTGGTAGTCAAAAGGGGAGCGGAATTAGGGGTATTGGGTTAGTGATTCGTGGGCGAGTCTTCCCATGAATGGGGAGCGGAAGTTGCGGCATTGAGGCGGCTGGCTTGCCGGAGCGATGTTGCTGTCGCCAAAGGGTCATGGCGACATTGGCCCTTGAGTCTTCGGCGATG
>JAGCUY010000140.1 GCA_017962605.1 Kiritimatiellia bacterium | reverse complement strand
CCACGGGAAGATCCTTTCGTCCGTTTTTTTGCATGGCTATTATGCCAAAACGAAAAGTCTTCCCGTTTTTTCACATACGGCAACTCCTGCCAAACCCAGTATCCATGCGGGTCTCAGAAATCGGGGGACAGTTTATCCCCCATTTTTGGGGGATAAGCCTGTTGATATGGCGATGCGGGACTTTCGGCAGCCGAGACAGCACCGCTTTCTTTAATTGGGAGATATCGCATATCGCCATTGGTGTCGCGAATGGTTTTCTCCCAAATGTCCTCGGGGGCTATGTCTATTTCATCTGGCCAGGCAAGTGTCCCGTAGCATACATGCACAAGCCTGAAAAATGCAGGGTCATTGAGTCGTTTCCAGTAAGGATGCCCAAGATAGGCCGAACAGTCAAACACCCCGGTCTCGCCCGTGTCGAACGTGACATGGACTTTGAATCCCGGCATTGGATCTGCCGCAGTTATGTCATGAAGGACATCCATAATTATCTTTTTAAGAGAGCGGGGCGATTTTGAAAAAAGTTCCCTGCGTGTTAAGCAATTCCCAGTTGGCCAACAAATCTTGCTCATGGATAGCAATCCAAGATTTCACCATATTCGCCTGATCCGAAGGGAATCCATCCTTTCCTGTGGCGAGGATTTCTCGTGTCGTGATGTCAAATGTCGCCTCCTTCCCCTGATAGCGGGCGTGTATATGCGCCCTATGATGTCGCTCGTTTTGCTCTGGGCGCATCGAAATCAGGATTCCGAAAAAAAGCGATAGTGTTGCCATATTGACAGATCGTCAGTTCCGGGTTGTTCTTTTTCCGTTGATTGTGGCGCGACACCCGCCGCGCCGAGATGAAAATTGTGAAAATAGAATAGCAAAGGGTGGGGTGGGTGTCAAATTGCCGCCAAAACGCCAGAAAGTCAAACTTCGGGTTTTATGAAATCATACAGGGCATCAAGCCCCTGGTCAAGTTCAGCCGCACAGGCTTCCCGAAGATATTCATCGCTTTCTAGAAACAGCCGAGTGTCGGAATCGGAAAGCAACTCAAACAGTTTCATGCCACAGAGTTTGCGATATGCGGCGTCGGGCGACGTTCCATCCCGCGACATCAAATAGCGCGTCAATTCTACGACCTTGCCACCTGTAACGACCTTTGCCTTGCCCTCTGTCATGCGAACATCCTCCAATCGACATGGACAAATGCCATCACAGCGGACTCGCTTCTCAACGAGCAGAGGCAACATTGGATGCCGAGGTTTTCTGGCTCCAGCGCAGACAGCAACGCATCTCTTGCGACTTTTGAGCCAACAGGGCCATAAACGCCTTTCCAATAATTCTGCAAGGAAATCAATGTGTCGTCATCAGCTGTCGGTCCTATGACTATATCAAAGTCGTGGGGGTGAGGCTCTTCGGTCTCGCGGCACATCAGTATGAATTCTAGCCATTCCATGTCCGCAGCATCAAAAACCTTCACATTAAGTTCGTGTTCAGCAGCGGGCCGAAGGCGGATTCTATATAGGTGTTCCGAGAAACGACATTGCGCGACATCACGGCTCCTCCTAACGGCTTCGCGGTATTTCTTGTGCATCATTCCTATCGCCTGTTCCACCGACATCGCCATGTAAAAGCCCCTGCCGAAATCCCGGCGTGGCCTTCCACGCGAAACGTCTATTCGCTGGATTGGCTCGATTGTTCCATGAAACAGAGGTTGCTCAAACGCCTTTGACATATTCGTCAATCTCCCTGACCATTTCCTCCTCGGTCATAGAGTCAAACACATCGGGACATTCGGCGATGTAATTCAGTATCGCATACTTGTCGTCAAGGTTCAGGAACTCGCGCGTCGAAATGTGATGGGCGGCGCAATACGCCCCCGACAATAGGAACATTATGAATATTGAATTGTTGATTCGTTTGTCGCTCACGACTTCCTCCAGATGTATTTTCCCCTAATCATCGACTCTTTCAAAAATGCTAAAAATGGATTTTTGTGGTCAGTGAGGTGTAGATGTTTAGAAGTTTTGCGCAAGCGCCTTGGAGGTTTTGTTGTTCCAGCGCATCTGCGCCATGATGAAAAAGATGTGAATAGTCTATCAAAGGGTGGGGTGGGTGTCAAATTGTCGGCGAGGAAAACTCATGTAGATTTTCGGCGGGGATTGCGTTCTTGTTAGTGGACGGCAATGATGCCGCCCATAACACGAAAGGGTAAGGCAATGAACAGGACATCCAGTATAATCGCAACCGCAGTCGCTACTGCGACACTCGCTATTGGCGCATTCGCGCAGGAATGCGATGACGGATTCTGCCCGCTGCCGACGGCGGGCGAGGGGATGTTCCGCGTCGTTTCGCCTGTCCCCGAGGCGGCCGTCGCGCCGATGCCCGCAGCGCCGCGTCTCGACACGCTGGCCGGCAAGACAATCGCGATTGTCGGCGGGAGTTTCATGGCGAATGTCACGCATCCCGAATTGAAGCGCCTCATTCTCGCCGAGTTCCCCACGGCCAAGGTCTATCTCCTGGATGAAATCGGCTCGGCGGGGCCATGGCCGCGCCCGGGCGTCGTGCGGCGGGAGAAAGAAGCTTTCCAGCGGCGGCTGCGCGAGTTCAATGTCGATGCGGTTATATCGGGGAATGGCGGGTGCGGTCTGTGCACTCCAAAAGAGACGGGCTCGTGCATCGCCGCCGAGGCGCTTGGGATTCCGTCCGTCATGATTGCCGCGCCTGGATTCGTAAAGCAGGCGAAGGCCACGGCAAGGGCGGCGGGGTTGGCGACCCTTGGCGTGGCGGAATACCCCGGCGCCTTCGCCAGCCACACCCGCGAGGAACTTCTGGCAAATACGCGCAATGTCCTTTGGCAGCAGGTCAAGGCAGGGCTGACGGAAAATGGAAAAATGAAAAGTGAAAATGGAAAATTGAAAAATGGCAATGAAGAGTTGGAAGAGGACAAGGCGGCGGGTGGGGTGGAGGATTCCTTGCTTTTGGAGAGCTTCGACGAAGTGCAGCGCGTCTTTCTTGATTCGGGGTGGACGGATGGCCTGCCAATCATCCCGCCGACGGAGGAGGCCGTGGCCGAGTTCTTGAAGTTCACGGATCTGCCACCCAGCCATTCCCTCGGCGCGATTCCGCCAACCCAGCGCGAGGTGACGGTGCGGCATGTCGCCACAAACGGCGTGATGGCGGGGTGTCCGCCAGAGTTCATGCCGGTTCTACTTGCCTTCGCGGAGGCGATGAAGGCCGGAGACTTCCGCCGGACTCTCTCCTCAACCCACGCCTGGACGCCCTACTGCTGGCTCAACGGCCCGGTGGCGCGGCAGCTGGGTTTCGACTGCGGGCAGGGGGAGATCTCCGAGCCGAAGAACGCCGTCCTCGGGCGGTTCATCAACCTTGCCATGCTCAACTTGGGCGGCTATCGCGTGAAGGAGAACCGCATGGGGACATTTGGTTACCTGATGCCGTGGTGCATTGTCGAGGACGAGGAGGCGGCGCGCAGGGTTGGCTGGCAGCCCTGGCATGTGCAGCAGGGATATGCCCCTGGCGATTCAACGCTTACTGCGGCCTCGGCGATAAACTGGGGCAACAACCTCGTGCCCGCCACATCGGATGCGGGGCGCATAAAGGACATGATTGCCTGGGATGCCGTTGAGAAATCGCAGATGGCGCTGGCGAGCGGGATGCCCTGCACATACCGGGTCTTCCTGGTTACGGAAGGGGTGGCGCGTGACCTTGCGAAGGCCTACCCCTCCAAGGACGCCCTCTGCCGCGCAGTGGAGGATGCCGCGAGAATCCCGCTTGGACAGCGCGCCTTTGCCAACTACTGGGGCAATCCCGGCAGCGCGTTCGATTCAAGGCGATACTCCCTTCAAAAGCACGAACGGAGGGTGGCGGAGAAGGAAGGCGCGGAGGAGACGGCGACTCCGCCGTGGCTTGCCTGGACGGGAAGGGAACGCCTGGAGACCGTTCCGGCGATGGCTCCGGGCAAGAGCGCCTTCATCGTCACGGGCGATTCCTCGCGAAACAAGGAACTGTGCCTGCCCGGTGGCGGATTCGTCACCATCAAAATCGTTTTACCCGCAGCCTGGAACGCCCTGATGGCCGAGCGCGGCTACGCCCCGCTCGAAACCGGGGAGGGGATTTGGTAGAATATTCCACCGAAATGGCACGCATCTATGTCGCCTCCAGCTGGAGGAACAAATACTACCCCGAGGTCGTCCGGCGCCTCAAAATGGAGGGCCACGACGTCTATGACTTCCGCAATCCGCCCCATGGCGGGAACGGTTTCCGCTGGACGGACATCGATGAAAACGCCCCCCGTTGGACTTTCGCGCAGTATGCCGATGGATTGCGGCACCCGCTGGCCGAGCGGCAGTTCGCGGCCGACTTGGAGGCCATGAGCGGCGCGGAGGTCTGCGTCCTCGTCCTGCCCTGCGGCCGCAGCGCCCACACCGAGGCCGGATGGATGGCCGGCGCGGGGAAGAGGGTCATAGCCTTCATTCCGGAATTTGACGAGCCGGAGCTGATGTACAAGTTGTTCGATGAAGTTGTAGGAACTCTGGACGACTTGGCTTGCCGTCTTGGCGCAAAGGGGCGGAACTCCTTGTAGAATGAGTGCGCTTTGGAACGAAATCGTCAGGCTTGTCGCGGAACACCCCGTGGCGCAGGGGCTGGGGTTGATCGCCCTGGTCGTCACCTGCCTGAGCTATCAGGCGCGGACGACCCGGGGCATCGCGCTCCGCCAGGCCGTGGGCAGCTTTTTCTGGACGACGCATTTGCTGCTTCTCGGCGCGTGGACTGGCGGGCTGCTCAATCTCCTGGGGCTAGCGCGCGGAAGCGTCTATTCGCAGCGGGGCGAACGCGCCTGGGCCTCCCGCCCGTTCTGGCCGTGGCTGTTCGGCGCGCTCTGCGTCGCCGCCGCCGTCTGGTCGGGGGTCGCGCAGGGCGAGGGGCCCAGGCTGCTCCTTTCCACTGCGGCGCAGTGCATCGGCTGCTACGCCCTGTGGACGGCCCATGTCCGCTTCGCCCGCTTCCTGCTCGCCATCGCGAGCCTGCTGTGGCTCGCCTACGACGTGCTTTCCGGCTCGATTCCGGGAACGGCCTGCGAGGTCTTCAGCCAGATTTCGATTTACATCGCCATCGCCCGCGACTTCCGCCGTTCGGCGGCATAGTTTTGATATAATCATTACATGGGTGAAAGGCAGGAAAAGGCGGGGTTTCTCGAATCCGCCGGCCGCGCGGCAGTGGGCGCGGCACAGTCGCTGCGCGACGCGCTGGAGTTCATGGGGCGCGTCGTGGCGGCTGTCGCATGCGGCATCGCCCGCCCCCGCTCATTCAAGCTGCCGGACTTCGGCGCGGTGTTCCTGCGGGCTGGGGCGGAGGCCGTTCCCGTCACCCTCCTCGTGGGCTTCCTCCTGGGCTTCATCATCGCCTACATGTCCGCCACGATGCTCAACAAGTTCGGCGCTGAGATCTATGTGGCCAACCTCATCGGGCTGGCGCTGATACGCGAACTCGGCACCATCGTCGCGGCCATCGTCCTCGCCGCCCGCTCGGCGTCGGCCTTCGCGGCTGAAATCGGCACGATGGTGGTGAACGACGAAATCGCCGCCATGCGGACGATGGGCATCGACCCCGTCCGCCATCTGGCGCTGCCGCGCATCGCGGCGGGCGCGCTAGCCCTGCCGCTCCTCTCCCTCTTCGCAGACCTCGCCGGCCTATTCGGCGGCTACCTGACGCTGGCGATCTTCGGCTACTCGCCGAGGATATTCCTCACCAACGCCTTCGCCTTCTGCTCGGCCGGAGATCTGGCCACGACGCTTGCCAAGGGCGTCGTCTTCGGCATCCTCATCGCCGCCACGGGCTGCCGGTGCGGCCTTGAGACTGGCGCGGGGAGCGACGCCGTCGGCAAGGCGACCACCTCGGCCGTGGTCAGCGCCCTCGTCCTGTTCATCGCGGCGGACGGAATATTCGCCCTCGTTTCAAGCGCACTCGGAGCCTAGGACACGCACGCCATGCCAGACAACCCGACATATGTGATTGAAACCGATGGGCTCTCCGTGGGCTATGGCGAGCGCGCCGTCCAGCGCGGGCTGAACCTCCGCATCAGGCGGGGCGAGATATTCGTCCTCCTCGGCGGCTCCGGATGCGGGAAAAGCACCGTGCTGCGCACCCTTGTCGGGCTAGTTCCGCCGCTTGCGGGCAGCGTGCGCATCCTCGGGCAGGTCTTCGCGGAGGCTGGCCGTGAACCCGACGAAAACCCCGCCCTCCTGCGCCACATCGGCGTGATGTTCCAGAACGGGGCGCTTTTCGGCTCGAAGACGCTCCTTGAAAACTGCGCACTCCCGCAGGAAACCCTCACCGCCCGCACGCCTGAGGAGATAGAGAGCATATCGCGCGAAAAGCTCCGCGATGTCGGGCTACTCGACTTCGCCGACTTCCTCCCGAAGGAAATCTCGGGCGGTATGCAGAAGCGCGCGGCCATCGCGCGGGCGCTCACGCTGGACCCCGACATCCTCTTCCTCGACGAGCCGTCGGCCGGCCTCGACCCCGTAACATCGGCCGAACTCGACGACCTCATCCTGCGGATCCGCGAAGAACGGGGAACGACGATCGTCCTTGTCTCGCACGAGCTCGCCTCCATCTACGCGATCGCAGACCGCGCCGTTTTCCTGGACCGCGCCACCCATTCCGTCCTGGACGAGGGCGCGCCCGCCTTCCTCCGCGACAACAGCCCCCACCAGGCCGTGCGGGCCTTCTTCAACCGCACGCCAGAACGAAAGCCTCCAGACCATGCGTAAATCATCCTATGTCAAAATCGGCGCCTTTATCTGCGCCGCGATTCTCCTCGCCGCCGTCGCCGTCATCCTGATGGGCTCCGGCTCGATGCGCAAGCGCGAACTTCTTCTGGAGACATTCCTCGAGGAGACCGTCCAGGGCGTCTCCGAGGGCTCCGCCGTCAAGTATCGCGGCATACCCGTCGGCACGGTGAAGTCCGTCACATTCGCGATGGCCGACTACAGGCCGGAAGACGCCTTGCCGGGCACCTCGACGGCCGATCTCCGGCGGGCGATCCGCTACGCCCGCGTCGTCTTCGCCATAGACACCTCCGACCTTCCAGACCAGGAGGCATTTGCGGAACTCTTGGAGAAGCAGATCTCCGACGGCCTCCGCGCCCACATGAAGAGCCAGGGCATCACCGGCCTCGTCTATGTCGATCTCGACTACGAAGACCCCGGCAAACCGACGCTCCCCGTTCCCTGGAAGACCGAATACCGCTACATCCCGACGGCGCCGAGCCTCGCCAAGACGCTCACCGATGTCGTCCAGAACGTCGCGCAGGAAATCCACGGCTTCTCCGACCTCAAGGTCGACGCCACCAACCTCATGACGCGCCTCTCCTCGCTCATCGACAATGCCGACGGCACTGTCGCCGGCCTGCGCATCCCCCTTGAAAACACGCTGGACGATCTCTCCCGCGTCTCCAAGAACCTGGCGGAAATTCTGGACGCCATTCGCGACGACCCAGGCCGGCTTTTCCAGAAACCGGCCAATGAGAACATGCCATGAAAACAGCCAAGACAACCATTCCCGCACTGCTGGCCCTTCTTTTCGCGGGCTGCGTCTCCGTTTTCCCCGAGTCGAAGAAGGCCGCGCCGCGCTATGACGTGGCGCTGCCCAACGCCCCTGTGGCCACGGCGAAGACAATGCCGCCAGGTTCTGAAAACCTTGTCGTAGTCTGCCGCGTCCGCGCCTCGGAAGAGGCCACCGGCCGCCAGATCCGCACCGCCGACGTCGAAACTGGCCGGACGGGTCATCTCACCGATGGAGAACTCGCCCTCTCGACGGAGGCGGTTGTCGGCGCCTTCCTTCGCGCCCGCCTCGCCGCCGTTCGCCCGGACGCCATCGTCTGCGACGCATCCGTCGCCCCGCGTTCGGGCGCCCGGACGACGGTCGATGCCTGGATTGAGCGCTTCCGCCTGGAGAAGAGCGAAGGCGCCTGGTTCTTCAAGGCCGCTATCCGAATTATCTCCGTGGCCCCGGACGGTTCGGTTAGGGTTTCCGACGCCACGCCATCCGTTCCCGTCCTGACAAATGGCGGCGCGCGTCCGACTGCCGCGGAAGCCACCCGCGCCATCTCAAGCGCCCTGGCCTCTATCGAACCCTGATCCCCCCCCCCGACACCCCGTTACAAGGCGCAAGGCCGACAGGTGGATGCCGCGCGAGCAAGGCGAACGATGACTTTCAGTTGCAAATACGGCACTCCCGCCGGCTTTTCGGACATGGTGATGACCTCTGACGGGAAGGTGCTGACGGGATTGCATTTTGTCGAGTCAATGCGCCGCGATTGCGGGGAACGCGACTTGCCGATCTTCCGCGAGACGCGCCGCTGGCTGGATTGCTATTTCTCCGGCCGTCAGCCGGACTTCACGCCGCCCTATCGCATCGACGGTCTTACCCCCTTCCGCAAGGAAGTGATGGATGAGATGCTGGCCATCCCCTTCGGGCAGACAACCACCTACGGCTCCATTGCGGCGAACATCGCCCAAAAGCGCGGTCTTGCGAAGATGTCGGCCCAGGCCGTCGGCGGGGCCGTGGGATGGAATCCAATCTGCATCATCATCCCGTGCCACCGCGTCATCGGCGCGAACAACGCCCTCGTCGGCTATGGCGGCGGCATCAACAACAAAATCGCCCTCCTCGCCCATGAGAAACGCTCGCTTCCGATGCTCGCGCAGCTATCAAGAACATACACTGCGAAGATGCCGTTTCGGCGCGCGTGTCCAAACCCATACAATGAGAGAGCAATGGAATGAAACTTGAAGTCCTGCCGCAAATGTTCTCCGTCTGCAAGGTCGCGGACTACGGCGGCTTCGATCTCGGCGCGCCTTTTGTATTCATGGGCGCGACGGACGGCGAGAAGTCGCTCGTCTGCCCGATGGCCCTTGTGCCGGCAAACACAATGGCGCGCAGCGACGGCTGGCGCGCCTTCCGCGTCGCCGGAACGCTTGACTTCTCCCTCGTAGGCATCCTCGCCGCCCTCTCGAAGACCCTCGCCGACGCCGGAGTCGGCATCTTCGCCATTTCAACCTTCGACACGGACTACATCCTCACGAAGGCAGAGGACTTCGAGCACGCCCTTGCCGCCCTTCGCGCTGCAGGACACGATATCGCTACACCTTGACTTGTGTTTTCAAAGGAGCCAAAGCTATTATGATACCACTCAGCCCAGATATCGGACATGCGCAAGTCCTCGTTGCCCAGGCGAATGCCCAGAGCGCCCGCGATGTAGCGCATGAAAGCGCGATATCCTCAGACACTGCGCTGAGAAATGCGGAGCGCCTTTACATGGTTGTCCATGCAATGTGGGAGCTGCTCAAAGATAAAGCCGGATTGACGGATGCGGATCTAGAGGCAAAGATCCGGGAAATTGACATGCGGGACGGCCGGCTTGATGGCCGGGATGCCACGCAGACATTGCCGCAGGTCTGCCGTCAATGCGGGCGAACGATTCTTTCCGGGCATACGCGGTGTGCCTGGTGCGGCGCTCAATCCGAAGGCGGCACCTTCACCCATGCAAGGTGAATTCGTCATTTCGTCAATATCCTCACAAGAGGAGGCCATCGCCCTTGCCGCAGCCCTAAATGCGCATGGCAAGGAGGAAGATTGAGTTTTGACAGGATTGGCATGATTTCCATTTGGTAATTGAAGGGTTGTTTTTATGGAACTAGAGTATAGCTGTGAAATCGGCGAAAGCGAAATGGTTGCGTTGGCAATGCGCCCGTTCCAGCGATCTTTCCGCAACAGTTTCGTTTATGCCGGGTTCGCCTGGCTTCTAGTCGCGGCGCGCGGCGTGTCGTGGTTTCTGTGCGACAGCCAGTATGATGGCGAAAATGGCATTTTGCGGGCATTGCTTATTGCCGTTGTTTTTCTTGCCGTCTGTCTCAAGTATTGGCGGTTGCGCCGGGGATTCATTTCCGCATTTCGAGCCCGCAAGACAAATCTCGCGGAGATTCGGATCACCGACCAGGCAATCTCGACGACTCTAGGCGAAACGACCTCAACGGCTCCATGGCATGAATTCTCAAAATTCCTCATTGATGACGCCGCGCTGTATCTATGGACTCACACGGGCGTAGTCGCATGCGTTCCCGGATGGAGCGGACATGGCGTGGAACCGGGGGAACTTGCCTCAATCTTGGAAAAGGCGGGGCTGAAGAATGGGAAGGCCGGGAAGGCGAGGCGGCTTCTTTTCGATGCAATTCCGGCCATGTTTGGCGTGTGCATGGTTGTCCTCGCCTACACAAGTATCCGCGATGCATGGCGGACGTTTCACCAGGACATCGTCCGCGTCGAATTGTCGCAGCCGATTGCTTCTGAAGTGGCGTGTCCCACGGATGGCGCCACAAACGACATGTCCTTTTGGGATTGCGCAGGATGCGGTAAGGATGCTGTGCCCCTGGTGGAAACCGAACCCGGGGGCATAGTCGGCGGCGAGGATGGCCCGACCGCCATTTGGCTGATAAGCCCATGGAAGGATGTCGTCATGTCCGTTTTCATTCTGGGGCCGTTGGTCGCCATCTGCGCCCTGCATTGGTGCAGGCCCCGGCTTTTCTCCTCGTTTTGGAAATGCGCGCTGTGGGCTCTTGGAATTTCGCTATGGAGCTGGCTCATCTTCGGCGGCGGCATGTTCCTGTCAATCGCCGTGTTCCATGACTACCCTGACAACGGGGCCGCCGTCGCCTTCGCGTATTCATTGGGGTGGCTTTACATCTGGCCGTTTGCACTGGCCGTTGGCCTCGCGTATCTTCTAGCAAGAATGCTCGCCAAAGTCGTCGCGCGGGCAAAAAGTCGCCTGGGGGAGGCTTGACGCCTGCGGAGATTACATGCTATAATATCCGCAAATTTTGCGGAGATTAAACATGCGCTTTATCCATCAACTGAAAGACTGGCCCTGCTTCACATGGAATGCGGCCGAAATAGAGTCTGGTCTTTCCGAATCTTCCTTCATGCTGGGGAAGTTCTCGGGACGGCTTGGCGCAATCGGCTTTGACCTGCAGCAGGAGGCCGTCTGCGAAGCTCTGTCCTCGGAAATACTGCATTCCGCCGCCATCGAGGGCGAACGGCTGAATCGCGACGACGTGCGCTCCAGTGTCGCCAGGCGGATGGAAATCGTCCTCTCCGCGGCAAGGGGCACCGTAACGCATGAATCGGAGGCGCGGGCCGACATGATGCTTGACGCGACGCGCAACTGGGAGAAGCCGATGACGCTTGATCGCCTCTGTTCCTGGCATGCGGCGCTTTTCCCGACAGGCTATTCGGGGCTCGTCAGAATTGCGGTTGGAAAATTGCGCGACGACGACGAGGGGCCGATGCGCGTTGTCTCGCGGCATGGGATGCTGGAGCGAGTCCATTTCGTGGCTCCGGAAGCGGAGCGGCTTGGCGAAGAAATCCTGAAGTTCCTCGATTATGTCAATGGCGGCGAAATGGATGCGCCATGGCTTGTCAAGGCGGCGATTGCGCACCTCTGGTTCCTGACACTCCATCCGTTCGACGATGGCAACGGGAGGCTCGCCCGGACGCTTACGGAATACCTCCTTGCAAAAGGGGAGCGGTCGGCGATGCGCTTCTATTCGCTGTCGGCGCAAATCCAGAAGGAGAAGGATTCCTACTACGAAGAGCTTGAGCATGCCCAGCGCGGCGCTATGGATGCGACGCGGTGGGTGAACTGGTTCCTTGGATGCCATCTGCGGGCGGTGAAATCCGCTGAAACGCAGCTTGCCGCCATCCTCGCCAAGGCCGACTTCTGGCGCATGCATGCGTCCGAAGAACTCAACGCCAACCAACGCGGCATGCTCAACAAGCTTCTCGACGGCTTCGCAGGCAATCTCACATCCTCGAAATGGGCGAAGATATGCAAGGTCTCGCAGGATACCGCATCGCGCGAAATCAACGCGCTTGTTGCCAGGGGCATTCTGCGGCAGGAGGGCCGCGGCCGCGCCACGCACTATGTGATAACTTGTTGACAGACCCCATTCCGCCATGTCCCCATTCTTCACAGACGGCCCATTCTACCGCAAGCTCGCGCGCATAGCGCTGCCGATTTCGCTCCAGGCGCTTCTGGTGGCCCTGGTGGCCGCGTCCGACGCCGCGATGCTGGGGCGCGTCAACCAAAACGCGATGGCCGCCGTGTCGCTCGCCACGCAGGTGCAGTTTCTGCAGAACATGGGCGTATTCGCCGTCACCACGGCCCTCTCGCTCCTTGGCGCGCAATACTGGGGAAAGGGCGACCGCGAAAGCATGGGGAAGCTCTTCCGCATCGGACTCCGCACGGTCGGCTGCGTCTCGCTCACGGTCGCGGCCCTCTGCGTCTTCGCGCCGCGCTCGCTGATGCACGTCTTCGCCAAGGAGGGGCCGCTCGTCGATATCGGCGCGGGCTACCTGCGCATCGCGGGCCTGTCCTATCTGCTCACCGGCGTCACGCAATGCCACCTCGCCATCCTCAAGGTAACGGACCGCGCCGCGCTCTCGGCCTGGATCGGCGGCGGGGCCGTCGGCCTCAACATCGCCCTCAACGCAGTCTTCATCTACGGCCTCGGCCCCATCCCGGCACTCGGCGCGCGCGGCGCCGCCCTCGCGACTCTTGTCGCGCGAGCCGCAGAGCTGGTCGCCGCGATGCTCTCAACCAGGGTGCCGAACGCCATCCGCGCGGGCTGGCGCCGCCTCTTCGAACGCACGCCCGAACTTTCGGGCGACTTCCGCCGCGCCGTGCTCCCGCTCTTCGGCGGCGTCCTCTTCTGGGGGTGCGGCTTCGCCTCCTACACCGCCGTCATGGGCCATCTCGGCCCCGACACCGCCGCCGCGAACGCGGCAGCCGCCGTTGTCCGCGACCTCCTCTGCTGCCTCACGGACGGCATGGCGGCGGCGACGGTTGTCGTCGTCGGCAACGAACTAGGCGCCGGGAACCTCGCGCGCGGCCGCCTCTACGGCAACCGCATGGGCGTTCTCTCGCTCTTTGTCGGCCTCCTCGCGGCGGTCCTGGTGCTTGCGGCGGCGCCAGCCGTCCTGCGCTACATGAGGCTCACAGACGGCGCCCACGCCCTGCTGCGCGACATGTTCCTCGTCCTTTCCCTCTACATGATCGGGCGGTGCGTCAACACCATCGTCATCAACGGCGTCTTCACGGCGGGCGGCGATACACTCTTTGACTTCTACAGCCTTGGCGTCTGCATGTGGTGCCTGGCCGTGCCGCTCGCCTTCCTCGGCGCCTTTGTCTTCCACTGGCACCCCGTCCTGGTTTACGCATGCACCTGCGTCGACGAGGTCGGCAAGCTCCCGTGGGTCTATCTGCATTTCCGCCGCTACAAGTGGGTCCGCAACCTCACCCGCTGATTAAGGCCGAGGCCATCATCCACCATTGCCAAGCAATGGCAAATGTGGCAACTTTCCCGCATTTGCCTTGTGGGTTTGCTTTTGTCGGGTGAATCGAGTAGAATAAAAGGCGTGAAAGCACCGCGAAAAGAGAAATGTTGCCAATGTGCGAATGTTGCCAAAGGCCAAGTCCAATTTCAAATGGGAGAAAAGGCATGGGCGATAAAGAAATACCGGTAATCTCCCCAGAACAACCGCCGATTGCCGTAAGTGATGCAACCGATTCATACATCAAGTCGCGAATCTTCACGATTCGCGGTGTCCAGGTCATGCTAGACCGCGACTTGGCGGCGCTCTATGGGGTTCAGACAAAGGTTTTGAATCAGGCTGTCAAGCGCAATCTTGCCCGCTTCCCGAAGGAGTTCTCCTTTTTGCTCGGAAAGGATGAACAGGAGGAACTGGTCACAAATTGTGACCGGTTCGCGAGCGCAAAACACTCGACTGTTCCCATGAGGGCTTTCAGTGAACATGGCGTCATTATGGTCGCCAGCATTTTGAAAAGCGACATCGCCGCGATAGTCAGCGTCCGCATAACCCGCGCCTTTGTCGCAATGCGTAAGGCGTTGGCGTCGGTTGCGCCGCTTCTTTTGCGGATAGAGACTATGGAGCGCCGCCAGATTACCGATCAAGCCCGCAACGAGGAGCGGTTCGACATTATTTTCAAAGCGATGGATGGCGGCGACTTTCCGCCGCAGAAGGTCTTTTTCAATGGCAAACACTATGACGCCTACTCCTTTGCACGGAAGTTGGTACGAAAGGCGACGAAGAGCATTGTCCTTGTGGACAACTACTGTGACGACATCACCCTTGACATCCTTTCGCAAAAGCGCGGCGGCGCTGATGTGACAGTCGCAACCACGCAGAAGTGCATATCGGATTTCCTGACCCCAACAGCTGTTGAGAAGTTCAACAAGCAGAATCCAACGCTCACAGTCAAGGCCGTTGGCATATTCCACGACCGTTTCCTCATCCTCGACGGCACGGAACTCTACCACTTCGGAGCGTCACTCAAAGACCTTGGTCGCCATTACTGCGCCGTGACCAAGATGGACGCCATGTTCATCCCGTCGATACTGGAGAGAATATAACGGATAAGGGAAATAATGAGATTCTATAAAAATGGCGGATAAAGAGATTCATCATCCTGCGACAGGAGGTCACAACTGCGCCACGCGCTGTTTTATAACTATATGGCAGGATTGACATGATTTGATTAGGATAAATGATCTCCAATCCCGCATCTTTGGTTAGTTTGGAGCATAATCATTAGGTTTTCGCATTGGATAGTTCAATGAGCCTTTTCCCAAAACAAATTGCGTGGACTGAGCCTTGGGGTGTCGAATATGTCAAGGAGCAGTTGCGCCTTTTCAAAAAAGAAATGCCCCCGTTTTGGAGGATGGCGGTTTATTGCATCGTTTTGCCGATTGCCGTCATGTCCGTCGCAAAGGCGTTTCTGCCGACACTTGGATGGGGAATTGTCTTCAGAGGTATTCTCGCACCAGAAGCGATTGTTTTGTGTATACTGGTGATTGCCATCTGTCCCCAAAGCATCCACATATTTGCTTCAGGAGTCATGTTTCAGAGAGGTAACGCCTCTTCGCGAATCAACATAGCAAACATCACTGCGTTTTCCTTTGAGACTCGGAGTGGAAAAAGGTATTTTGTGGTAAGCGCGACGAATTCCAAAGGAACTCCTTACGAGCGACGCATACTGATGCCGAAAAAGAAGGTTTCAGAGCAGGACATCATCAATTTCCTTTATGAAATGAACCTCGCATATCTCGTTAGGATAGGTGAAAGGTAGAAAAGCCGAGCTATCACACTCGGCTTCTTAATCTGTTTTTGACCAGTTCAACAATCCTGTGAATCTAGTCCAAGACAAAGTTCTTAATTGTTCCAGCACCATACGGTTGACTGAATATACCCGATATGGTATAGTATTTGATGCTGTATTTTAATTTATACCCGAAAGGGGCGAAATCGCATGGAGAACACTGAATCATACCCGAAAGGGTGCAGTCTGGCAGCATTTGTGAAGACAAAGCGCCGCGAGCAGGGTTGGACGCAAGTTCAGCTTGCCGACTACGCTGGCGTCGGCTTGCGCTTTGTGCGCGAGATGGAGCAGGGCAAGTCCTCGCTTAGGCTGGACAAGGTGAACCAGGTGCTTGACCTCTTCAGCGCCTGCATGGGGCCGGTGCCAATTGACAGGAGCGTCTATGCGGACGAAGGGAAATAATCCTGTAAATCCTGTCAAAGACTTCAACAAATAATCCAGAGATGACTTCCGCCTCAGCAATTCTCCGCGAACTCCGCGCCGTTGCCACGCCTGAAAAGACGGCTGTGCTGCAGCGCTTCTTCAAAACCGGCCCAGGAGAATATGGGGAAGGGGACTGCTTCCTCGGCGTCATGGTTCCGCAGATTCGGGCAATTGCCCGCGCGCATCGCCTGTCCGCCGACGCCTCGGCCATACGGACACTCCTCGCCTCGCCCTGGCACGAGGCGCGGGAATGCGGACTCTTCCTCCTTGTAGAGCAGTTTCGGGCATTGCCGAAGGACAAACGCGCCAGATGCCACCGCGCCTATCTCACCGCATTGCGGCAGGGGCATGTGAACAACTGGGATCTGGTCGATTGCTCCGCGCCGACGCTTGTCGGGCAGTATTTGCTCGACTCAGCCCCCGCGCCGCTTCCCGACAGCCTCGCCCTGCTCGACACGCTTGCGAAGTCTTCCTCGCTCTGGGAAAACCGCGTGGCTGTCGTCGCCACACTGACGTTCATCCGCAGAGGACGGCTCGACGTTGCCTTCCGTCAATGCGAAGCAGCCCTCGGACATCCGCACGACCTGATGCACAAGGCCGTCGGCTGGATGCTGCGCGAGTGCGGCAAGCGCGATGCCGACGCCCTGCGCGCCTTTCTTTCCGAACATTTGTCCGCCCTTCCGCGCACAAGCCTGCGCTACGCCATCGAACGCTTCGCGCCCGCCGAACGCAAGCAATGGCTGAAACATTGAGATATGCACCCGCAAGAGTGCGCAGTGTGGTAAAATAATAGCCAAGGAGAAAAACGCAATGACCATCCATGACTTCACGGCCAAGGGCCGCAACGGAACAAGCCTCGACCTCGCCTCGCTCAAGGGCAAGGTCCTGCTCATCGTCAACACCGCCACAGGCTGCGGATTCACGCCCCAATACGAGGGGCTCGAAAAACTGTACGCCAAGTACCACGAGCGCGGGCTCGAAATTCTCGACTTCCCCTGCGACCAATTCGGTCACCAGGCCCCCGGCAGCGACGACGAAATCCACCAGTTCTGCGCGCTCAAGTACAACACGTCCTTCGACCAGCTTGCCAAGATCGAGGTTAACGGCCCCGGTGCAGACCCGATTTTCGCGTTCCTCAAAAACGCCCGGCCGAAGGATGACGCGCCCGAAGCCGCCATTGCCGGTCTTCGCGACCTCCTCGTCAAGCACGGACTCAAAGGCGCTGAGGCCCCTGGCGATATCGAGTGGAACTTCACCAAGTTCCTGATTGACCGCGATGGGAACATCCTCAAACGCTTCCACCCGACGACGACGCCAGAGGAAATCGACACCGTACTCGCCACGCTGCTCTGATCTCCTATATGACCATTTCCGATGAAAGCGGCTCGTTTTTCCGAGCGCTTTGGTGAAATGCCTGCATGAAAGCACCTTGTCTATTCGCAGCTGCCGCCTTTGCAACGGCGGCAGCTTTTGCCCAAGGGGGCCCCGCGCCGGCAACGCTTACGCTCGCTTCAGAATATCAGGGACAAGGCTATGCAACCGATGCGGTCAATGCTGTGACCAAACCATACGCCTCATCGATTTATCATCTAAACGAGGAAGAGTCCGTTTTCGAGTTTGAAACCGCACACCCAAGATTGTCGTCGATGCCGACCTAGAGGTCTTTGAAACGTTCCACATCGCTAGGAAAATCATGGTCATACTGATAACAGGCGCATCCCATTCGGGAAAAACTTTCCTGGCCCAGCGGATGCTGGAGAAGTTCAAGTATCCCTACCTCTCCATCGACCACTTGAAGATGGGCTTGATTCGAAGCGGAAAAACGGCCCTTACACCCCTTGACGACGCCGCCCTGACGGACTACCTCTGGCCCATCGTCAGGGAAATTGTCATGACCGCCATCGAGAACCGCCAGAATCTGATTGTGGAGGGCTGCTACATCCCCTTTGACTGGCGGCGCGATTTCGATGACAGATATCTGCCCTCGATACGGTTCGTCTGTCTTGCCTTTTCGGACGCCTACATTGACAAGCACTTCGCCGAAATCAAGAAGCACGCCTCCGATATTGAATCTCGGCTTGACGACAGCGACTGCACTATTGAACGCCTGAAGGCCGACAACCGCACTTTCAGGGAAGGATTTGAGCAAAGCGGGGAACACATCCTGCTAATCGAAAGTGACTTTCTGCTAACTGTTGACAGCCTTTTGGAAGAGGAGACAACACGATGACGACATACAAGCTGGTGATGCCGGGCGACATGAACCACTACGGCTTCCTCTTCGGCGGGAAGATGCTGATGTGGGTGGACGAGGTCGCGTGGATAGCGGTGAGCGAGGACTACCCGACGCTCCGCTTTGTCACGGTGGGCATGAGCGAGGTCAAGTTCAAGAAGAGCGTCCATCCTCAGGCTGTGCTGCGCTTTGAGACGCGGCGAAGCGCGGTTGGACGGACTTCCACCACCTACCATGTCGATGTCCATTGCCGCCAGATCGACTCGCGCGACGAGGAGCTTGTCTTCTCCACCGACATCACCTTCGTCTGCGTCAACGAGGCCGGCGAAAAGACTCCGATTGCAACAGGCGATACGGGCAGGTAAGGCATTTTGGTTGCCAAATGAAGACGACCTCCCGCCGCGACATCCTCCTTGGCGTCTGGATTGCGAACCGAGTTTGACGCGCGGGACCGACGAAATCGGAAAACTTACGCGGAAAAATCAGAATCACAACGATTACTGATGCTCTATTTCCCACGAGACTACGGTGCGGAATGTCGCGAGACTACGGTGCGGAATGTCGCGAGATTATGGTGCGGAAAGTCATGAGACTATTGTGCGGAAGTATTATTAGACCACAGTGCGGAAGTATCGTGAGACTACGGTGCGGAAATTCTATGGTGATTTGGCACATTGACGAATCATCATGGGTGGGATACGAAGACCTCCTCGCCTGGGTGCGGGCACACAAGGCATAGTAGCTAATTCTGTCTTTTTGTCTGCATAAAGAGTATAATGATTGTTATTATGAAACCTTCACCTATTCTACTCGCCGCCCTTGCCGCGCTGCCGATTCTCGGCTGTGCGAAGGACGCCACCACAACCAAGGAAACCACCGCCATGAACACGACTAATAAGGCGCTTGTCGCCTACTTCTCCGCCACGGGAACCACGAAGGGCGTCGCCGAACGCCTCGCAGCCGCAATCGGCGCAGACCTCTTCGAGATCGCCCCCGCGCAGCCATACACCGAAGCCGACCTCGACTGGCGCAACAAGCAGAGCCGCAGCAGCGTCGAGATGGCCGACCGCGCAAGCCGTCCCGCAATCGCGTGCGCCATCCCGAACCTCGCGGACTACGCGACGGTCTTCATCGGCTTCCCGATCTGGTGGTATCGAGAACCATCCATCATCGACACCTTCGTGGAGGCCAACGCCGACGCGCTCGCCGGGAAGACCATCGTGCCCTTCGCCACATCCGGCGGCAGCGGCATGGGCGACTCCTCCGCCAATCTCCAGGCGCTCGCGCCCAAGACCGCAGTCAAGGAGGGCCGCCGCTTCCGCGCCTCCGTCTCCGCCGACGACCTCGCCGCATGGGCAAAGGGGTTCTAGCATGAAACTCGATTTCGCCACCATCCCCGAAGAGGTCATCCCCCACTTCAAGGGCGGGGAAAAGGAGATCGCCACCCGGATGTTCTGGGATGGCTCCACGCGCATCATGCGCGCCCGCCTAGCGCCAGGCGCGTCCATCGGCCTGCACCGCCACGAGGGAACGAGCGAGGCTATCTATGTCCTCTCCGGACGGGGCACCGCCCTCCTCGACGGCGCGCCCGAGCCCCTTGGCCCCGGCCAGTGCCACTTCTGCCCCGAGGGCCACGAGCACACGCTCATCAACGATGGCACGGAGGACCTTTCGTTTTTCGCCGTCATCCCGACAGTCCGCTAGTGCGAAGGAACAGGACCGACAGGAAGAAGCAATGCCGTGAGACGCGGACTGGTACTTGAAGGCGGTGGATTGCGCGGGTTGTTTACGGCCGGCGTGCTGGACGTCTTCATGGAACACGGCGTGAAGTTCGACGGAATCGTCGGCGTCTCGGCCGGCGCCTGCTTCGGCTGCAACTACAAGAGCGGACAGGTCGGGCGCGTGATCCGCTACAACAAGCGCTTCGCGCGCGATCCCCGCTACTGCTCGTGGTCGTCGCTGTTCAGGACGGGCGACCTTTTCAATGCCGACTTCTGCTACCGCAAGCTCCCGATGGAGCTAGACGTCTTCGACGCCGCGGCGTATGCGGCGAATCCGATGGAGTTCCATGTCGTGGCCACGGACTGCGCGACGGGCAAGCCGGTGTACAGGCGGCTCGACAAGGCCGACGCGGAGGCGTTCGAGTGGATACGCGCCTCGGCCTCGATGCCGGTCGTCTCGCGCCCCGTCGCAATCGACGGGGGCGAGTATCTCGACGGCGGCCTCTCGGACGGGATTCCTCTTCGCTACTTCAAGTCGCTCGGCTACGACTTCAACGTCGTCATCACGACGCGTCCGCGCGGTTACAGGAAGTTCCCGTCGTGGAAACACCGCCTCGCAAAGCCGTTTCTCCGCCGCTATCCTGCTGTTTACAAGGCGCTCAAGACACGGCATGAATGGTACAACGACACGCTAAACTACATCGACTCGTGCGTTGCCGACGGCTCGGCGCTGCTGATCGCGCCCGTCGCACCGCTCGACATATCGCGCGTCTGCCACGATCCGGGGCGCATGCAGGCCGTGCACGAAGTCGGCCGCAAACAGGCCGAAGAGGTACTTCGGTTTCAAGCCGTTTTATGAGAAATTGCGGCACTTTACGCTGGCGAACGAGCCGTATCGTGACACCAACTTTGATGTTCCCTCCCGCCAATGGAATCTGGTATAATTGCAAGTGTGGATGTGAGGGTCCCTCGCGCCTACACCGTGTGTGACCATGCAAGGAATGGATAACAAACAATGAAGAAGAACCTAGGGAAGAAAAACTGGATATTCCCGATGCCGGTGTTGATGATCGGCACTTACGGGGAGGATGGAACGCCCGACGTGATGAACGCCGCGTGGGGTGGAATTACGCTAGAGGACGAGATTACGATCTGCATCGACACCTCGCACAAGACCTGGGCGAACATCGCCGCGCGCAAGGCGTTCACCGTCGCCTTCGGCACAGCGGACAAGGTTGCGGCCTGCGACTATCTCGGTATCGTCAGCGGCAACAAAACATCTGACAAGGTGGCGAAGAGCGGGCTTACCGTTACGAAGAGCGAATTCGTCAATGCGCCTGTCGTCAACGAACTGCCGCTTGTCCTTGAATGCGAACTCGTCTCAATGAACGAGGAGAACTGCAATGTTGTCGGGAAGATCGTCAACTGTGCGGTCGAGGAGTCGGCGCTGACGGATGGCAAGCCTGACGCCGCGAAGATGAAACCAATCTGCTTCGACACATGCGCTCATGTCTATCGCATCATGGGCGATGTTGTCGCAGACGCATTCTCCGTTGGGAAACAACTGGCCTGAAAGTATCAATGACCTTTGTGGGCATGGATCCCAAACACTGCGCCGCAGAGCGCAAGGACCTTTTCTCGCTGGCTGAGTCTGCCACCGAACCGGTTCGTGTGCGTTCGGAAGCGCAGGAGTGCGCGGCGGGGTTGATTGCTGGCCGCGCCCTTGCCGTCGGCAATGTCCTGACGAGTGACAACGCCCTTTTCCACGTCGCCATCCTCTCCGCGCTGGCCGACTTCCGTGCGGGGCATGAATTCGAGCCGCTCTTCGAGGATCTGCGTGACGCCGTTCTTGGTGAATCGCCCTTTCAGCGCCAGGTCGACGAGTTCAATGCGGACCTAAAGCAGCTGGAAGACTGGAAGCTTGTGGAACGGCGCATTGAGAAGATGCGAGTGAGAGGCTATCGCGACAACCGCCGTCAGAAGTTCCGATTTCGCGTCTGCGATGACGCGGTTTCGCTCATCGAGTGGTTGCGCGCCCGCCGTGAGGAGGATATCAATCCGCGAGTCGCGGCGACGGACAACCTTCTTGGCGCGCTCAAATCCGCCCTTGGAGAGATACAGCGGACCCTCAATCGTGTAAAGTCGGAGGTGCCCGATTCGGATCTCGCGCGCGACGCTATGTACGGCGTCCAGCGTGCTGACGACTTGACGGATGAGGTGGCGGCAAGTCTCCAGAAGCTAGATAAACGGTTGGACGATTTTGCCCGCGATGCCTATGACATCGACGAGGCCCGCGAGATCATCGCCGAACTGACTCTCTTCCGGGACCGTTTCATGAACCGCATAGGCCGCCTGCGCCAGGAGATCGTGCCGGAAATCGAGAAACTGCGCGCCCCGCGACTGCTCGAACGCCTGGTCCGTTGCGAGGCCGTGTTCCGCGACGAAACCGGCAGGATGCGCCACATCGTGAGCGGACGCATTCCTGCGCCGCGCGACGTCGTCGAGGCGCTTCTTCGCTTTTACGGCACGGACGGCAAGCTGCAGGAGCTTATGCGCCGCGTCTCGGATTCCGCGCGAAACGTCTGGAAAAAGCTCAGCGCGCGCCTTCGCGAGCTGGAGCGCCGCAACCGCAGAATCGAGGACATTGACGCGCGCCTTTCCGAATTCGCCGCCCTTCCGGAAGATGTGGTTCCAAGCGCGTGGTTCCGCTCGCTTTTGCAGAACGCGTCGATGTTCGGGGACATGCACATACGCCCGGGCGAGAAGTCACGCCCGCCCCAGCCAGTTCTCTCCAAGGGAGGCGTCGCAGAGCGCGTCAAGGCCTGGGTCGAGGAACGGATCGAGCCGCCTGGTGCGCCGCGCGCGACATCGATGGACGAGGCGCGTCTCCGTGATCTGGACGCCTGGCTGGTGTCGCACGGGCTTAAGCCATTGCGCCGTGGCGAGACAATCCGCCTCTCATCATGCACCATCGTGGAAGACGGCGATTTCCGCAAAGTCATGGAGCTTGCCCGCAGCGCGATTCTTGGACGCGGTGCGAGGGCAGCGCGAATCGGCGTCAACGGGAATGTGCGGCCCGACATGGCGGCTGAACTTAGCCACGACGGCCGCCGCCTTTCGTTCGAGGAGCTGGAACTTACGAAGACAGGAGACCTGAAATGAGCGTGAAGGAGACAAGGCTAGAGGAGATCATGTCCGAAAGCGGGCAGAACGAGCAGAAGGTTCAGAAGATTCTAAACATCCTTCTTGAGGCGCCGTACTTTTACCGCGATGACGACATTTCGCTCTTCCTGTTCCTGTCGAAGTACAAGCGCGCGTTCGCCGCCTTCTTCCAGAAGTTCTACGGTTGGGAACTGCTCGTCGACCCCAAGTGCGCCCGCCTGTACAAGCCCGCCTGGTACAACGAAAAGGTCACGGAGGTGAACCGCGACATGTTCAACTTCACGAAGCGTGACGAATGCGTCGCTTTTCTCCTGTTGCTTGAGTTCTTCGAGCGGGAGCTGCAGGAGCAGGCTGTTTCAACGGACGAGCCAGACAACCTTCGCTTCCGCTTCGGATCGTTTCTCAAGTTCGCTTGTGTCAGGTTTTGCGAAGTCTTTCCACAGAAAATGGACTACTACACTGACGAACAGGTGCGTAAAACCATCCGCACGATTATGCCGTCGCTGCTCAAGTACCGTTTCCTTCGCGAGATTCCGCGCGGCGACGACGATGGCGAATCCGGCGACACGATATACGAATGCCTTCCCGCACTTTGGCTGTACAAAGGCGAACGCCTCGCACAGCCAGTCGTCAAGACGGAGGCGGCGCAATGAAACCTCGCGAGACGTACAAGATTACAGCCGTTAGGGTGGTGAACTTCCACAACCTCGGGACGACCACGATTGAAATTCCTGGCGGCGGGCACCTGTTCCTGCTTGGCGACAACGGGTCGGGCAAGACGACGATTCTCGACGCAATCCACTATGTCCTTTCCGCCGGCGAGATTGAGTTCAATGCGGCTGCTCGCGTAGCGGGAGCGAAGAATGTCGGCGGACGCAAGGTGCAGGGCGTCGTGATGCGGTACAATGTCGAGGCGGGCGGTCCGCTCAACAGGGACGGCGGCATGACGTACGCCGCCCTAGAACTGTCGTTGCCAGCATCAGACAGGACGGTGTCGATCTGCGTGGGCCTCTCCGCGACGGGCATGGACGTCGCGTACGACAGCTGGGGTGGCATGGCGGACGCGCCTGTGGCCGACCTGCCGCTGACCATCGAGGATTGCGGCCGTTCCCGCGCAGCATTCCGCGACGAGTTCGCCAAGAACATGAAGGCGCTTCCGGGCGGACGCTACTTTTCGAAGATAGGACAGTACGCCACCGCCGTTGCGGAGCGTTTCTTCGACGATGCGGAGACCTATCGCAATGTATGCCGCATTCTCGCGACTGGCAAGGCCTACCGCGAAATCGCATCGAAGGCGGGGAATCTCGACGTGCTTTTCCGACAGCTTCTCGAAGAGCCTAACAGCGAGACTTTCACGGGGCTTGTTGATGGTCTGCGCTCCATCGACGAAAGCCGCGAACTTCTCGACCGCATTGAGACGCGGCTCGAATTCCTCCGCAAGCTCAAGCGCGGACGCGACGCGCTCTTTCGGACGAAGGAGAATCTCGTCTGCGCGGCCTGGCGACAGGCGGACATGGAATTCGCCGATGCCGTCGCCAAGGAGCGGGCCCTTGAAACCGAACGCGAGAAGGTGTCGGCCGAAATAGAGGTCGCGAACGGCGAGCTCGCCACGCTCAAACGCGGACGCGACGCCGCCCATGCGGAACTTCAGGATTTGAAGGCGAAGGACTCGTCCGGCCTGTTGCAGCGCGAAAAGCAGTTGGCCCAGGAGGTCGCGGCGCTAGAAGGTGAAAGCCGGGCCAAGGACGCGGAGCGCCGCAAGGCGTCCGAAGCGGCGCAGGAGGCGGCGGAGCGCGTGGCAGAGTCTCGCGGAGCGCTTGCGGAGGCGGCCTCGGAGCGCGCGGTCAAGCTTCACAGGATCGGCATGGGGCTTCCCGTCTCCGTCATGCCGCTCGTCTCCGCGCTAGACGCCGCGGCAAAGGCGGAGACGCCGGAAGAGGCGGCGCCGGACCTGGATTCCGTCCGCGACGAACTTGCCGAAGCCCGCGACAAAGCAGCGGGGACGCTGGCGGAGTGCAGGCGCGACGCTGACCGGGCCGACGGTGATGTGTCGCGGATCGGGAAGGATCTGGCGGCAATTGAGGCGCAGCCCGAACCGGAACCGGACGTCCCCGGCTTTGCCGAGGCGCGCATCGCAGTCCAGGAGCGACTTTTCAAGGCTACGCCGCTTTATCTCCACGTCGAGCCGCGCGCCGACCTGCGGGCCGCGGAGATCGCCGCCTTCGAGCAAGTCGTGGGCGACGTGCTTCTAGGCACCTGGCTTGTGGCGGAGGACGAAGCGGACGCCGTGAGGCTGGAGTTCTTCCGCAACCATCGCGAACAGTCGATTTTCGTGAGGAGGGACGACTTCTCCGTCCCGTCCGACACGGATTGGGTTGCGCGCTACGTGGACGTCGCGGAATCCGACGCCGATGCCGTGCTGGCGCTCAAGGCCGCGTTGTCGGCGCGGGGGGGATTGCGCATTCTTGACGAGGTGGAGACAAAAGTCCTTGCCTTCCGCGGCCGCGAGCAGCCGCTTGCCCGCATGAAGCCGCGTCTGCTGGGCGCGAAGCAGCGTCGCGAGGAACAGTCACGTCGCATTCGCGCGAAACGCGAGGAGTTGTCCGAAGCCGAAAAGGCGCGCGATGCGGCGGCAGGGCGCGTGCGCGAGGCGGAATCGGCGCTCGGCCGCGTCCGCGACATTTCAAACGCCGTGGACGAGGTGCGGACATGGTGGCTGGAGGCGCGGGAGGGCGTCCGCCGCGCCCGCCAAGAGCAAGTCTACCGCGAGGATGGCGCGGCAAACGCGGCGACCGCATCGGAAGAGGCGCATGGAAGACTTGAGCGAACGAAAGGACAATTTGAGTCCGTACGTCTGAGGATGGCCGTGGAAGGCGTGAGCGCGGCGCTCGAGAAGCGGATTAAGTCCGTGGAGAACCGCATTAGCGATTTGGAAAGGAGGATCTCATCTGCTAACCAAGACATCGGCGCCAAGGGGCAGCGCGTCGTAAATCTCAATGAGGGAATCGCCGCTTCGCGGGAGCGCCAGCGCATGGCCGAGGCGAATCGCGCGGCCGCGGCGAAGATGCTGCCGGGCGTTGACGCGCTTGCCGGTGAAAGACTGGGAGAGGCGGGGGCGTCGAAGGTGGCGTTGGCGGAATTCGTCGAGGAGCTGAAACGCAAGGAGACGGAAGCCGAGACCACGCTTGGGCGCGACATCCGCGAACCCGTGGGATTCGACTATGCCTTCCAGTTCGACGCGGCGGCGTGTTCGCTCGTCGATCAGCGCGGCGAGGCCATCGACGATGTCCTCGCGAATGAAGCGGCGCAGTACGAGGCGCAAAAGGGAGTGATCACAGAACGGACGCAGCGGCTCTTCCGCGACATATTCGTTTCAGAAGTCTTGCGCAAGCTCTACGAGGACGACCAGCGGCTCACGCAGCTCTCAGTAAGGGTCAACAGGATGCTGAAGGACCGGTTCTTCGGTTCCAACAGGTATTCGTTTGGATTGAAGCCCGTCGCCGAATACGAGTCGCTGCTTGCGCTCATCAGGAAATTCAGCGCATACGGGGCGGGGGAGGATGGCGAGGAGATATCCGATTTCGTCGAGGCGCACAAGGACGCGATTCTCAACGCGCCGCCGGGGGAAATCCCCGCCATGTTCGACTACCGCCAGTGGTATGAGTTCCAGCTGAAGATGGTGACGCGAGACAACGAGGGGAAGATCATCGACCGCTCCGTGAAGGCGGTGGGGTCAGGGGGCGAACAGGCGGTGCCCAACTACCTTCTCATCCTCACCGTCGCGGCGTTCCTCTACCAGGGGCGAACCGGGAACCAGGCTCTCCGGCTTCAGCCGCTTCTCTTCGACGAGGCCTTCTACGGCATCGACGCTGCACGGCGTGACCAGCTCCTCTCGTTCGCGAACGACCTCGGACTACAGCTCTTTGTGGCCTCGCCGGACCAGGACGGCGTCAAGAAGGAGCTGCCGCGCACCACGTCGCTCTTCGTCGTCAAGGACGAAAACTTCAACGTCCATCTCTATCACTACACGCAGGACATCACCGCAAAGCAGGGCGACCTGCTCGCGGCACCGGAACCAGAAGCAACTGATGGGCCGGAGTTTACGGCTGTAGTTTCCGCAGCAAAGGAATCCGACAATGAGATTTGACCAGGGGCATTTCACTAACCGTTGTGTCAGAAGTTTGGCTCGAAAGTTCGCACGGAGAACAGGGGGCGTTGAATCGCTGCCGCCGGAAATTGATGTTCCAGCAACGCCGGAGGAATGGGATACGATTCCTGAGACCGGACGAATTCTTGGACTGGCTGCTTTTCAAAAAGGGAAAAAGGCTGTCTTCCGCATTCCGCCCGAGCGCCGCAATCCGTCGCATTGGTCCGACCTTCGCGCAATGTTCGCTAAAAAGGAACCATGCGACGACCCTTCCGATGAAGTGTTTCGTCGCGCGCGGCTAATCTCCAACGACGATGTCGTCGCCGCGTTGAAGGACGACGATGTCGTGGTGCGATTCCTGCGGCGCGGAAATGGCACTTCCCGCGATTTCATCAGGATGCTTGAGTGGACCGTCAATTGCTTCGGCAACGAAGCCGGAGCATCGCCGACTACCCTCTCGCAGTTGGGTGCCGACATACTCGGCGACAGCAAGGCGTTGCGATCGGGAATGCGCCGCATGGTCTTTGAGCGAGTGCTTTGCTCGGTCGCCGGTCTGGACGCCGATAAAAGCGGGCGGGAGGCTTTTGTCCGGTTTGGAATCGAGGAGAATCCGTTCACGAGTTTCGTGACGGTCTTTGCCCCGTTTTCGTTTGCTCTGGAGACGGGAGAAGTGTTCGAGTACCCGGCGAAAATGTTCCGCGCGGGTCTTGCCGTGCAGTTGCCGCGGCAGACGATCATGCGTATGCGGGAAGTGCGGCTGGCGGAGGGATCTGGACATATCGTGACCAGTGAAAACGCCGCGCCCTTCGAGGCCCTTGTCCGTGGTGGAGTTCCGAGTCTTTACACTGAAGGCTATCCCAATGCGGCGGTCATTAGGCTTCTGGAACTTTTTGCCGCGCGGGGAATGTCGGCGGATCATGCCGGCGACGGCGACCTTGATGGTTTCCTCATTGCAGAGCGCATTTCAAAGGCGATAACGGTAAGACACGTCATTGCAGCGGAGGTGGTCAATGATGATTCGCTGCGCCGTCGGCCAGTTCCACCGCAGTTCCGCAAACGCTGGGAGGCTTTTCTTGCCACGCATGGCGGGTTCCCGTATGCAGAAGCCGTCCGCACCGCAATTGAACAAGGCTGGATTGAACAGGAATGCGCGTTTCAGGCAACAGGTTTTTTGGGTGCGAAATGAAATTGACATCAAGTGATGGTTTTGACGAACGGAGGACCTTCAAAGACGCCGTCGCTCGCGGTGTCGGCGATTCCGAGCCATAGTCGCGCCCCATCTAGCCGGAGAGGATTTCGACCACTGTCATCTGCCGCGTCATGAGTACAGTGAGGCGGCATCCTCCGCCTACTTCATCTTCTTGTGCTATACTGTTAGGCATGGAGTATTTCAAAACAGGACAAGCCGCCGCCCGCTGTGCCCGCATCTGGAGAATGCCATGACCGCTCCCATCCTGCATGTTGATTCCACCGTCCGCCCCGAATCCCGCACGGCCGCACTGGCACGCTGGCTACTCGGGCGGATTGGCGGTTCCGTCGAAACGGTGCGCCTCGCTGAAGGCGCGGCCGCGCCGCTGGACGGTTCCGCGCTGCGCCGCCGGGAGGCATTGCTCGCGGAGGGGCGCCTTGACGCCCCGGAGTTCGCGCTTGCCCGCCAGTTCGCCGCCGCAGAGCGCATCGTGGTGTCGGCGCCCTACTGGGACCTGCTCTTCCCCGCCTCCCTGCGCGCCTACTTCGAGCGCGTGTGCGTCGTCGGCATCACGTTTGCCTACGACCCCACGACTGGCGCGCCGGTATCCCTATGCCGCGCCCGCTCGCTGGTCTATGTCTGCACCGCCGGAGGCCCAGTTCCCCGCAACCTCGGCTTTGAATACGTCAGGGAGCTTTGCTCAGCTTTCTTCGGCATCCAGGACGTTCGCCTTCTCCAGGCCGATGGCCTCGACCTTCCCGGGGCGGATGTCGACGCCCTTCTCGCCCGCGCCAAAGCCATGTGGACTCCCTGATTATTGTGGACCGCACGATGGCGGAGAATGCAATCGGTGTCTGAAATGAAAACTGGCAACATTTACCGGTAACGCGAGGAAATGGCAGATGACATTCAAGGATAAGGTCGTAGTCATTACGGGCGGGGCGCAGGGCATTGGCCGGTGCTGTGCGGAGTGCTTTGAGCGCGAGGGGGCAACGGTTCATGTGATTGATATCAAGGACGGGCCATGGTTTGTGGGCGACCTTTCCGACAAGGCCACGTTGGAGCGATTCGCGGCGGATGTGATGGCCAAGAGCGGCCACGTCGATGTGCTTGTCAACAACGCGCTGCCGCTTTTCAAGGGCATCGACGAATGCACATACGAGGAGTTCGCCTACGCGCAGGCGGTGGGCGTGGTCGCGCCGTTCTACCTCGCCAAGCTTTTCAAGGACCATTTCGCGGAAGGCGCGTCCATCATCAACATCTCGTCCTCGCGCGACAGGATGAGCCAGCCGCAATCGGAGAGCTACACAGCGGCCAAGGGCGGGATCGCCGCGCTTACCCACGCGCTCGCCGCCAGCCTCGCGGGGCGCGTCCGCGTCAATTCCATCTCGCCTGGCTGGATCGACACGTCATTCAGGAAATACGACGGCCCCGATGCCGCACAGCACTTCGCAGGGCGCGTCGGCAACCCGATGGACATAGCGAACATGGTTCTCTACCTCGCCTCTGACAAGGCGGGCTTCATCACGGGCGAAAACATCTGCATCGATGGCGGCATGACCCGCAACATGATTTACCACAACGACTTCGGCTGGAGGCTCGAGAAGTGAAAGTCGAACGGCTTGTGCCGGACGCCGCCCCCCTTTTAAATGTGAAATCAACAAACTCCCTAACCATGAAAACCTCAACCATCATCGCCGCCGCGCTCGTCTGCGCCGCCGCTTTCGCCCAAGACGCGACAACCTCAGCGACACCGAAGGCCGCGCCTGCCAAATCGGCGCCCGCCACGGTCTTCTTCACGCACGACATTTCGCCCGAAGGGTTGCAAAAGGCCTACAAGGCCCTTGGCCGTCCGCTCGAAGGCCGAAAGGTCGCCGTGAAGATATCCACCGGCGAGGCCGGGAACGACCACTACCTCAAGCCCGCACTCATCGGGCCGCTGGTGCAGTCGCTCAATGGCGACATCGTCGAGTGCAACACCGCATACGGCGGCTCGCGGCAGGAAACCCCGAAGCACCGCAAGACCATTGAGGAGCATGGCTTCAACGCCATCGCCAAGGTCGTCATCATGGACGAGTTCGACCAGCTGGAAATCCCGACGCCGGCGGGGTCGCCCCATTTCAAGATGGACCTCATCGGCGCGGCCTTCACGAACTACACGGGCTTCGTGATCCTGAACCACTTCAAGGGTCACCAGATGGGCGGTTTCGGCGGGGCGCTGAAGAACCTCGCCATCGGCGTCGCCTCGACCTCCGGCAAGGCGCGCATCCATTCCGCCGGAAAGACGGACAAGACCCCGGACTGCTGGCGGATGCTCCCGCCGCAGAAGGACTTCATCGAGTCGATGGCCGAGGCCGCCGGCGCCGTCGTGAACTACATGGGCGACCGCGCCGTGTACATCAGCGTGATGAACAACCTCTCCATCGACTGCGACTGCAACGGGCACCCGGCAAAGCCGGAAATGGCGGATGTCGGCATCCTCGCCTCGCTCGACCCCGTGGCGCTCGACAAGGCGTGCGTCGATCTCGTCTACGCCTCCGACCCGAAGACGAGCGCGTCGCTCCGCGAGCGGATGGAGACGCGCCTCGGCCCGCACATCCTCGAACACGCCGAATCGCTCGGCTACGGCACCACCTCCTACAAGCTCGTCTCCCTCGACGGCAACGAACCACCCTCCACCAAGCGCGTGGACTAATTAGAAAGGAACAAACATGAAAGTACTGCTCATCAACGGAAGCCCCCGCGCAAACGGCAACACGGCGCGGGCATTGAAGGAAGTCGCCGACACTCTCGCCGCCGAGGGGATCGAGACAGAGACCATCTGGATCGGCAAGAAGCCGGTTCGCGGATGTGTCGCCTGCTACCAGTGCATCCAGAAGTCGCTAGGGCGCTGCGTGTTTGACGACGACATCGCCAACCGCATCATCGAGAAGCTTCTTACGGCCGACGCGTTTGTGGTCGGCGCGCCCACCTACTACGGCCAGCCCAACGGCGCGTTCCTCGCCGTGTGGCAGCGCGTCTGCTTCGCGGGCGGGGCGCACGTCAGGACGAAGCCAGCCGCCTCCGTTGCGGTGTGCCGTCGCGGAGGATCGACGGCGGCCTACCAGTGCATGAACATGCCGTTCGAGATGCTGAACTGCCCGGTCGTCACGTCGCAATACTGGAACGTCGTGTTCGGACGCGACGAGGGCGAGTGCGAGAAAGACACGGAGGGAATGCAGACGATGCGCACGCTTGGCCGCAACATGGCGTGGCTGCTCAAGAACCTCAAGCGCGGCGACGCCGTACCGCGCACCGCCGACGAACCCTGGCAGCCCATGCACTTCATACGATAGTCCGCGGCGTGGCGCAACATGCGCGGTTTGCGCTTGGCGGGCGAATCGGGTAGAATAAATGCCGTGAAAACACCACGCAAAGACACTTGTTGCCAATGTGCGAATGTTGCCAGTAGCAAAATCCAGTTCTCAATGGGGGAAGTGGAAGATAGCCGCCGCTTCTTCAATGACTGGGAAACATTCATGAAAGGCATCGACTATTCGTATTATTATGAGTAGCCCGAGTAGCTGACATAGTATTTTCCATCCACAACACCCAAACAAGGAACCAGAAATGAAGCTAACCAGTAAAAATGCCAAACGCCTTAAGGCGATTAAAAAGACGCTTGCCTCGGGCAAGAGACTCGAAGGGTTGATCGTCGGCCTTGCCGCCGCGATGGCCACTGCGGGATGCAATGGGCGAACAACGACCTCCAACACGGCGGATAGGCCGGGGAACTTCCAAAATGAGGGTGGTGGCGTGTTTGCGCTTGACGGCGATATGCTGTCACCTAAAGAGATAGTAAGGCCGATGGCGCCCAACGCCTTGAATGAGACGAAGGGCCGTTTTTCTGCTACGCCGGGCGCACCCCTTCCTCCTCCCAAAAATCGTCCCCCCTTGCCGCCAGCGAAATGAAGAGATGCGCTATCCTCGCCACATAATGCTGGAGTTGACGGCGAAGTGCAATTTTCATTGTCCCTATTGCTACTGCGTGTGGCATGAATACCCCGCGCTTGCAAAGCCGGAACTCGACGTGGCAGGCTGGCTGACTGTTCTCGAAAAGTGCGCGGCGGACGGCGTGGAAGACATCCTCTTCACGGGCGGCGAGGCTTTGCTGCGCCCCGACCTTTTTGAGATTCTCGACCATGCGCGGTGCCTTATGCCCAATGCGGCCCTTTCGCTCTTCACAAACGCGAGCCGTCTCGACGAGGCGCTGATTAGGCGGTTCAAGCGACGGCGCGTCAAGCTCTCCACCTCGCTTCAGGGGCTTGCCACCTACGGCGAAATGACGGGGACCCGCCGCAGCTACCGGCGGTTGCTCACAGTCATCGCGCGGGCGGCGGAGCTCAAGTGGCCGATGTCCGTCTCGGCGACGATAACAAAGGCGAACGCGCACGAGGCGGCGGACATGTTCCTCGCTGCCGCGCTTTCGGGCGCGAAGACCATACAGGTCGGCCCGATGATGCTCGGCGGACATGCCATGGCCCATCCCGAACTGATGCTTTCGCGCGACGAATGGGAGTCCGTAAAGGCGCGCATACGGGCGTTGCCGGATGCGCATGTTCCCTACACGTTCTGCGAGGAGTTCATCTGCGCGTGCCGCCCCGACATGCCAAGTCAGCTGCTTTACGAATGGGGCGATAAGAACCGCAAGCCCTGTCCGGCCGGCAAGTCATTTGGCGTTGTCGGGCCGAATGGACAATACCGCACCTGCCTGCACACTCTGCCAACATCCCGAATAAACGGGCATGCCATATGCTAAAGGAGCTGCCGAAGCAGGAAAGAGCTGCTGAACACCCGCCTCCATGTGATATACTGTTAGGCATGGGGCACCACACAGCGGAACTTGTGAATGTTGCCAATGTGAAAATGTTGCCAAAACCCAATACCAGTAGCCAATTGGATGCTGTCAACCTAGAAGGAGACAACCTGAAATGAAGAAACTGGCCTTTTTCGACACGAAGCCATACGACCGCGAGTCCTTCGACCGCCTTAACGCCGGTCGCTACGACATCCGCTACTTCGAGACGCGGCTCACCGCCGCCGCGCTCCCCCTCGCCGACGGATGCGATGCCGCATGCGCGTTCGTAAACGCCGAGATTGACCGCGCCGTTGTGGAGGGGCTTGTCGAGCGCGGTATCCGGGTGCTTGCCATGCGGTGCGCGGGCTACAACAACGTCGATTTCAAGGCGGCCTATGAAAAGGGGCTCACAGTCGTGCGCGTTCCCGCCTACTCGCCCTACGCCATCGCCGAACACGCCGCCGCGTTGCTCCTCGCGTTGAACCGCCACATCCACCGCGCCGCTGCTCGGACGCGCGACTTCAACTTCTCGCTTGCCGGTCTTACCGGCTTCGACCTGCACGGCAAGACGGCAGGCGTCGTCGGCACAGGTCGAATTGGGCGCATCTTCGCCGACATCTGCAAGGGATTTGGCATGAAGGTGCTCGCCTACGATGCCTTCCCGAATCCGGACTCGGGGCTGGATTATGTCGCACTTGACCGTCTGCTCGCCGAGTCGGATGTAGTGTCGCTGCACTGCCCGCTCATGCCAGAGACGCGACACATGGTAAACGCCGAGGCGCTGGCGAAGGCGAAGCGCGGCTTTACGCTGATAAACACGTCCCGCGGCGGACTGGTCGATAGCGAAGCGCTGCTTTCGGCGCTCCGCGACGGCACCATCGGCGCCGCCGGCCTTGACGTTTACGAGGAGGAAAGCGAATGGTTCTACGAAGACCGCTCTGAAGAGATTCGCCGGAACGAGACGCTTGCGCTCCTCGTCTCAATGCCAAACGTGATTGTCACATCGCACCAGGCCTTCCTGACGCATGAGGCGCTGGCGAACATCGCGGAGACAACGCTCGCCAACTTGGATGCCTTCTTCTCAGGAGCCCCGCTTGAAAACGAAATCTGCTACCGTTGCCTCGGCACCGGCGGCGCGGCGAAATCCGATTGCCACCGCCGCACCAATGGCCGTTGCATGAAGTGACGGCCCTGCGATTTTTACCACCAACCAAGGAGAAAAAGACCATGCTCAATATCGGAACCAAGGCGCCGGATTTCGCGCTGCCTGACCAGAACGGGGAAACACGCAAGCTGTCGGACTTCGGCGGCAAGCGCGTCATCCTGTATTTCTACTCGAAGGACATGACCGGCGGATGCACCAGGCAGGCCTGCGGCTTCGCGGAACTCTATCCGCAGTTCCTGGAAAAGGACGCCGTGGTGATTGGCGTAAGCAAGGACAGCGTTGCCAGCCACAAGAAGTTCGAGGGGAAATGCGGGCTGCCCTTCATCCTGCTCTCCGACCCGGAGCTGAATGTGATCCGGGACTACGACGTCTGGCAGAAGAAGATGAACTACGGGAAGCCGACGATGGGCGTTGTCCGCACGACCTACCTGATCGAGAACGGAACCATCGTCAAGGCCTTTGGCAAGGTAAAGGCCGCCGACAATCCTGCGCAGATGCTGCAGGCGCTGGGATGAGGCCATAGAAAAATGATCCGCATCCTATTTGTTTGCCACGGCAACATCTGCCGTAGCCCCATGGCCGAGTTCTGCATGAAGGACATCGTCCGCCGCGCTGGCCGCGCGGCGGAGTTCGAGATCGCCTCGGCGGCGCTGCACACGGATGAGATCGGCAATCCCGTTTACCCGCCGGCGCGCCGTGAGCTCGCGGCGCACGGCATAGCCTGCGACGGCAAGACGGCGCGGCTAGTCGAACGCGCCGACTATGCCCGCTGGGACTACATCGTCGGCATGGACGACGCAAACCGCCGTGACCTCCGTCGGCTTTTCCCAGACGACCCCGACGGCAAGATTTCGCTCCTTCTCGACTGGACCGACCATCCCCGCCCGGTGGCCGATCCATGGTACACGCGCGACTTCGCCGCAACCTGGCGCGACGTCCTCGACGGCTGCACGGCGATGCTTGCGTCAATGCCCCCGACTTAAGCGGCCGGAGCCTCCTTCTTCCTCCGCATCAAGGCGAAGCAGCCTTTCATTATCATCGGCAATGAAAGCGAATTTGCGTAATTCCCGTTTTGCCATAGTCGGCATTGCCTATCTCGTCTCACTGCTGGCGGCATTTGCCTTGACTCGGCCGGAGGCCGCGCATGCCAACATTATGGCGCCCTGGGCGGCCGGTGCCTTCCTGGTGCTTTTCTTCGGCCCCTACCTGCTCCCCGTAGGCTGCACGACCGGATTCCTCCCCGGCCTTGGCGCACTCGGCGGGCTTGCGGCCATTCTCCCTTTCTACGTGGCGCATGTTGTATTCATTTCCATCCTCTCAAGGCACACCTCTCTGTGGCGCCGTCTTGGACGCTTTGGCGAACGCGCACGCAAAATCGCCGTAGTTTTGATGGCGTTGCTTTCGGCGGCGGGCGTCTGGTATGAATTTCCAACCGTCACGCAATACGAACTGGCAGTCGGCGGCGGGAAAATCCCTCCGGACGGCATCAGGCTCGCAGTGGTTTCGGATCTGCACTCCTGCCGCTATGGCGCCGGGCAAAAGGCCCTTATTGGGGCCGTTCAGGCGCAAGACCCCGACATTGTCCTATTGGTCGGCGACATTTTCGACGACCGCCTGCCAGACGACAACACCATGGCGTTCGTTTCCGCAATCGCCAGAGAATATCCCTGTTTCTTTGTTTTCGGCAACCATGAGCACTGGAGCGGCCGCATCCACGAAATGTCGGACGCCCTCAAGGCCGCCGGCGTGACGGTGTTGAAGGGAAACGCGAAGACCATTCGGGCAAAGGGCGTCGAAATAGACCTGTGCGGCATCGACGACCCCACATACATGCCAGGCGAAGAATGGCTCGGTCAGCTCGCTGCCGTGGCCGCAGTGACGGCGGGCTCGCCCCACCTGAAGATACTTCTTTCACATAGGGCCGAATATGCGGGCGAATACGCGAAATACGACTTCGACCTCGTCTTCTCCGGTCATCTCCACGGAGGACAGTGGCGCATACCTGGGCTTGGCCTTGGCATATACAGTCCGTCGGCTGGCGGACCGCGTTCCGGGGAACGGCACATTTTCCCAAGGCGCGCCGGTGGCGCGTATGCGCTTGGGAACAACTCGACCCTGGTCGTTTCACGCGGCCTCGCACGGGAGTCGGCGCCATTGCCGAGGTTTTTCAACCATCCCGAACTCGTTGTCGTGAACTTAAAGCCGCAAAATCCTTCGGCAACGAACCCCTGAAGTGATCTTCTGTGCCGTTGCGTGAAGAGGGGGGATTTGATATAATAGTCTTTTGAAATACTAATATTGCGCTAAAAATAGTATTTCAAAGGACTATTTTGAGGTGAAAAATGGAATATTCAGATATCAATTCGCTGCTTGACATATCGGATAGGCTCGTGGCCGAAATTCCCATGGACTATCGGCGTTACCTGTATTCGCAGGTTGACTGGAAAGATCGGCTTATATGCATTAAAGGACCTAAGGGGGTTGGTAAGACGACGCTGATCCTTCAGCATATTCGTGAGTGCTTCGGCCCACGTAGCGGCAGGGCTGTCTATATTCCCGCAGACCACATCTGGTTCTCGTCGCACGACATCCTCGACGCCATTGAATACTTCCATACTCATGGCTTTACGCATGTCTTCATCGACGAAGTCCATCATTTGCCAGAATGGTCGCGCGTCATAAAGACCATCACGGACTGCTACCCCAAAATGAATGTGGTCTATAGCGGATCCTCCATCTTGAAAATCAGCAAGGGCGATGCCGATCTTTCAAGAAGGCAGGCTGTCTATTGCTTGAAGGGGCTTTCTTTTCGCGAGTTCTTGTCGCTTGAGACGTCTCTTGACATTGCGCCTCTTCCGCTTTGCGATCTGCTTGGCGCACACCGCGAAATCGCGGGTGGGATCTGCGACAGGGTGAAGGTGCTGCCGTTTTTTGAAAAGTATCTGAAGGTAGGTTACTATCCGCTTTACCGGGATGTCAGCAGCCAATTCGAGGACCGTCTTGTCGCGGTCGTAAACAATGTTCTCGATATAGACCTCCCCTCCGTTGAAGATGTGACGACGGCCACGGTTCGCAAGGCGAAGAAGATGCTTATGGTGCTCGCCCGCGACTGTCCGCAGCAGCCAAATATGTCCGCGCTCTACCGGGAGCTGGAAACCAACCGCAATTTAGGGATAAAGCTACTCGACGCCCTGGAACGTGCGGAGCTTTTTGCCACAGTCGAGTCCGGTTCTCCCAAGTTGAAGCAACTATCTCGTCCTGGGAAGGTCTTCCTAGGCGACACGAACCTCATGTTCGCGCTTGTGCCGTCGCCAGACATTGGCGCTATCCGCGAGACGTTCTTCGCAAACCAGATGCGGGCTTCAGGGCATGTGGCGGAGTCGCCAGAGCAAGGAGACTTCGTCATTGACGGGAAGTGGCTGTTTGAAATCGGCGGGCGAGGCAAGGGGTTCTCGCAAATCAAGGACATGCCTAACAGCTACGTCGTCAATGATGGCGTGGAACTTGGCATTGGCAAGAAGATTCCGCTGTGGCTCTTCGGCCTCCTGTATTGACAATGTCCTTGCGCATGGACGCAGCATTTAAACAAACTCTAAAAACAGGAAGCCTAAAATGATGGACGTTTCATTCCTCAGGACAAATCTAGATGCGGCCATGCGCCGCGCAATTGACGCGGGCGAGTTGCCCTGCGCGCTGGCGCTGGTCTTCGACGGCGACCGCGAATACTACGACGGCTTCTTCGGCCGCGTCGATCTGGAAAGGTCCGGCGCACCGGACCGCGACACTATTTTCCGGATGTTCTCGTCCACGAAGCCCATCACCGGCATGGCGGCGGCGATGTGCGTCGAGCGCGGCGTGTTCTCGCTGGAGGAACCTGTCGGGCGCTTCCTGCCTGGATTCGCCGACATCCGCGTCGGCCCGGAGCGCAAGACGCCGGCGAGACAGCCGATGCTCCGCGACCTGCTTTCGATGACTTCCGGCCTGACATACGAATTCCCGTGGGATGACCATCCCGGCCTTCCCACCGTTGAATTTGCGAACGAACTCGGCCGCAGGGGACTCGCGTTCGAACCCGGCGACCATTGGGAATACGGGTATTCCGCCGACATCATGGGCGCGGTGATCGAGGTCGCCACGGGTTGCCGCTTCGGCGACTTCCTGCGCAAGGAGATTTTCGAGCCGCTCGGGATGCGCGACACCGCGTTCTTCGTTCCGCCGGAAAAGCGCGCGCGCCTCTGCAAGCCGTATCGCCGCGACCCCGGAACGCACGCCTTCGTCGAACATGTAGAGCGCATCGGCCATCTGGGCGTGGCGGACTGGGATGCGCCGCCGCCCTTCGAGTCCGGCGGCGCGGGGCTCTTCTCCACCGCGCGCGACATGCAGGCATGGACGCGGATGCTGCTCGCGGGTGGCGTTGCGCCGGACGGGCGGAGGCTGCTGTCGCCGGCGACCTTCCGCGTGATGACGTCGGGGCTTCTCACCGCTCGCCAGGCGCTGACCTTCACATGGGACAACTGCGAAGGCCAGCAATACGGCTACTTCAACCACATACAGGTCGAGAACGGCCCGCAAGGGCTTCTTTCCGCACGCGGCGCATTCGGGTGGGGCGGCTGGATGGGAACGCTGACCTGGACAGACCCCGCTAACGGCATCGGCTGCGTCTTCCTCGTGCAGGCCGTCGATGCGAACTCGCAGCTAGCCAATCGCGTCCGCAACGTCGTCAGCGCCGCCGCATCCTTCTGAAAACAGCATGAACCTACTAGGCTTGTTGCGCTTGGCTGGCTCTTCGTTTCGGTCGCCCGTTTCCGCCCCTAACCGACCAAGAAACTCCGTCAAACCGTCCCGTGAAACTCCGTCAAACCGTCCCGTGAGATTTGCGTAAGTAAGGACTTATGAACATAATTCAGCATTTTGAGTGGGTCTATGACAACACAATCCGCATTTTAGTTAAAACGAGAGGTCACAAACCATGAAAATACTGCTTGTTAATCTTTTTTGCTTTATATGTCTAGGCGCAGTCGCCGCAGACATGTTTGGGGAGGATGACGCAAACCCATCGTTATTTGGCATTCAGTTGGGGCAGACCATCTCCGTTGACGATGCGGAACTTTTTTCCCGCTACACGCTCTGCACAAACGGCACGTATCGCCATTCACAAGACATATACATACCTGATCAATGGGAATGTTATGGATTTACACCCGAACAGAAGTTTCAGGACCCGCAATTCAGCCGCCACAGAATCTTCATTGACGGCGCCAGCCGCCAAGTGGTTGCAGTTGATGCCCATTTCGATTCTGTAATTCTTCCTTGGCAATGGGACAATCCGCCTTCGGCGCAATTCACAAATCTGCTGGAACGCGTCTTTAGAGAATATGGGCAATGCGAAACGCGGCTTTCCTATGAGTTGTGGTCAAGCGGGATAATTTACAGAACGACGTTCTTTACCACCTCTGGAGCTGGCATCGTCATAAGCCACCACCAGCAGTTTGGTGGGAACTTGTGTCTTTACCGCGTATCTTCCATCATCGGAAAAAGTAGGGTGGGAATGGTTTTACCGGACAGTTATCAGGCACCATCGCCTCAGGAACAAATTTTCTTCGGAAAATATATGAGGTTGCATCCTGCTCTGGAGCTATACGAACAATACCGCAGTCGGCGACGAACCGCAATTGGCATTTCTGAATAAAAAATTCGCGGTGGAGTGCCATCTGCAAATATAACATCAGCTCGCATAGTCGGCAGTCTGCGGCGCCTATTCCAAAGGAGCAGTCTCAATTCTCAAAAATGGGGAGTGGGGAGCCGTCTAAACTACGAAGGCAATGGTCGATGTCACACAATTCATGGCGGCTCATCATTTCAAGTTCGTCCTTGGTCGGCAATTTGCCTGTGAAGGCACGGTCTGGACCTACCGTGTAGAGGACATGTTTTTCCGAATCATATTTTATGGGCCTGCCGTCGTCAAAGGGATCTTTCGGAATCTCGGGAAGATAGGCTGGCACTAGGTCTTCAAGTGTTGCCGGGTATCCACCCCTGTCTAGGCGAAACTCCTCCGCTGCCAGTTGGACAGCAAGGGCCGCGAAGGAGAATTCAGTTTGGGCCGCCAGCTGAGGGGTGGCGGAATACGAAGTTGCAAGCGTCAGCAGTTCGCATCTGCCGGCAAGATTGCGGAAATCGGGAAACCGCCCTGCGGCGGTGAAGGAAAGTCGCTCTGGAAGGCTTTGCTCAAACTTCGCCCATTCGTCGCGATTGTAGTTTTGGGCACACAGCTTCCGCGCCTCTTCCAAAATGGAGATGAAGAGTTCCTTGCTGCGGTTGGGATGGAATTGGAAGCGCCATGGAAGTAATGGCATATGGGCCTCGCCTTTGCGGAAGTCAGCAGCAGAGTTGTCGAGACCGCCAAGCACAGTTGCCGTTTCGGCGATAAGGGTTCTGTCCACAGATTCCTGCCATTTCCCTAGGCGCTCAAAGGCGGCGCGACGGAGAGATGTGAGTTGTTTGCGCGTCAGTAGTTTTGAGGAAACGAGGGCGCAGCAAGTTCTGTCGGAGGACTCCTGAAAGCTGATTCCCAAAAGCCATTCCATCTTTGTCCTCGTGTTGTCTCGGAGACAGCCAGCGATGGCGGCCATGTCGTCCACGACTGCAATGGTGCCGTCAATGTCGCCCTCTTCCCTGCATCTTCTGGCCTTTAAGCGCAGAAGAAACAGGATGTTCCTGGCTGCGCGGAAGTCAATGCCCAACTCGCGGCCGCCGTTTTCAAGGGCCGACTCCCGCCAATCAGGATTGAAGAATCCGCATTTCGCGGCGGCGGCCCTGACATGGTTCAGCGCCTCTGCGTTTGCCGCAAGAAGCTCGTCGGCGGTTGCGGGGGCCAGGTTGTCCTTGAAGTCAATCCTCCGTCCTCCGACTTCGTCGCGGAGTGCTTGAAGGGCGGCTACGAGGTCGGGGAAAGCGTTGTCTTTGGGAGGCGGCGCCTTTAAATCGGCGAGGTGTAGGACGCTCTCGTCTGGAGGTGGCGCGTCGATCATGCCGATGGCGACAAATACGGCAAAGGCGACAAGCAGAACGGCGACAACGCCCCCAGCCAATAGGGCAAACTTTGAGGCTGTAGTGCGAGGATTCATGACATAAGGATAGCATAGATGGAAGATGACCGTCAAAAATCGTGCCAATCCAACTCGCAAAACCGTTTCGTGAGATTTGCGGAAGTTCATGGAATATGTTACATTTGATGCGTGTTTCAGAATGAGAAGAAGGCATTCGATGGAGAAGTTCTTGTTTGATACCTGGTATGGCGCGTTCGTCGTGCTGTGCGGGACATCGGTTCTGCTTGTTGTCTGTTTTTTGTTTGAGTTCGTTCTTGCGATGCCGCGGCCGGTTACCGTCGGCGTGCGACCGCTTGCCGCTGGCATCTGGCTTACATGTCTGTTGGTGCAGTTGGTCTCGGTGATCATATTCTTTGCCGCATGGATTGTCTCGATTCTCAGGCGCCAGTGGAAACGGGCTGTGCTACAGGCGGTTCTTGGCGTGGTATGGGTGGTTGCCTTCTGTTGCGCGATTTCAATGCTTATTTTCTTTACGATGTTCTTCCCTATTGAGGACCACTTTGCCGACGAGCTGACGATTCCGCCGGAAGTCGCGGCGAACATCGTTGAACCGGAAAGCGGATGCGAAATCAGCCTCTTCAGCACGGCAGATGTCTATGACGATGACTTTGCCACAAGCGTTTTCAGGAGTCTTGCGAACGAAGGTGGAGAAGACACCACGGTGACGTGCGATCTTTCCGGGCTTGCGGATCTCGTCCACAATCGCCGTGACGAACTGATGGAATATCTCGCCTGCCATCCAGGTTGGTGGCTGCACGAAGACCACGGGCGCCTTTGCGCGACGCGCCGCTTGCGTTTGCGAGGTGTCTGGAACCATCCCCTTCACGGATACTATTCAGGCAATTCGCGCATGCGGCATGAAAACGAAAACTATGAATCCTATGACAGAAAAACTCATTATCAGACACGAACGACAATTGGCTTTCCGCATTCGCCTTTTGGACGAGACGGGGGTGCGGAGCATCCGGCAGTCTGCACGGCAAATGCCGTTTTTGAAAGCGGGAACCAGGGAACATTCGCGAGTTGCATGCGCTTTGGCGATCAGGAGTTCTGCGTAGAGGTGTTTGAAGAATCCGCGACACGAGAAAGACGCATCACCAATGCGGCGATGTCGTTCCTGAAGGCTGAGTTTACAGAGCTCAAGCTTCCGGCGGATGCGGCCATGCGCGGGCCTGAGGAGTTTACGTTGCGCAATGGCATGCAGCCCGGCATCTACAATTTGACGTTGCGTCTCAATCCTGGCGAGTCTGGCGTGACCTACTTGAAGGCATACGAGGTGACAAAAGGGACGCGTTTGTCTGAAAGTAGACTTTACGGCAGTTCCAACGAACGTATGGGATGGTCGCAAGACCCGGAAGAGAAATTCCTCTATGAAAACGAGTTCACAATCTACGAAGGCGATTGGGGCAAGCCTTATGCGGTGCGAATCGAAGTGTGGTTCAGGCCAGATTCCGGCAAGCCTGAACGCAAACTGGCAGAACGCACCTGCAAGATAGAGGGCTGGCAACGTTGAAGGGACTGGGCCATGACAAGGAGATTCATACGCGTTGAACAGACTTTGGACGGCAAGACTTTGCCAAAGCATGTAAAGATGTTCCGCGACATGGACGGCAACGGCATTGAACTTCGTTACTGGAAATTCGAACCATTCCTCCTCTTTCTGATTCCGTTCATGGCCGTGTGGAGCGGAGGAAGCCTATACGGTTGCTATGTCAGGCCGCTTCTGGAGCACGACCCGCATCCGCTCAACTATTTGCCGTTCCTTTTCGGCATTCCGTTCCTGGCCGTGTCAATCTTCGTCTGGTATGGGATTTTCCTCTCGCTGTTTGGAACTCGCCGGCTCTTGCTGGAGCATGGTCGTGGCAGCTATTCGGCGAAACTCTGGGGTATTGGGCGCACACGGAGATTTGATCTCCGCGCTGATACGGAAATCATTGTTGGCGGCTTTGAGAAAATGCCCCAGATCCCGATTCCCATCTCCATTGTCAACAATCCTTGCATCCGCAAGATTCGCATCAAGAACGGCTACCGTTCTGAGACAATCTGTACCTTTTGGGACGATGATGCAATTGAATTTGCCGCGATGCTGCTCAAAAGGGAATCGGGAATTTCATGATGATAGCGCAAGGTGACAGGATTTACAAGATTGTTTAATCATAGGCTTATCCCCATGTTTTTCATTACTGGTCGCGTTGCGACCGACGATGATGGACGATTTCCTGCGCGTCGGCGTGGGGGCGTCCGTCATTTCGCCGGCCGGATTGCCGCTTCGCGGCGCCGGCGAAATGCACGGACGCGACTCCCCCGCTCCGACGCGCCTTCGTCTCGTGACACACTCTGCGTGTGGGCGCGAAGGCGGCGGAAGGAAGAGGGCTTGCGACAGGCGGGCGTCGCGAAGCGACGATCCGGCCCGACTGGCGAAGACCGCTTCCGCCGCCTTCGCGCATAAGATCGCCCCCAATCGTCGCGGCGCAAGCCGCAGTAAAAAGTCTCTGTGAGACAGACAACCATGCAAATGCCGCCTCTCCCGCATCAACTCTGGCCAGAACCGACAAGGGCATCTCTTATTCAAGTGAAAATGGGGGATAAGCCTGAATCAGAACAAATGTCTGACTTTTCAGAGATAATTGTGTAAATGTGAAAATGTGGAAACAGCCAATACCAATGTTGCTGCTCTAATTGGATATTGGGTTTGGCATTGGCAACATTTGCACATTTGCACATTGGCACATTTCTTTTGCCCCGCAGGAAAATCGCGGGCATTTGATTTTATGCCCGCATTTTGCTTTAATAATCAATCACTTTTTTTATGGAAGAAGAAGAAAATGTCTGAAGTGTTCCCATTGGATAAAGTCCGCAACATCGGCATCATGGCGCATATCGACGCCGGTAAGACGACTTGCTCCGAACGCATCCTTTATTATAGCGGCGCCAACCACAAGCTGGGCGAAGTCCACGACGGCGCCGCCACGATGGACTCCATGGACCAAGAGCGCGAGCGCGGCATCACTATCGCATCCGCCGCCACCGTCGTGCCCTGGAAGGAGCACCGCATCACCCTCATCGACACCCCCGGGCATGTCGATTTCACCGCCGAGGTCGAGCGCTCCCTGCGCGTCCTCGACGGCGCCGTCGCCGTCTTCTGCGCGGTCGGCGGCGTCCAGCCGCAGTCCGAGCAGGTCTGGCGCCAGTCCGAGAACTACCATGTGCCGAAGATATGCTTCGTCAACAAGATGGACCGCATCGGCGCAGACTTCCTCGGCACCGTCGATGAAATCCGCAACATCCTCAAGGCCAACCCCGTCCCGATGGTCTATCCCATCGGCGCCAGCGACACCTTCGAGGGCGTAGTCGATCTCATCGAGATGAAGTCCGTGCGCTTCGACGAGGAGAGCAAGGGCGTCAAACTCATCTTCGGCGACATCCCCGAAAACCTCAAGGTCGCCTGCGAGGAGGCCCGCCAGCAGATGATCGAGTCCGCCGCCGAGCAGGACGAGGCCCTTCTCGACAAGTTCCTCGCCGACGGCACCCTCTGCAAGGAGGACATCATCGCCGGCATCCGCAAGGGCTGCCTGTCCCGCAGCCTCGTCCCCGTCTTCTGCGGCACCGCCTTCCGCAACAAGGGTGTCCAGCTGATGATGGACGGCGTCGTGCGCTACCTGCCCTCGCCCCTCGATGTCGGCGAAATCCATGCCTTCGAGAACGAGGCGGAAGTCCGCCGTCCCGATGCGGCCGAGCCCTTCGCCGGCCTCGCATTCAAGATCGTCTCGGACATGCACATGGGCCGCATCATGTATGTCCGCATCTACTCCGGCACGCTCAAGGTCGGCCAGGAGGTCCTCAACGCCTCGTTGAACAAGACCGGCCGCGTCGGCCGCCTGTTCAGGATGCATGCCGACAAGCAGGAGGCCCTTGAAGAGGCCTACGCCGGCGACATCGTCGTCGTGGCCGGGCTCAGCAACACCCGCACAGGCGACACCCTCTGCGACATCGACCACCCGATCACCCTCGAGACGATCGAGTTCCCGCCGCCCGTCATCTCCGTATCCATCAAGCCCTCGTCCCGCAACGACAACGAGAAGCTCGGCAAGGCGCTCCACGCCCTCGCCGCCGAAGACCCCACCTTCACCGTCGAATACGACCAGGAGACTGAGGAGACGATCATCTCCGGCATGGGCGAACTCCACCTTGAGGTGCTCGTCGAGCGCGTCCGCCGCGAATACCGCGTCAACTGCGAGGTCGGTCGCCCCGAGGTCGCCTACCGCGAGGCCATGACCGTTCCGAACGAGGGCCAGTACAAGCACGCCAAGCAGACAGGCGGCCGCGGCCAGTATGGCCACGTCTGGCTGCGCGTCGAGCCGCAGGAACCTGGGCGCGGCTTCACCTTCGTAAACGAAGTCAAGGGCGGCAACATCCCCGGCGAATACATCCCCGCAGTGGAGAAGGGCGTCATCAACGCGCTGGAGAGCGGCCCGCTTGGCGGCTATCCGGTCGTGGACGTCAAGGTCACGGTATTCGACGGCTCCTACCACGAGGTCGATTCGAGCGAGTTCGCGTTCGCCGAAGCCGGCCGCCAGTGCTTCCGCCAGTGCTTCCTCGCCGGATCGCCGCGCCTGCTGGAGCCGGTGATGAAGGTCGATGTCACCGTTCCCGAGGACTACATGGGCGCCGCCACCGGCTCCCTCTGCCAGCGGCGCGGCCGCGTCGAGGGCATGGACGACCGCGGCGGCTCCAAGATCGTGCACGGCTTCGTGCCGCTCTCGGAGATGTTCGGCTACTCCAACACCATCCGCACCCTGACGCAGGGCCGCGGCACCTTCTCGATGCAGTTCGAGCGCTACGAGGCCGTTCCTTTCGAGATGGCCCAGGGCATCATCGAGAAGCGCCGCAAGGAAGGCAAGGTCCGCGGCTTCTCGGCCAACGCCTAGCCCGAACCGCAGATTGTCATGCTGGTCATGGCGCTACCGCGTGTCCCTTTTCCGCGCGGTAGTGCCTTGCGGCGCGACGAATGGTGCTGGTAAGGCGAATCTTGCCGCTACATGTCCGCGAGGGAAAGGCCCCGGCATTTGCCTTCGCGGGGGCGGAGTTCGGGGTTCTTGGTGAAAAATGCCTCGGTTTTCGCCTGGAGGAGCCTGAGGTCCAGCCGCGCCGGATCGCGCTTGACTTCGTAGAAGTCGAGGCGCCCTGCGGTTTCGTCCTCGCAGACGAGGTCTATTTCGTTCTCCCCCTTCCTGTCCCACCATCCGCCAATGCGGGTGTAGGAGGATTCATTTGCGAACTTCCAGGCGAAGTACCTCTCAAGAGCATATCCGGAGAAGACATCGAGGTCTCTGTCGGCTAGTGCTTGGAGTTCCTTGAAGCGCCCGAGTTCGACCATGTCCTGGTTGCGGTAGATGAAGCGGAACCAGAAGCGGAAGAAGCAGTCGTCAATTTGGTAGTGGCAGTTCTTGTTCCGGGTTGTCTCGAAGAGCGGCTGCTTTTGGGATATGATGGAGTAGTCCCGCTCTAGTTTCGTGAGGTAGCCGCCCACGTCAGTGCCGAGAAGGTTTTTGAGTTCCGCGAAGGTTGTCCTCCCGCTGGCGATTCCGGCTAGGATGGAGAAGTAGGTGCCGTAGTCGCGCCCGAACTCCTCGACAAGAACAGTCTTCCCCTCGTCCACGAAAGGCGTGGAAAGCCCGAATACGGTTTCTAGCATGTCCCGCCGCGTGACGGCGCCGGTGTCCATGAAGAGGGAAACGTAGCGAGCTACGCCTCCCGTCAGCGTCCAGAGGTCGAGGAGATCTCCGGCGCATCTTTTCTTGGGCGCATGCGCAGCGTAGATTTCCTTTAAAGTGGAAACCGGGAAGGGCTTGAGGTCAAGACGCCCGGTGTTGCGCCCATAGAGCGGTTCGGCATGGCTGAAGAAGACCTTGTGCATGAGGCGGTTCACGCTGCCGCAGAATACGAGGTTGATGCGGGAGGCGGAATGCAGTTCGTCCCAGACTCCCGCGACCTCGCTGTAAACTTCCGGAGCCGTGCGGTCAAACTCTTGGAATTCGTCCACCACAAGCGATACTGGCGTGTCCCGCGCCTTCTCCATGACGAAGCGGAAGATGTCCGAGAAACGCTCGATGCGCCCTGGCATCGGGCGGCCGAAGACGCGGGCGATTTCATGCTGGAGGTTTTCGCACACTGCGGCTTGCGGCGCGCGTGTAATGAGAAAATAAATGAAAGGCGATTTGCCGTCACCAAGGGCACGGCGGAGAAGTTCCGTCTTGCCGACGCGGCGGCGGCCAGTCACAACCGTCATGCGCGCAGACCTGGCGGACAATCCCCGAATCCTGCGCAACTCCTCAATTTCCTTTCTTCTGCCGAAGAAATCCATGCCTGCTTCCTTGCTTTCAAAAATGGTCGGTTCACAAACAGCCGTTTAACAAACCTGTGTTTGTCGTCACAATCAAGAATACCATTTCCTGCCGCGTAATGCAATCTCCACATTGTTCCAGAGGGTGGCAAAAGATTGTCATGCTGGTCATGGCGCTACCGCGCCGAACTTTGAAAACTGCCGGAAATGCGCATGCGCATTCTGCGGCGTGTCTGCCGCCGCACCGAAGCAAGCTTCATGCGCCGCCAGCCCTGCTGCGCGGCCGTGGCCGCTCCCCGGCAGATTGGGAAGGCCGCTCTGCGGCATGGGAAAACCAGGAAAGTCGAAGGTCGAAAGTCGAAAGTCGGGAGGGACGCGCTTTGTCGCGTCCGCAGTGGCCCGGACGAAGCCGGGCCCTCCCTAGCCCCTAGTCCCTAGCCCCTAGTCCCTATTTCCACATTGGCTGTTTCCACATTTCCACATTCATGTCCCCGTTCCCTGTTCCCCGTTCCCTGCGCGAAGCCACAAAAAAGTGCTTGACATTCTGTTCCAATTGTTCTATTATTAATGGCGAAATGAGGAACAAGACCGCATACAAGAAACCGCCTTTCGAGCTCGACCGCACGCGCCACGGAGACCTGGCGCGGCAGATAGCGGACGGCCTCCGCACGGCCATAGAGACTGGCTACTACAGGCCAGGGGACGTCCTGCCGCCGGTGCGCGACCTCGGTGAAATCCTGGGCGTCAGCATGGGCATCGCCGTCCAGGCCGTCACCATGATCCGCGAGGAGAGCCTTATCAGCCCGCGCCCCCGCGTTGGCAGCGTCGTCTGCTCCAAGGACCGCCCGCTGTGGAAGGGGCATGTCGTCATCGTCGTGCCTCCGGGGCGCGGCAACCCGTTCGACAACATGGTCCACGTCGCCGTCCGCGACGGGCTTATTGCCGCCGGATACTTGCCCCTGTCGGCGTCCGTTGGCGAGACGGCGCCGGGGAAGTTCAATGACTTCTCGCTGCTCGACACGATCTTAAAGCAGCAGACGGACCTGGTCGTGCAGATACAGGGCCAGGAGTGCGTCGCCCGCTGGCTTTCGAGGCGCGGAGTGCCGTTCGTACGCTTCGGGCTTACAGACTTCAAGCCGCCGAACTGCGTGGGTCTCGTGCGCCGCAACGACGATGCCGCCGTCGCGGACTTCGCGGCCCACTGCCGCGAGGCCGGAGTGAAGAGCGTCGCGCAGATTTCGGTTTTCAACCGCGCGAATGTCGCGGCGGCGCTCTCCGCCGCCGGAATTGAGGTCAGGACCTGGCGCGTCCCCAGGGCGCTGGACTACGGGACGGGCTACGAGCTGTCGCAATGGGCGATGTCGTTTTTCAGGGCGCGCCTCGCCTCAAGAGGGGCGAAGGGGCTTCCCGAACTCATCTTCTCAAGCGACGACCACCTGACGACCGGGATGCTCGCCGCCTTCTACGAGGCCGGGGTGCGCATTCCCGGGGATGTCCGGCTCGCCACCCTGGCGAACATTGGCTACGGCCCCGTATTCCCGCTCCCGCTGACGCGCATGGAGTTTGACACTTCGGAGATTGGCAAGGCGATGACTGGCAGCATCCTGTCCTATTTGCAGACGGGCGAATTCCCGCAGGGCATCGTCGTCGGGCCGAAATACGTGCGCGGCGAGACGTTTTAGCTTTTTCAATCACTAACCCCAAGGAGACAATACAATGAAATTCTCGTCCATCAGAGCAGCCGTCATCGCCGCAACAGTAGCGGCCGGCGTGACACTTCCGGCCCTCGCCGGCATCAAGTTCTGGGACAATCCCGCCTACAAGGCCTACGACGTGGGCGACTACGTCCAGGGCGACCTAATCTGGAACTACGACGGCATCCGCAACGTCGGCGCAACCGCAGCCCACGACCCCGATGCCCTGACGTGGAAAAACCTCGGTTCGACCGGCTCCGCCAACGACCTGTATCTCCAGAAGATGGTCGGCACGATCACCGCCGCCACCTCCAACGAGCTGGCATCCGGAACGTATGGCGAATGGACGGCGGACGGCTTCACCTTCAAGGGCAACAGCCGCATGCGCCGCGACGCTCCGGGCGGCATCGAAACGGGGACGAACTACACGCTCCAGACGCTCATCGACGCAACCGCCTCCGACCAGACCAATTCGGACGGCTACTTATTCAACGTGGCCGCCGGAAGTTTCGCCCTCAGGATTTCCAAAGGCGACGGAAGGCTGTATTGGCTGACCGACGAAGAGGCGGCCCGCAGCTCGAAGTCGTTCTCCTTCATTGAGGGAGAACACTTTGGCTACGCAACGGGAATCCTCGACGGTTCCGCCGGGACGACGGCGTTCTTCAGCGGCATCGAGGCGCCCGTCTCCGGCGACGGCTTCCGGCAATACGACAGCGTGAAGGGGCATACGGAAAGCGGGTACGCCATTGGCTGCACGGGGAGCTCAAGCCAGAGTTTCGTCGGAACCGTCAAGTTCTTCCGCTACTACAAGAGGGCGCTTTCAAACGAGGAGGTCGCCTGGAACCGCGTCGTCGATGAGGCGCGCTACTTCAACCGCGCCTCGCCGCTGCCCGTCACGAACGCGGTGGTGGCGTCGGCGCATGCCGGCCTCGCGGGCGACCAGCCGAACGGCTGCTACGCCGTCAACGAAAGTGGCTACACGTTCACCGCGCCGACGACCGCAACGGCGGACGGCCGCAAGTACCTTTGCACGGGCTACGCGCTTGAGGCCTGGAACGGCGACGCATGGGGCGCGCCCGTCATTCACAAGTCCCGCGCCTGCGCCGTTTCGGACGACGCGCTCGTCCGCATCACGTGGCAATGGAAGGAGGCGGACGGAATCGTGACCTACGACATCGGCGACTACGTGTGGGACGGCCTCGTCTGGTTCTACGACGGCATCTGCAATGTCGCGACCAACCAGCCGCACTCCACGACGGCGACTACATGGAAGAACCTTGGCTCGTCCGGCGCGGCCAACGACGTATTCGTCCAGCGGTTGAACGCGGCGGGGACGGGCTGGGATACGGCGGCGAATCTCGACCGCGTCGGAGGGCGCGACCCTGGGGAGTGGACGGAATGCGGATTCAGATTAAATGGCGAAGGCCGCTTCCGCTGCAACTCCCCCGGCGGCATCGCGACTGGGAAGAGCTACACGTTCCAGCAGCTCATGGACGCAAGGGCCGCGGACCAGATTACGGCAAGCGCCTATCCGTTCGGCCTCAACAACCTTTTTATGGCCTTCCAGATCGACAGGGCCTCCGGGAACATCTACTGGAAGACGCAGGACAATTCGTCCACGCTTTCGGTCTATCCGCATCTGGACGCCGGGTCGTGCGGCTACGTGACGGCCATCCTGAACGGCGCGGCCAACACGGCGCAATTCTTCGGCGGCACGACGCCGCCCTCTTCGGGCACGGGCTTCAAGCAATACAGCTCCGTGTCGGGACACACGGAGAACGGCTATTGCTTCGGCGGCCAAGGCGGAAGCTCCGTGGACAGCCTGTTCGTCGGCTCCCTGAAGTTTTTCCGCTATTACGACCGCGCGCTCAGCCAGGCGGAGCTGGAGCGGAACCGCAGGGTTGACGGCTGGCGCTACTTCGGCATCTGCGCCGCAACGAACGTCGTGGTCGCCTCCACGTATGCGTATCTGCATGGCGACGAGCCGGAGGGCCCCTACGAGATCGATGGCTCGCACACCTTCACCGCCCCCGCTTCCGCGACGGCGGCAAACGGCATCTCCTACGCGTGCGACGGCTACACGGTTGAGACCTGGAGCGACTCGGACGGCGCGTGGGGGGCGTGCGTCGCCCATTCCGGCACGTCCTACGCCTACACGGCGGCGGATGGCCTGGTCCGCCTTACGTGGAAATGGAAGCCGGTGCGCGGCATACGCACGGCGGCGGACTACTCGTTCGACGACTATTCGCCGGCGGGTCTCGTCTGGAACTACGACGGCATCCTCAACGCCGGCAGGGACAAGCCGCACTCCACGACGGCGACGACATGGAAGAACCTCGGCTCGTCCGGCGCGGCCAACGACCTCTTCGTCCAGCGGCTGAACGCGGCGGGAACGGGATGGGAGACGGCGGCGAATCTCGACCCGGTTGGCGAACGCGACCCCGGCGAGTGGACGGGAAATGGATTCCAGACCACTGGCGCAGGACGGTTCCGCTGTAATGGCGGCATTGTGGCGGGGAAGAGCTACACGCTCCAGCAGCTTATAGACGTAAAGTCGGCGGATCAGATTACGGCAAGCGCCTATCCGTTCGGCCTCAACAACGCCTGGATGTCTTTTCAGATTGGCAAGGATTCGGGGAACATCTACTGGAAAACGCAGGTGAACCAGAATGACCTGGCAGCAAACTACCCTTACATGAGCGCCCTCGCATGCGACTACGTGACGGCGATCCTGAATGGCACGGACAACACGGCGCAATTCTTCGGCGGCACGACGCCGCCCTCTTCGGGAACGGGCTTCAAGCGGTATGCGGCCGTGTCTGGATTGAACGAAAGCGGCTATTGCCTTGGTGGCTTTTCCGCTTACCCGGACTACAGGCTCGTCGGGACGTTGAAGAACTTCCGCTACTACGACCGCGTGCTGACGGAAGAGGAGCTGGTGCGCAACCGCAACGTCGATTCCGCGCGCTACTTCGGCGAACTGGGCGTGACGAACGTGTTTGTCGTCGCGGGTGGCGAAGGCGCGGTCCAGACTGAATCGGGTGCTTACAAGGTCGAGGGCGAATGGACCTTCACAGCGACAACCACCGTCAACGAGTCCGGTGCGACCGTTCCCGTGGTGCGCTACGCGATCCAGACGCTTTCCGACGGCGTTTGGTCGGGTAGGAAGTGCCACGACGGGAACTCCTACACCTACACGGAGGGGACTAGCCCCGCGACGGTTCGCCTCACATGGCTTGGCCAGCCGGCCGGCATGACGGTCATAGTTCGGTAAAGCCGCGGGACCGTCTTTTCCATGGCCATGAAGGGCGCATCCACTCTTGCGGCGCTGACGGTCGTCTCGGCCAATGCGCTTGCCGGCAACCTGGTCCTGGCCGAGCGCGGCAGGGTGGCGGCGTATTCCATCGTGGTTCCGGCGGAGGCGTCAGAAGTCGTGCGTTACGCCGCCGAGGAGCTGCGCGACTTCACCGAGAAGGTGACGGGCGTCCGACTGCCGATTGGAACGGGGGAACAGGGAACGGGGAACGGGGAACGGAGTGCGGGAAACGGGGAACTGGTGGCTGCAACCCTCCCGGAGAAGGCGATTATTCTAGAAAGTCTAGAAGGGATAGGAAGTCTAGAAGCTCGGGGCATCTTAACGCCGCGCAGCGGCGCGGATGCCTTCCGCCTTAAAGTGGAAGGCGAAAGGCTCCGCATCACCGGCGGCGGTGATCGCGGCGTCCTCTACGGCGTGTACGAGCTGCTGGAGAGGTTCGCGGGGTGCCGGTGGTATGCGTCGTGGCATTCGGTCGTCCCGGAACGCGAACGCTTCGAGGTCCCGGCCGACCTCGACGAAACGCACGTCCCGGCGTTCTCGATGCGGGAGCCTTTTTGGTTCGACGTCCGGATGCACCCGGAGTTCGCGGCGAGGCTTCGCGTGAACAGCCACCAGTTCGGCGGGAAGTCAGGCGCGAAATACGGCGGCGACCCATGGCGCTTCGGCGGCGGGCTCTCCATGGCCCACACCTTTGAGCAGTTGCTGCCGCAGAAGGACTATTTCGACGCGCACCCCGAATACTTCAGCATGATCGACGGGAAGCGCGTCAGGGGCAAAACGCAGCTCTGCCTCACGAATCCAGACGTGCTTCGGATCGTCACCTCGAACGTCCTGGAGCGCATCCGCAGGGACCCCGGCGCGAAATTCTTCGGCGTGAGCCAGAACGACAACGTCGCCTACTGCCGCTGCCCGCAGTGCAAGGCGGTGGACGACGCGGAGGGGTCGCCATCGGGCGCGAACGTGCGCTTCGTGAACGCCGTCGCCGAGGAGGTGGAGAAGGAGTGCCCCGACGTGCTCATAGAGACGCTCGCCTATAGCCACACGCAGAAGGCGCCGGGGAAGACGCGGCTCCGGCACAACGTGGTGCCGTGCCTCTGCTCGATCAACTGCGACTTCGCGCGGCCGATTGACGAAAGTCCCTACAAGTCGAACGTTGAGTTCCGCAGGGACATCGAGGAGTGGGGGCGGCAGACTGACCTCCTTTTCGTCTGGGACTATACGACCGACTTCTTCAACTATCCGATGCCGTGGGCGAACGTCTATTCGCTCCAGGGCAACCTCCGCTTCTTCCACCGCAACAACGTGAAGGCCATCTTCGAGCAGGGGGCGTGGCAGGGACGCCACGCCGATTTCGCCGAACTGAAGGCGTGGCTCCTCGCCAAATGGATGTGGAACCCCGACCTTCCGATGGAGTCCCTGCTGGACGACTTCTTCGCGGGCTACTACGGCAAGGCCGCGCCGCTCGTACGCGGATACTTCGAGGAACTGCACAGGCTTCAGCGCGACTGGTCGGCGTCGCCCGGCCATCCGCTCAAGGTATTCGACAGCGTGGCGAACCCCGCGCTCCCAGACGAGTTCCTAACCGGGGCCGCCGCCGTGTGGCGGGAGGCCGAAGCCGTTGTGGCGGACGACCCGGCAATCTCCTACAACGTGCGGATGGGCGCTTTCTCGGTCGATTACGCGCGGATGGAGCGCGGCTGCAAGCTGCTCAACCTCTCGCGCAACGCGAAAGGCGTCCTGCCGCCGGACGAGGCGCGGGCGCTGGCGCGCTCGCTCGTGGCGCGGCTGGATGAGGCAAAGGACATACGGCTTGCGGAGACGCCGCGGCAGGATGTCAAGATGCGCTGGCGCATCGTCGCGCAGGAGGGGGTGAAGCCGTATGAAGACGACAGCGGCGAGCTGGAGGAGCGCTTCCTCGGCGTCATCAACCCCGGCACGTGGGGTGAACTCGTGGATGACCCGAAGGCGGACGACGGGAAGGCGCTTAAGCTCTTCAACACGCACTACGAGTGGTGCGTGCAGTTCCCGCTTTCAAACGTCGCGTTCGAGCCGGGCGTGAAATACCGGCTGCGCCTCAGGATGCGCGTCGATGGCCGCCGCGACGGCATGGCGTTCAGCGCGGGCGTTTACTGCACCGACGACAGGAAAACCGCCGGCAGCGCGAATTTCACGACCGGCCAGACACCGAACGAGTACGCCTGGTACGACATTCTCACGTGGACGCCGCGCGCCGGTGAGATCCTGTGGATTGCGCCCGGCACGTTCGGCGACGACGGCAAGTCGTCCATTAATGGCGTCTATATAGACAAAGTGGAGTTCTTGCGTCAATGAAAGCGATATGCTGTTGCTTTGTTTCGCTTGTCGCTGTCGTTGCGACGGCAGAGGCCGATGCCGCTGGCGACTTTGTCGTGGCGGAGAGAGGGGCGCCACTACGGACCACAATCTGGTGCTCCAATGCCGAATCGGAAGTGGAGCGCCACGCGGCCGGCGAACTGCGCGACTACGTGCGCCGCATCACGGGCGTCGAACTCCCCGTGTCCACGGAAGGCGAACGCCCGTCGGGGCCGGTTGTCCAATTGTCCTCCGGCGAGTTCGCCGACGACGGGTTTGAGCTGGCGGTGGAGGGCGACACCCTGCGCATTCGGGGCGGCTCGCGGGCCGGCGTCCTCTACGGCGTCTACGAACTACTGGAGACCTACGGTGGATGCGGCTGGTTCGCCAGCGGCACGGAAGTTGTGCCCGAGGCAGCGTCCTTTTCCGTCCCCTGCGGCCTCCGCGACAGGCAGATTCCCGATTTCGTCCAGCGCGACACCTGCGCCACAGACGTGATGTACCATTCTGAGTTCGCAGCCAGGCTCAGGTACAACGGGAACCTGTCGTGCCGCGCGGCCACCCCGGAACTTGGTGGGCCGAGCGACTTCCGATACTGCGCGGAACTGCCGAACTGCCACACCTTCATGTATCTGCTGCCGCCCGAGACTTACTTCCACGACCATCCCGAATATTTCGCCGAGGTTGACGGCATCCGGCGTGAGTTCGGCGCAAGGGAGAGCCAGCCGTGCCTCTCGAATCCCGATGTCGTAAAAATCATGACGGACAAGGTGCTGGAGATTGTGAAACGCCACCCCGAATGCAAATATTTCGGCGTGAGCCAGAACGATAATAGCAACTACTGCCGTTGCGAAAAGTGCAGGGCCGTGGACGAGGAGGAAGGTAGCCCGTCGGTGTCCATTATCCGGTTTGTCAACCATGTCGCGGCAGAGGTCGCGAAGGTGCGGCCGGACGCCGTTGTCGAGACGCTGGCCTACAACTACTCCATCAAGCCGCCGGCCAAGACGAAACTGCTCCCTAACGTCATGCCCTGCATCTGCGTCCCCGGCACCGACATCTACCGCCCCATCCCCGAAAGCCGCAACGAGGAGAGGCGCCGGTTCGCCGAATACTTGAGAGGGTGGGGGAAGGTGACCTCCAACCTCTACGTCTGGAACTACGTCATCAACTTCCGCCACTACACGCACCCCTTCCCAAACACGCTGGCGCTGGGGCCCGACCTCCGGTTTTTCAAGGCGAACGGCGTCGCACACGTTTATGAGCAGCATTCCGGGAACAACGCCGCGCATTCGGACTTCGCCGAATTGAAGGCCTATTTGATGGCCAAGTTCCTTTGGAAGAGCGACCAGCCGCTTGAGCCGCTTCTGGACAAGTTCTTCGCCGCCTACTACGGCGCCGGCGCCTCGTATGCGCGCGCCTGGTTCGACGAAATCCACGCGCTGGGCGCGATGCGGGACGGCGTGAAAGATCCCCCTTGGATATTCGAGCGCATCTGCGACCCTGTCGTCCCAGACGAGGTTTACGACCATGGCGCAGAACTCTGGAGAATGGCATGCGAGGCCACGAAGGACAGTCCAATCCACCATGACGCTGCCCGTTGGGGCCTCTTTGGCCTAGAGGTCACGCGGGTCACGCGCGGCTTCCGCGGCCCGCGCTGCGCCGACTACATCTGCACGCTCCATCCCGAACGGGTTGATGCCGCGCGGCGAGAGGAGCTGCGCGAGATCGCCCGCTCGTTCATCGTCCCGATGCTTGACGAGGGGGAGCCGCCGGTCTCACTCGCCGAACTGCCCGCGCTGAACAGGCACACCAAAAAGGAAATGCGCGACCTCGCCATGGGTGGCGGCCCGTCGGTCGTCTCCAACGTCATCGTCATGGAACACGGGAGGATCATCCCGACGGCGTATCCCGTGGACAGTCGCCGCGTGGAAGATCCCCAGGCGGTCCACGGCCGCGCCGTCGAATACTCCTATCGCGGCTGGAACTTCACCCCGCTTGACAGCGTCGGGCTGGACTTGGATGGGAAGTACCGTGTCCGCGCGCATGTCCGCATAGAGCGCGTCCCGGAGGCGGACGACGACGAACGCGAAGCCTTCTGGCTAATGATTACCCGTGACCATTGCAAGGAGCCAGTCGTCTCCCATTCGGTGAAACTCGGCGAAGCGGGCGAAAGTTACGCATGGTACGACTTCGGCGGGGAATTCACGCCCCATGCCGGCGACGACTTCGACATCCGGCCCGGCGAGCTGCCCGACCGCATCCACCCGACCTGCAGGGTGTTCGTTGACCGGGTGGAGATGGCGGCCGTTGAATAATAGCCTTCTGGTTCTCTGCGGGCACCCCCATTCCTTTGGTGAGGAGCGCTTTTCTCCAATGGCAATCCACGAGACAAACCCCGGCGAATGGACAAACATCCGCATCGCGGGCCTCTCAACGACCTTGCTGTTCTGAGAGGCGCATGACGCTTCTACTCGACCCCTTTGCATGACGGCCTTTTTCCCCTCCATTTGCGCCCCATGCTGCCATGTGGCATGATGGAAACCACAACTGCCACAATGAAAACGCCACAACTGCCACATCACCTTGACTTCGCCCTGGCACTTTGCTACGAAATTCCCAGAATCCCGCCCTTGTTGACAGATTTTTAATCCCATGATAGAATATTCGTGTTTTTAAAAACGAAAACAATGCTACTTTTCGTTCTAAAAAAAACGAAACGGGGTTGAAAATGGTGGCGACTTCACCATTGACGGCAAATGGCTTTTCGAGGTTGGTGGGGCGAAGAAACGCTTTTCACAAATCAAAGACATCCCCGACAGTTTTGTCGCCGCAGATGACATCGAGGTCGGTTTCGGCAACAAGGTTCCACTCTGGGTCTTCGGGTTCCTTTACTGAAGACGTGGAGCGGCGTAAGCAGCAATAAAAGGGAGACACCCTTCTATTTGTAGACGACAAGGTCAAAATCGGAAAAGGCGTTCTCGCCGATGTTTCCGCGAGCGGCCGCGATAAATGGTAAAATGGAAGGACCATGAAAAAGACCCCTTCAACGGCGATTGCCACACCGGCCCCAGCGCCGCGCGGCGTTTCCATCGACTTCGCCAAGTCCGACGGCCCCGTTAAGCCCGTCCATTCCACAGGGCAGGGGCCGCTACTGCGGGGACAGGCTCCGGACTTTTCCATGTTCCGCTACCTCAAGGAGGCGGGCGTCCCCTACGCCCGCCTCCATGACGTGGGCGGGATGTTCGGCGGCGGCCTCTTCGTTGATATCCCGAACATCTTCCGCGACTTCGACGCGGACGAGAACAGCCCGGCGAGCTACGACTTCACCTTCACCGACCTCTACCTGAAGGCCCTCGTCGAAAACGGCGTCGAGCCGTACTTCCGTCTCGGCGTGACGATTGAGAACTACGCGCGGTCGATCGGCAAGCCGTACCGCATCTTCCCGCCGAAGGACTTCAAAAAGTGGGCGCGCATCTGCGAGCACGTCATCCGCCATTACACCGAGGGCTGGGCCGACGGCTACAAATGGAAGATTACCTACTGGGAAATTTGGAACGAGGCCGACGACAGGCCCGACGACCGCAACCCGATGTGGCTGGGCACTTGGAAGCAGTTCTGCGAACTCTACGACGTCGCCGCCAGTCACCTGAAAAACAAGTTCCCGCACCTCAAGATCGGCGGCTATGGACGCTGCGCCGCCCACCACGTAACCTACGAAATGCGAGGCGAGCCGGTGCCGCCAGAGGAGGCCTACCGGGAGCGCTGCTTCGAGGAGTTCTGCGCCTTCCTCAAGGACAAAAGGCCGCCGCTCGACTTCTTCTCCTTCCACGGCTATATCACGCCTGACCTCGTGAAGCCGCACACGGACTACCACCGCCGGATGCTGCGCGAGGCCGGCTACGGCGATGTGGAACTGCACATCAACGAGTGGCTTTGCGGCGACCGCAGCGGCTACTTCTGGCGGCGCGCGTCGCTCTCGAGCGTCATCGCCGCCTTCATCGCCTCCTGCCAGCTCGCGAAGAACCTCCTTATCGCGAACATCTACGATGCTAGGTGCGCGGTTGGCGCCTACGCGCCGCTCTTCGACCCCATCTTGAATAAGCCCGGCAAGGCCTTCTACGCGCTGAAATACTTCAACGCTCTCTACCGCCTCGGACGCGCCGTCAAGTGCGAGGTCGAGGGCGGCCAAGGCGCTGGCGGCCTCTGGACCGTCGCGGCGAAGGACGCGAAACGCGGCGGGAAGGCCGCTGCCGCCTTCATCGTCAACGACTCGCCTGTGGCCCAGCCGGTGGCTTTCGACTTCGGCGGCCGCAAGCCGAAGTCCTGCCGCATCGTCGATGCCAAACGCACTGACGCCGAAATCTCCTTCCCGTCCACCCTGCTGCCGAACTCGTTCATGCTCGTAGAATTCGCTTAGGCCATGATGCACAAGCCCACCATCGAGTACCGTACCGATCCCGTAGGAATGGATGTCGCGCGCCCGCGCCTTTCGTGGAAACTGCCCGACGGCGGCGCGCGCAATGTCGTCCAGATTGCCTGGCGCGTCCGTGTGGCGACGAGTCTCGACCGCCTCGCCGCACCCGACGTCTGGGACTCAGGCGAAGTGGCGGGCGCGCAGTCCGTGAACGTCGAATACGCGGGGCGTCAGCTCGAACCGTTGCGTACATATTACTGGACGGTCGAGACGCTCGACAACCAAGGCCGGCGCACGGTTTCCGATCCGGCCCGCTGGCGCACCGGGCTTCTCCGTTTCGAAAACTGGGTGGCGAAATGGATCACGGTCAATCCGGAGACGCTAGTGGAGTACGACCTCAAGGGCGCGGAATGGGTCGCCGCCGGCGGGGAGGGGGAGTCTGCCGCCCTGGTGCCGCTTTCATTTGAGGCGGAACCTGGCGACATCGACCCGCGCGCGGCGGAACTGACGGCAACGCGCTGCTCATGGCGTCCGTCATTCGCCGTCCGTGAAACCGCTCCCGCCGTCCTGGCCTGCGCCGCCTCCGGTGCCTTTTCCATCGAGGTGAACGGCCGGACTGTGATGAAACTTGGCGGCGGGCCGATTCTCCGCTATGTGGACGTGGCTGGCCATCTATGCGCCGGAACGAATTCGGTGACGGTGCGCATGAAAGAGGACGGGGCCTTCCTCGCGCTTCTCTCGCTTCCCGGCGGACGCACCTTCGCCACGGGGAAGAACTGGCCTGGCGAGACCGTCGCGGCGCCCTTCGGCGGTCGCCTCATGCGAACCGTCGAGACCGTCTCGCCGGCTTTCCGAAAAACCTTCCGCACGGTGAAGCCTGTCCGCGACGCCGTCCTGCACATCTGCGGCCTGGGCTTCTACGAGGCCTCCCTTGACGGCCGGCGCATCGGCCGTAAGGCCCTTGACCCCGCGCCCACGGACTACGACGACCGCGTCCTCTATTCCACCTACGAAATCGCCGACCTTCTCGCGGCGCCCGGCGAGCATTCGCTGGACGTCCTGCTGGGGCGCGGCCCATACGACATCCATGTGCCCGAGGTGTGGAACCTCGACGAATCCCCATGGCGCGCGACGCCCTGCCTGATCGCCCAGCTTGAACTTACATACGCCGACGGAACGCGGGAGCGCGTCGTCACCGACGGCTCATGGCGGCAGGTCGGAAGCCCGATTCTCTGGGACGACCTGCGCGAGGGCGAAATCCACGCGCCGGGGAATGTTCCGTCCATCGACCTCCCCGCAACCGTGACGAACGGCCCTTCCGGTCGTCTTGAGGCGATGCCTCTCCCAAGCGCGGAGAAGCGCGAGACCTGGCGGCCGACCTCGGTGGAGCGCCTCGCGAACGGCCACTGGTCCGTCGATTTCGGGCAGAACCTTTCCGGTTGGGCGCGGCTTCGTCTGCGCGGCCTGGCGAAGGGCGACGTCGTCACGATTCAGTACGGCGAAAAGCGCCATGAGGACGGCGCGGTGAAACTGGACGGCAACGACATGTTCTTCCAGTACCCGCACTCCGTCCTGCGGATGCCCGGCGGCTGGTTCCAGCGCGACCGCCATGTCGCGACCGGGGCGGAGGAGGAATTCCACGAACCGAAGTTCTCCTACAAGGGTTTCCGCTACGTGGAGATCGGCGGATTGCGCGAAGCGCTTAGCCCCGGCGACATCGAGGCCTACCAGGTCAACACGGCGTTCGATCCGGCGGGGTCGTTTGAATGCTCCAGCGACCTTGTGAACCGCATCCACCGGCTCTTCGTGCGGGCCTATCTCTGCAATTTCACGGACGGCGTCCCGACGGACTGCCCGCAGCGCGAGAAGAACGGCTGGACTGGCGACGCGCAGCTCGCCGCCGAAATGGGGCAGTATTGCTTTGAGAACACGGCGGGCTATGAAAAGTGGTGCCGCGACATCATGGACGCGCAGCTGCCCGATGGCGGCATCCCGCGCCTAGTTCCCTTCGGAGGCTGGGGGCCCGAGGGCGCGGGGCCTGCCTGGGATTGCGCCGTCGCAGTCGTGCCCTGGACGCTCTACCGCTACCGGGGCGACCGCCGCATCCTCGAGGAGACCTATTCTGCCCTCCGCCGCTACATTCTCTGGGGCGAAGGAAAGCTTGACGCAAGAGGACTCGCCGACTACGGCCTCGGCGACTGGTGCGCGCCGATGCCGCAGTCCGAGTGGGGCACCTACACGCCACGCGCGCTCACCTCGACCGCCTGGTGGCACGAGGCCGTCCGCATCGCGGCGGACGAGGCGCGGCTCCTAGGCCGCGACGACGACGCAAGGCACTTCGCGGAACTTGCCCGGAAGGCGCGGGAAGCGGCGCGTGCGGCCTTTGCGAAAGACGACGGCACATGGGCCGGCGGCACGCAGTGTTCGCAGGCCGCAGCGCTCTCGGCGGGGCTTGCCGCGCCGGAAGCGCGCGACGCGGCGGGGCGGAAACTCGCCCAGGCCGTCGAGGACGCCGGACGCCTTCTCACATGCGGCATCCTCGGCGTCAAATGGCTCTTCCGGGCGCTTAGCGAAACCGGGCGCGGCGACCTCGCCATCGACATTCTCAAGCAGACCGCATACCCCAGTTTCGGCGACTGGCTCGCTAACGGCGCCACGACCGCTTGGGAGAGCTGGCGCACGCCGACCTCGCAGAACCATGTCATGTTTGGCGACGTCTCGGCGTGGCTCTTCCAATATCCCGGCGGCATCCGGTTAGACGTGGGCGACGATGCGGCCGGCTTCCGAAAGATCCTCCTCGCTCCGGAGACGGCCGGGCTATCTTGGGTTAAGGCGTCCCACGAATGCCCATACGGCAAGATTCGCAGCGAATGGCGCATCGACGGCGGAACCTTCGACTGGACGGTGGAAGTGCCTCCAAACACCACCGCCACGGCTGTCATGCCAAAAGGATTCGACAACGCCAATCCATGCGACGGCGCCGAGGCGACGACGCGACTCGGCCGTCCCGCATGGCGTCTCGGCTCCGGCATCCATCGGTTTGTCGTGACTGCTTGAGGGGAGACACCCCGGAACTGCCGATTTGGTCACGGGAGCCCAAATGCCAATTTCCCATGCAAATCCGAAATCTCAATTCGGATTTGCACGATTATTGTGCCCTTAGGGGAGCAGGGCCCAAGGGCAAGGCAATGGACGGGTGCATGGATGAATATTCATAAAAGTGTGGAAACATTTGCTGTTTTCGTTCGAAAAGTGTGAAAGAGGCTGGCATATTCGTTCATAAAAGTGTAGGACGCATTTTACAATATTGGCATTTCCTAGTATAATGTAAGTGTCCGAAGGCTAGGCGCCATGCGGACTTGATTTTTGTCGGTTTCGGGATGTCATAACGAAGGCTTGAAAATGTTTAGCGAATTCTGGACTGTTTTTTCGACGAACGCGCTGAAGTTCTTCTTCCTTTACACGCCGTTCTTCGCGCTCTCCATGTTCCTTTGCATCACGGAGGAAATGGAAGAACGCGAGAGGCGCAGGCTCTCGGGGAGAGTCATGTCCGCCGCGTTTTTCGTCAGCCTCATCCTCCTCTTTCTCGGGCAGGCGATTTTCTCGCTTTTCGGCATCACGCTTGATGCCTTCCGCGTCGGCGTCGGGACGATTCTCCTGCTCTCCGCAATCGGATTGGCCAAAGGGAAGCCGGTAGAGGCGCCGCCTGGAAGTGACGACGACATAGCCATTGTCCCCATGGCGATTCCGGTCGTGGTCGGGCCGGCCACCATCGGCACGATCCTGGTGCTGGGCACCGAACTCGCGACGCCGCTGGCGAAGGCGGCCTGCGTGCTTTCCATGGCTGCGGCCTGCGCGACAATCTGGGTCATGCTCTACCTCGCCACTTCGCTTGAGCGCCGCTTCGGCCGGCGCATCTTCGCGATTCTCAGTCGCATCACCGGGCTGGTTCTCGCCTCCCTCGCCTCGCAGCTCATTCTATCTGGCGTCGCCGGGTTCCTGAAATTGGCGAATGGTTGAAGGGGGAGCAGGGCGCGAAAACGTCTTGACAAACACCGCTCTTTCCACTAAACTATCCCCATGACTCAAATCGCATTTAAGAAACCGCCGTTCACAATCGACCGCTCACGGCACGGCGGCCTTGCAATCCAGCTGGCCGACGCCTTGCGCCGCGCAATCCAGACGGGGTACTACCGTCCAGGCGAGCTACTTCCGCCAATCCGCGAACTCGCCGCGTTGACGGGCGTCAGCCAAGTCATTACCACCCGCGCCATCCGCATACTGAAGATGGAGCGCATCATCTCCCCCCGCCCGCATGTCGGCTGCGTTGTCTGCAATCCCGACCGCCCGTGCTGGAAGGGGCAGATTCTCGTCGTCGTTCCGCCCGGGTGCGGCAATCAGGCCGAGAATGAGGCCAAGGCCGCCCTGCGCGACACCCTCACTTCAGCGGGCTATCTGGTCATCCACGCGACAGTCCCGTTCGCCGCAGACGGTTCGCTTGACTTCTCCCTTCTCGACACGATGACGAAGCATCGCTTTGACCTCGTTGTCCAGGTGCACGATCTCGATGAAATCTCCGACCGCCTCGCCTCCGTTGGCGTGCCTTTTATCCGTGTGACGCGTAAGCAGCCCGCTCCATTCCGCGCCCTTGTCGGAACGGTTGCCCTGCGCGACGACCTATGCCTATCCGATTTTGTCGCGCACTGCCGTGAGGCTGGCGTCCGCAACGTCCTCCAGATTACGGGCTTTCGCGGTGGCCCGGATGCCGTTCCGGCGCTGAACGCGGCCGGCATCCACGCCGAAGACTGGCGGATTGCCCCGACGGAACCCCCGTTCAACACGCAGTCGCTCTCGACGCTGACCGCCCTGGCCTTTGCCAAGCGGCTGGCCGAGGAGTGGGCCCCGCGCGCCGATGGCCGCCGCCCGCTTCCAGACCTCGTCTTCTTCCGCGACGACCACCTGGCCTCCGGCGCCATGCTGGTGCTGGCCTCCGCCGGCGTCCGCATCCCGCAGGACGTTCGCATCGTAACATGGGCGAACAAGGAGGATGTCCCGGCCAGCGTGGTTCCGCTCACTCGCATGGAGCGTGACAACGCCGCCATAGGCGCACAGGTGGCGAAACACATCGTTGACTATCTCTCCACCGGCGCCTTCCCGGCCGATGTCACCTTCGGCCCCTCCTACGTGAGAGGGGAGACGGTGTAGGTTTTTTCAGCCTGCCACTAGCGGCCGGCGTAGTAGGTCTCGATCCAGCGCAGGTATTCGCCGGAGCGGACCGACTCCACCCAGGCCGGATTGTCCAAATACCAGCGCACGGTCTCCTCGAAGCCGCTGTCGGCGGTGTGCGTCTGGCGCCAGCCGAAGTCGCGCTCGATCTTCGAGCAGTCGATGGCGTAGCGCTTGTCATGGCCGAGGCGGTCGGCGACGTGCGTGATCAGCGACTCGCGCGGCGCGCCGTTTGGCAGCGGCCCGCGGAAGCGCTCGACGAGCGCGCAGATGCGCTTCACCACGTCGATGTTGCGAAGCTCGGAGCGGCCGCCGACGCAGTAGGTGGTGCCAGACTCCGCCTGCGTCATCACCGTCCAGATGGCGGCGCAGTGGTCTTCCACGTGCAGCCAGTCGCGGATGTTCAGCCCCTCGCCATAGACGGGCAGCGGCTTGCCCTCGACTGCGTTGAGGATCATCAGCGGAATCAGCTTCTCCGGGAACTGGTATGGCCCGTAGTTGTTGGAGCAGTTGGTGATCGTCACGTTGAGGCCGTAGGTGTCGTGGTAGGCGCGGGCGATGTGGTCGGATGATGCCTTCGACGCCGAGTAGGGCGAGTGCGGCTGGTAGGGCGTCGTCTCGGAAAAGAACCCCTCCGCGCCGAGCGAGCCGAAGACCTCGTCGGTCGAGACGTGGTGGAAGCGCACGAAGGCGTCGCCGCGCTCGCGCGCCGCCTGAAGGAGGTTGAACGTGCCGTTGACGTTGGTCTCGATGAATGCGCCGGGCGAGACGATTGAGCGGTCCACGTGCGACTCCGCCGCGAAGTGGCAGACGGCGTCGATGGAGTATTCGTCGAAGGCGCGGCGGATGGCCTCCGGGTCGCGGATGTCGCCCCGGACGAAGACGTAGCGCTCGCCGAACTTGGCTGCGACGTCGTCGAGGCTGCGCGGGTTGCCGGCGTAGGTTAGGGCGTCGAAGTTCACGATGCGTCCCGCGTAGCCGGTCTTTTCGAAGACGTGGCGGATGAAGTTGGATCCGATGAAGCCGGCGCCGCCGGTCACCATTAGGTTGCCAAAGGAGATCTTTTTCATTGCTTCTTGATTATACCACATCCGCGCGCCGCGCGCCGCCGTTTGGTATAATGTCTTCACCATGATTATCACCACCAAGGCATATCCCAGGGCCGCCCTGATAGGCAATCCGTCCGACGGCTACTTCGGAAAGACAATAGCGTTCACTTTCTCCAACTTCTCCGCGACGGCCACTCTCTACGAGTCGCCGGAGCTTGTCATTGAGCCCGGGCCGCGCGACGGCTCAACCTTCGCCTCCGTTGACGACCTTGACGCCGACGTCCGCAAATACGGCTACTACGGCGGCATCCGCCTCATCAAGGCGGCCATCAAGCGCTTCGGCGAATACTGCCGCGCAAACGGAGTCTCCCTCCATGGCCGCAACTTCACAATCCGCTATTCCTCCGACATCCCCAACCTCGTGGGCCTCGCCGGCTCCAGCGCCATCATCACCTCATGCATGCGCGCCATGATGTCCTTCTACGGCGTAACCATCCCCAACGCCCAGCTGGCCAACATCGTCCGCGCCGTCGAGAACGAGGAGCTTGGCATCGCCGCCGGCCTCCAGGACCGCGTGGCGCAGGCCTACCAGGGCCTAGTTTACATGGACTTCAACAAGGCGCTCCTCGACAGCCGCGGCTACGGAGACTACCGTCCGCTCACGGCCGACATGATGCCGCCACTCTACATCGCCTACCGCACCGACCTTTCCGAAGGGTCCGAGGTCTTCCACAACAACATCCGCGACCGCTTCAACGCAGGCGACGAGGCAGTCGTGGGCGCCATGCGCCAGTGGGGCGCCCTCACCGACAAGGCCCTTGACGCCATGAAGGCGCACGACTGGGCGGTGCTCTCCGCCCTCATGGACGAGAACTTCGACCTTCGCGCCAAGCTCTACCGCCTCTCCGATGGCAACCTGCGCATGGTGAAGGCGGCGCGCGCCGCTGGCGCCAGCGCCAAGTTCTCCGGCAGCGGCGGCGCCATCGTAGGAGTCTGCCCCGACGACGCCACATTCGAGCGCCTCCAGGCATCGCTCTCCAAACTCGGAGTCATCACCCTCCGCCCCACCCTCGTCTAGCCCCACCGCGAATCGCTGAATCGTTAAATCGTTTGACTTTCGACATGCGACATGCGACATGCGGGAAGACAGCCGACATTAGACAGCCGTAGCCGCATCGCAGGATTCGGGATTGGCCATTGGCAACATTGGAAATTGGCAACACTTTCACACTTTCACACTTTCACACTTTCACACTTTCACATTTTCACACTTACACATTACCTACCATGCTCTCACCCTCCTACTACGCCCACTGGAACGCCGACGAACAGGCCCGCATTGATGCCGACATCGAAAAATACCGCAAGGCCGACGCCACCGTTGCCATTGGCGCCCCGGCCGGCGCGGAGGTGACGGTTGAGCAAGTCTCGCACGCCTTCCGCTTCGGCGCGCACCTATTCAACTTCAACCAGCTCGGCTCCCACGAGGCCAACGAGCGCCACAAGGCCGTATGGAGCAGCACCTTCGCCGACGGCGCCCTCTTCAACTCCGGCACCATTGCCTTCTACTGGCGCACGTTCGAGCCAGTCGAGGGCAAGATGCGCTTCGATGAGGAGCAGACCGACACCGAGGCGTGGTGGAACGCCTGCCGTGACCCCAAGGCGCAGCGCTTTTGGCGCCGCCCGCCAAGCGAGCCTGTGGTGAAGTTCTGCGAGGAGAAGGGCATCTGGCGCCACGGCCACCCGAGTGTCTGGGCCAGCCCCGAGTGGCAATACCCCATCTGGCTCATGGCCAAGCTGCCGCACGAAATCCTCGCCGAGATGCTCACCGACGACCGCTCCGGCGTGTCCATCCTCAAGCAACCGATGGAGGAGGTGCTGAAGCGCATTCCGGCGGATTTCCCGGCGCAAATGGAGAGCGCCCTGCGGCGCCGCATCGACGCCCTAGCCGCCCGCTATGGCGAGCGGATGTGCAGCTGGGACGTCTGCAACGAGAGCGCCTGCTGCTACCCCGACCGCCTTGTTCCCGGCTCAACGCTCTGCCGCGACCCTCGCAAGACCTTCATGCCCGGCGACTACTGCCACTGGGCCTTCCGCGAGTGCATGCGCGCCTTCCCCGCGAAGTCGGTTCTCTCAATCAACGACTACAAGCTCGACGCCAGCTACGCCGAGCAGACCCGCGACCAGCTGGCGCGCGGCGACAAGATCGACCTCCAGGGGATGCAGATGCACCTATTCAACCCGAAGCAGTGCGAGGAAATCGCGCAGGGTTCCGAGCTACGCTCCCCCACGCAGGTGCGGTCGCAAATCGCCGCCGCGCACGCGGGGCAGGGGATGCCGATCCATCTCTCGGAGATTACCGTTTCCGCCCCCGGCGGCGACGAACGCGGCGAGGAAATCCAGGCGGAGATCGCCCGCAATCTCTACCGCCTCTGGTTCTCGCTGCCCGACATGGTCGCCATCACCTGGTGGAACATCGTCGATGACTGCGGCGCGCCGCGCGAACCTTCAGTCTCAGGCCTCTTCCACCGCGACATGACGCCGAAGAAGTCGTTCTTCGCGCTGGACGAACTTATCAACCGCGAATGGCGGACGCGCACCACCGTGAAGGCCGGCGCCGACGGCACCGTCTCCTTCCGCGGCTTCAAGGGCGCATACCGCCTTGCCTGGCGAGACAGCGACGGCACTCCGCGCGAGTCCTCCGCCACCGTCGGCGCCTGAGATTAAAAAATTCTTGCCCAACCCATTGTCAATTTTGGTATAATTTTATACCTAACCTCTAACTCTAACAAAAAGTACTAAACATGAACGCAAAACTCATCCGTATCGCTCTTGCCTCCGTCACTGCGGCCACCGTGGCCTTTGCGGAAGGCGAGGCAAAGGCCCCCGCCGCCGTCCCCGGCACGATCCGCATGATCACCGAGGCGACCTTCCCGCCCTATGAATTCCGCCAGGGCACCGAAGTCGTCGGCATCGACGTCGAAATCTGCAAGGCCATCGCCAAGGAACTCGGCAAGGAGCTCAAGATTGAGGACGTCGAGTTTGACTCCGTCATCCCCTCGCTCATCGCGGGCAAGGCCGAACTGGCCGCCGCCGGCATCACGGTCACCGAAGACCGCAAGATGAAGGTCGATTTCTCGCACCCCTACGTCCGCACCGGCATCGTCTTCATCTACGCCAAGGCCAACCCCTTTGAGAAGGGCGAAGAGGCGAAGGGCAAGCGCGTGGGCGTCCAGAACGGCACCACCAGCGCCGACTTCGTCCGCGAGCAGCTCGGCCAGGAGCCTGAGATGTTCGACTCCCCGGCCAGCGCCTTCGCCGCCATGAAGGCCGGCAAGGTGGATGTCGTCATCGCCGACATCGACCCCGCCAAGGCCGTCATCAAGGGCGAGCCCGACTATGACATCTCCGAGCTCCTGACGGTTGAGGAATACGCCGTCGCCATCAAGAAGGGCCAGCCCGAGCTCCTCGCCGTCGTGAACAAGGTCATTGACGAGCTCGACGGCAGCGGCCGCCTTGACGAGATCAAGGACGAGTGGACCGCCAAGGCCGAAGCGGCCGCCAGCGCCGAAGAGGTCAAGGCCGCCGCCGCCCCATGCGGTTGCGTGCCCTGCACCTCCGCCGACTGCAACAAGGCCGCCTGCGGCTGCGCGAAGTAACCAATGAACTCGCGCCGCCCCCGCCATTGCCTATCGCACCGCGCCTTCCTCGCAGCCGCCGCGCTTCTTGCCGGCGGCGTCTGGATGGCGTCGGCCCAGGAGCCGGCGGGGGCCGCCGGCGAAATCGACGGCGCGGCGGACGACTCCGCCGCGCGTTTCGTCGTTCCAGTCGATGCGCCCGCCACGCGGGCGCTCGACCTCTCCCGCGCCGAGACGGACGAGCGCATCATCTACGATGTCACCATCGACGTTCCCGGCCGCAAAATCCCCCTTACGGCACGCGTTCCCCTTGAGGCCGGACAGTCCGGCGCGACGCTGACCCTCTCCGTCCAGGAGCGCGAGGGCCGCCGCATCTCGTCGCTCGCCCTGCCCGCCGCGCCAGACGGCACGCCTGGCGACACCCCCCGCCTCCGTCTCGGTCTCAGAAGCGGGACTCCCACTGAAGTGACGCTCGTCCGCGCCGACGCATCACAGGCCGCTTCCTACCATCTTGAGGCCACCAACGGCGAGGATGGGAATTTCTCCTTCTCCGATGACACCCTGGACTTCGCCGAGGGACAGACCAAGGCCTACTTCAACGTTACGGCCAACCCTTCGCGCCTGGAGACACTTGAGTTGCGCATCACCCGAGCAGACGACGCCGGCGACCGCCTCCGGCTCTCTTTCCCGATTGTCCGCAGCGCCCTCGCCGCCTTCGAGAACAACTTCTACGTCTGCTTCATCAAGAAGATTCCCTTTGGGACGCGCGAAGTGCGCACCGTCGGCCCCGACGGTGCCGAAACCGTCCGCACTGAGACCATCTACAAAGGCCGCTGGCATTACATCACGAACGGCCTGAAAAACACACTTTCCGTCGCCCTCTGCGCCGTCCTGCTTGGCGCGGTGATTGGCTTCTTCCTCGCCGTCATCCGCTCGACACATGACAAGCACGGCCGCCTCACGCTCCTGAATGCCTTCGCCAAGCTCTACATCACCGTCATCCGCGGCACCCCGATGACAGTCCAGCTGCTGATCGCCTACTTCATCATCTTCTCGAATCTCAACAACAAGGTCCTCGTCGCGATTCTCGCCTTCGGCTTCAACTCCGGCGCATACGTGGCGGAGATCATCCGCGCCGGCATCGTCTCAATCGACGAAGGCCAGATGGAGGCCGCCCGCTCGCTCGGCCTCTCCTACACGCAGGGAATGTGCCGCATCGTCCTGCCGCAGGCCATCCGCAACGTCCTGCCCGCCCTCGGCAACGAGTTCATCGTGATGCTCAAGGACACTTCGATCGCCTCCTTTATCGGCCTCGACGACCTTGCGCGCGGCGGCTCGATCATCCGCTCGCAGACCTACCAGGCATACATCCCCTTCCTGGCTGTCGCGGCGATTTACCTGATCCTCGTCATGATTTTCTCGAAGCTGCTCACGCGGCTTGAAAAGCAGCTCCACAACACCGGAACGGAGGAGGCATAGAAATGGCGCAGTATTCTCACTCTTTCGCCTCGACGCGCCCGGTCGTTCCGCCCGGCCACCCCCTTATTGAAGTCGAGGACCTCCACAAGAGCTTCGGCTCGCTGCAGGTGCTGAAGGGCATCACCACGACCATCCGCAAGGGCGAGGTCGTCGTGGTCATCGGCCCCAGCGGCGGCGGCAAATCGACCTTCCTCCGCTGCCTCAACCTCCTTGAGGAGCCGACTTCCGGTCAAATCTGGTTTGGCGGCGAGGAAATCGTCTCCGGCGGCGCATCCGTCCGCGACGAGAAGGGCGGGACGACGCATTTCAGCCTCTCCCACCGCCAGAGCGAGCGCAACCGCAACCGCTACCGCTCCGACATGGGGATGGTCTTCCAGCACTTCAACCTCTTCGCGCACCTCACGGTGATGGAAAACATCACCCTCGCGCCGAAGCTGATCCGCGGGGTCAGTCCGGCGGAAGCCGAGGACAAGGCCGTGGAACTTCTGAAGCGCGTTGGCTTGGCCGACAAGGCAAATGCCTATCCGGGGCAGCTCTCAGGCGGGCAGAAACAGCGCATCGCCATCGTGCGTTCGCTGGCCATGCAGCCGCGCGTGATGCTCTTTGACGAGCCGACATCCGCCCTCGACCCCGAGATGGTGGGGGAGGTGCTTCAGGTGATGCGCGACCTTGCCGAAGAACACATGACGATGATCACCGTCACCCACGAACTTTCCTTCGCGCGTGAAATCGCATCGCGCATGCTCTTCATCGACGGCGGCAAGATCGCCGTTGACAAGCCCACGAAGGAGTTCTTCGGCGAAATCGAGAACCAGCGCCTCCGCGACTTCATCTCCAAGGTCCTCTAACCCCATTCACTGCTGTGAAAAGCATGTCTGACAGAGGGGCGTCGCCCTTCAGGGGGATCATGGGGATCGTGAACGCGACGCCGGACTCGTTCTCGGACGGAGGCGAGACGTTGGCGCCGGAAAAGGCTGCGGAGAAGGCCATGAGGCTTGTGGCCGAGGGTGCCGCGATTATCGACCTCGGCGGGGAATCGACAAAACCCGGTGCCGCTGAGGTGTCGGAAGAGGAGGAGGCAAGGCGCCTACTTCCGGCGCTAAGGGCCATCAGGGGCGTTGTCGATGTTCCGATTTCAATAGACACGCGGCGGGCCTCAGTGGCCGCGCGCTCCCTGGAACTTGGCGCGGATATCATAAACGACGTCTCGTCGCTAGGCGACCCCGACATGGCGCGTGTGGTCGCGGAGAGCGGCGCCTGGCTGGTTCTCATGCACGGCTATGGCGAGCATGTCGCAGGGCGCGGGATTGTCCGCGACGCGGCCGGGCGCATTGTGGCCGACGGCCACATCGGAATCGAGGATGTCGTGCGCTACCTTGAAGAGCGGATTTCTTTCGCGGAGGCCGCCGGCATTGAGCGCGGGAAAATGTCGGTTGACCCCGGCCTTGGCTTTGGCAAGACCAATGCGGAGTCGGCTGAAATCCTGCGCGGGGTGGCGGAGCTGAAGCGCCTCGGCTTGCCGATAGTGGTAGGTGCCTCAAGGAAGCGCTTCCTGGCTGATTTGGCGGAGGCGCGTGGGGCGAAGAGCCGCGACGAGGCTTCTCGCATAGCGGCTGAGATGGCCATTGCGCGCGGCGCCGATGTCGTGCGCGTGCACGAAGTGTGCGGGTTGAAGTTCTGAGCCTAGGCCCCGTGGTGCTCGGGAAGCGGTGGCGGCGGCGAGGCGATTCCGGCGGCTACGCGCTGGCGGACGGCCTCGAAGAGTAGAATCGTCGTCGCGGCGGATACATTTAGCGAGTCGGCGCGTCCAAGCATCGGTATGCGGACGCGCAGGTCGGCGTCGTCCATCCAGATTGGGGAGAGCCCGAACTGCTCGTTGCCGACTACAAGGGCGACGCGGCCGGTGAGGTCAACGTCGAAGAGCAGGGCGTCGGTGTGCGGTGTGGCGGCGAGGGTCTTGAAGCCCAGCTTGCGGAGGAATGAGAGGCAGTCGGCGCTGGAGCATTCGACCACGGGGAGCGAGAAGATCATCCCCGTGGAGGCGCGGACGACATTGGGGTTGAAGATGTCGGTGCAGCGGTCGCAGACGATGACGGCGTCGGCTCCGGCGGCGTCGGCCGAGCGCAGGATCGTGCCGAGGTTGCCTGGCTTCTCAATGGTTTCGGCAACCACCACGAGTGAATGCGGGCCGAGGTTCGGCGCGATTTCCTCAAGGGTGTGCCTAGGCTGCGGGCCGATGGCGAGAAGCCCTTCGGGGCGTTCGCGGTAGGCGAGCTTGAGGAACACCGGGGCGGAGCAGGAGAAAACTTCGGCGCCGGCGGCGCGTGCGCGTTCGACTAGCGACGGTTCGTTGGTCCCCTTGAGGTAGAGTTCGGGGCAATGGAAGAGCTGCGAGGGCGCATAGCCTGAGTCGAGTGCCCGCTTGATTTCGCGGTAGCCCTCGGCGAGCATTAGCCCGGACTCGTCGCGGTGCGAGCGCTGGCGCAGCTTGACGGCGGCCTTTATTCTCGGATTGGCGAGGCTGGTGATTTCGGGCTGCTGGGGCTGGGTCATTTTGCAAGCTCTTCGGCTGCGGCCACGGAGTTGACCATGAGCATCGCGATGGTGAGTGGTCCAACTCCACCCGGAACGGGCGTGATGCGTCCGGCCACCTGCGATGCGGATGGGAAGTCGACATCCCCGACAAGGCGGTAGCCGCGCTTGGCGGTTGGGTCGGGGACGCGGTTGACGCCCACGTCGATGACGGTTGCGCCGGGTTTGATCATGTCGCCGGTGACGGTGCCGGGGCGGCCGGATGCGACGATGAGGATGTCTGCCTGCCTGGTGAACGAGGCGAGGTCGCGGGTGCCTGTGTGGCAGAGGGTGACGGTGGCGTTGCCGCCAGGCCCTTTGCGGGAAAGGAGATTGGCGAGGGGGCGTCCTACGATGTTGCTGCGGCCGACGACGACCGCGTGTGCGCCATTGGTCTCCACGCCGCATTCGACGAGCAGCTGGACAATCCCATGTGGCGTGCAGGGGAGGAAACAGGGTTCGCCGATCAGCATGCGCCCGGTGTTCACATCTGTGAAGCCGTCCACGTCCTTTTCGGGCGGGATCGCGTTGATGACAGCCGTTTCGTCGATGTGGCGCGGGAGTGGAAGCTGGACGAGAATGCCGTGGACGGCGGGGTCGGCGGCGAGCGCGTGGATTTCACGGAGGAGGTCATCCTGCGAGGCGGTGGCTGGGAGGCGGATGGGCCTGGATGCGATGCCGTCGGCCGCGCAGGCGCGTTCCTTCGCTGTCACGTATGAAATTGAAGCGGGGTTGTCGCCGACGAGGATGACGGCAAGGCATGGGGTTGTGCCTTTGGCTGCGAGGGCGGCGGCGCGTTGCGCGGTCTCAGTGTGCCATTTGGCGGCGACGGCCTTGCCGTCGATGATTGTTGCGGGCATGGTGTGTTAGAATCTCGCTCCAAGTGTGGCGCCGAAGTAGGGGGAGTTTTCAAGTTCGATTTCGCCTTCGCCGGCGGAGCCTTCGGCCTTGAACTTGCGGCCCATGATGTAGCCGGCCTCGCCGCCGATGCGGAAGGCGTCGAAGAAGTTGATGGTGAGGCCGCCGCCAAGGCGCCATGAATCAAGCGTGAGGCTTTCGGGCTTTTGGTCCTTGTCCTCCATGGCGTAGGTGGCGTTGTCCCACTGCGCGAGGCCGTAGAAGTCAAATGGGCCAAGGCGGAGGATGGCGGTAGAGCGCGGGACGCCGGCCTCGAGGAGGAAGTATTCGCTAGGCGCCCAGGCCAAGCCGGCGAGAGGCATGACGGCCATGTCCCAGCCGGGGCGGACCTCTGCGCCGGCGCGGATTGCGAACTCAGGCGCGAAGGAGTAATAGAGGCAACCGTGGAATGGGAAGGAGAAGAGCGATGCGTCGAAGTTCTCCGGGTCGCCGTAAACGCCGGGACGAGCGCCGAGCTGGAGGGAGAAGCCGGAGATGAAGCGCCAGGTGAACTCTAGGTCAACTGCGGCCTCGATGAGCACGTAGGGGAGGGTCTCGTATTCGGCGTCGTCGATGAATCCTACGCCCTTGATGTTGGCGTCGAGGGTGAGGTCGCCGCCGATGAAGTCCTGAACGTCCACCATTCGCAGGTGGTATTGGCCTTCGGCCATGGTAAGGTCGTTGCCATTGGCCGCAGTGGCGGGGGTGATGTAGATGGCGTGGAGCCAGCAGTCGGATTCCTTTATGGCGTCGAAGAAAGGAACGAAGTAGGCGTTGCCCTCGTCGGCGAAGTCATAGTCATCCGGCTGCTCGCGGCTGGTATCCGCGCGCCTCCACTCTTGTGGCGGGGGCTGGTTGGCCGGAGCGCGGGAAGGCGCGGGCTGCTGGTAGCGGCTGGCGGGAGCGAGGGAAGGCGCTGGTTGCGCGGGCGCGGGGGCGCGATAAGTAGGGGTAGTGCGGTAGGATGCTGGCGCGGGTTGTACTGGCGCCTGGCGGACGGGTTGCGCGGGCTGCGTCGTTGCGCGGGCGGCAGCGCGGCGCTGCGCCGCCTCGCGGACGGTTCGCGGCACATCGGATGTCGCAGGGCTTGCCGTAGGCGCGGCGACGGAGCGAGGCGCGGTGGTGGTTACGGTCGCAGGGCGCGTGGCCGCTGAGGCTGCCACAGGGGCGGCTACAGGGGCGGCTTGGCGCGAGCCGGTGGTCTCAATTGTGACAGGGGCGTTGTTGCCGGTGCGGCGTTTGGGCGGTGCGCCGACATCCTCCCATCCGGCAAATACAGTGGCGGTGGCGAGGAGCGTGGCTACGGTGGCGAGTGCGAATTTGCTGAGCATGTGTTGGTGCTAATGGGGGGATGTAAGATGGTGAATTGGAATTGAAATCAATTATACCAGATTTGGCTGCGGAGGGGTGCGGCCGAGGACGATGTCGGTTGTCCGGAAGTTGATCTTCGCGACGCGGCGGAGGGCGTCGGCGCCATGGGCGGCGACGATTGCCTTGGCGGCGGGGATGGTTGTGGAGTGCGCTGCGCCTTTGGGCAGGGTGACGCCGAACTCCTTTCCAAGGGCCTCAAGTGCGCGCAGGAAATGCTCGCGCGCGATTATTGACGCCGCCGCAACTGCGATGTCGGACTCCGCCTTGTGGTGCTGCTCAAGGACAATCTGGCGACCCTTCTCCATGAGGGCCCCCTGGATCAGGCGTTCGTTGCCGAACTGGTCGGCAACTGCGCGCGGGCAGCTGGGGATGCGCTCAAGGAGGTTCTCGATGGTGCGGGCGTGGCCCCACGCCAGAATGCGGTTGCCGTTGCGGTTCTTCTCGTAGATCTGGTTGTATTTCTCCGGGCCGATGGATACGATGGTGTAGCGGTTGGGGCCGAGGAGGGAGCGCAGGCTTGCACCAATGGCGAAGACCTGCTTGTCGGAAAGGACCTTGCAGTCCTTGGCGCCGATTTCCCGCATGCGCACGGTGAGGTTCTCGTCGGTGTATGCGGCGGCGATCACTAGGGGGCCGAAGTAGTCGCCCTTGCCGCTTTCGTCCACGCCGATGTGCGGCGCGGAGGCCTTGGGGTCGAGGACGTCCTCGTAGCCGAGGCGCGCCTCGCCCGTCACCTGCGGCTCAAGGACGAACTGGACGAACTCCTCCGTGCCTTCGCCCTGCACGACGACTTTGCCGCTGGTGTAGAGGTTGATGTTCACGTTCTCCCCCTTGACGGCGATGGTGGTGTAGGGGACGTTGGTGCGGACGTAGTTGCCCTTTTCAAGAATGGCGGCCAGCTTGGCGGCCTGGGCGGCGTCGAGCTTGAGCGTGTAGAGCTTTACTTTTTGTGGCATAGGAGGGAACGGGGAACGGGGAACAGGGAACGGGGAGATAAAAGTTTTAATTTGGGGATGCGGACATTGCTGTGCAAAGGGAACGGACCGTCTCGCGGTCGTCGAAGTGGTGGCGGACGCCTTTGATTTCCTGATAGTTCTCGTGGCCCTTGCCGGCGATGAGGACCGAGTCACCATCTCTGGCCTCCGCGATTGCGGCGGCGATGGCCTCGCGCCTGTCCGCAATGCGTCGCCATGGGGTCGCGGAGCCGTCGAAACCAACCACGGCCTCGTCGATGATGGCCTCGGGGTCTTCGCTTCTTG
>JAGCUY010000139.1 GCA_017962605.1 Kiritimatiellia bacterium | reverse complement strand
AGCGCCTCGTCCTGCCGGTTGGCCTTCATGGCGCGATCGTAGCGCCGTCGGGCGCTTTTCGCGGCGCGGCGGTGGCGCGTATTCCACCGCCAGCGGCGTAGCGCCGCCGCCATGCGCTTCAGCGCCAACAGCAGAAGCCACATGCCGGGCGGCAGGAGCAGCCATCTCGGCCACCGCGCCAGCAGAGACTGCGCGTCCAGGGAGCCAAGCCCGAATGGCAATGGAACTGAAAGGTCGTCGGTCGCAGAGTAGATTATCCCGTCCGGAACTGGCGCGCCCTCCCCGCCATCCTCGCCCTCGGTGGCGGAAATTGCGATCTGCGTCGTGGCATCGACCTGCAGCGGTATGGGGTCGGACGAGACCGTCACGTATTGGCCCTCGGTGGAGTCGTAGTAGGCGGTGAGGACTGCCGGGAACTCAAGCGTTCCCGCCTCCAGCGGCCTCAGGCGGTAGCGGAAGCGCTTGCCGCCTTCGATGCTCTCCGACTCCACATGGTCGCCGTAGATGCGGAATGACGCTGGCATGGATGGCTGCGAGGCGATGTCCGGCGGGCGTATCGCCGCCGCGTTGAAGTCGCCGGTGATATCGAGGGTGAGGGTGAGCGGGTCGCCGACCTTGCACCTGACGGCGTCAAGGGTGGCCTTCGCCGACATAGAGCGGCCGACTCCGCCGGAATAGAACGCCGGCCTCCCCTCCTCCGGCGGAGGCGAGACCCGGACCTCGATTGCCGGCGCCACGACGTAGAGTTCCGACATTTCCGCCTTGCCATCCTGCCTGGCGCCGGTGATCACCGCGCCTTTCAGCGCAAGCGGCCCAAAGGAGTATGTGCCTTCAGTTGTAGCCATGTATTCGGTGCTGAATGCGTAGCGCCACCAGTTCGTGCCATTTTCCTCGATAATTTCCGGCGCGGGGCGGAAGTGCACAGGATTTTCGCGGAAGGCCGAGCCGAATGAGGGGAAGCCCCCGAATCCGGGGAAGTCGAAGGCCGAAGCCTGGTAGCCGTTGATGGTGAAATATGGGAGCGACGAATTGCGGGCGACAAATGGGTCGAGGATATCCTGGGTGGGAGGCTGCTTCAGCCCCTCGATTTCGGGGAAGTCGAGGTAGGCCGCCGAAATGCCCAGCGGGCGCTGCGGATGGATTGGCTCAAAGGAAGCATTCGGCTCCGGAAGGGCGCGGATTGAGATTGTGGCCTCGACGTGGAAGCGCCCATCGACCAGCACCGACTTTTCCGGACAGGAAAGGGTGGCCTTGACGAAGTCCAGATCCTCCGGCGCCATCACGCGCACCCTTTCAGAAGGACATGAGAGTTTTTTGCCGCCTAGGGTGAGCGTGGGGCTTCCGGTGTCGAAGAAGCCAGCCTCGGCCGGGGTGATGACGAATGTGAAGGTCGTCGATGAGCTGACGACGTTCTGGCGCCGCCCGTTCACGATTGTCGTGTAGGATGAGAACGAAGACTGCGGCCCGCGATAGTCGATGGATCCCGGGGATGCGCCTACGAATTGCGGTTCGGGCGGGTTCTGCCCACCGTCCTCCAGCGCCACCCTCGCCACGACCGACTCGCCCAGGTAGATGCGGTTGCGGTCCAGTGTAAGCCGCAGTGAAGGTTCTGCCACGACGAGCGTGGCGAAGAATGCGGCAACTATGAAAAGCCCTTTTTTCATGGCCGTCAATTCTACCACATTTTTGCTATAATATTCAGCATGGTTGGAGCGGTGATACTAGCGGCCGGAAGGGGCGAAAGGATGGGCGGAGTCGACAAGGCGTTCGCCACGGTCGCGCACCTACCGATGCTGGCGCACTCGCTCCTTGCCTTCGAGCGCTGCCGCGACATCGACGCCATCGTAGTCGTGGCCCGCGAAGGGCTGTTGGACAGGGCGCGCGAGATTGCGGCGGAACATGGCATCGCCAAGTTCCGCGCGGCGGTCGCAGGCGGCGCGGAGCGCCAGGCCTCGTCGCTGGCGGGCATCCGCGCCCTCCCCGAAGCCGACATCGTGGCCGTCCACGACGCGGCGCGCCCGCTGGTGACCGATGCGCTCATCTCGAAATGCGTCGCCTCTACGCGCGCATGCGGGTCGGGCGTGGCGGCACGGCGCGTGCGCGACACGATAAGGGAGGCCGCGCCATCCGGCGCCTTCAGGCTGCTCGACCGCAATCGCCTGTGGGCCGCCGAAACGCCGCAGGTCTTCGCGCGCGCCACGCTGCTGGCCGCGCTGGAATCCGCCGAAAAGGCAGGCGCGTCGCTGGCCGACGACGCAGCCGCCATCGAACGCGCGGGCGGCGGCATAACCCTTGTGGAATGGAATGAACCGAATTTGAAAGTGACCGTCGAGGAGGATCTGCGCGTGGCCGACGCCCTCCTCGCGGCCAGAGAGGAAAGCCCTAGACATGGCTGAAGAGAGAATTGCTATTTTAGGCGACGTTCACGCCAACATCGACGCCCTGAACGCCGTGGTCGAAGACGCCCGCGCCGAGGCCGTCACGACCTTCCACTGCGTCGGCGACGTCGTCGGCTACAACGCCAACCCCCAGGAGTGCGTGGACCTCATACGCTCCATCTGCACGGTTGTCGTCCGAGGCAACCACGACCACTACTGCTCACACAACGTATCGCTGAGCGACTTCCAGCCCAATGCCGCAATCGCCATCGAGTGGACGCGCAAGCAGATCAACGAGGAATCCGTCAAGTGGCTGGCCAATCTCCCGATGACCAAGACCTTCTTCCAGCAGTCCTTCTCGATCGTCCATGCGACGCTCGACATGCCCGAGCAATGGGGATATGTCTTCGACGCCTTCGACGCGGCGGCGCACTTCACCTACCAGCCAACACCACTCTGCTTCCACGGCCACACGCACATCCCGGCGGTCTTCGAGAAAGGCGGCGGCGGAGTCTCGCGCTACGACGCGCCTCCGGCTGGCACGCGCATCAGCCTCTCCTTCGGGCGCAAATACTTCATCAACGTCGGCTCGGTGGGCCAGTCCCGCGACGGCATCCCGCAGGCGTCATACGCCATCTACGAGCCGCGCTCAAGAATCATCGAGTTCCGCCGCGTGCCATACGACGTCGAGGCCGCCGCGGAGAAGGTCCGCCAAGCAGGACTGCCCCAGCGTCTCTCCGACAGGCTCCTTGTGGGGAAATAGCGGGGAGTCCGATGCTTGAGGTCGAAAAACTCGTCAGGCGCTACGGCGACACCTCGGCCCTTGCCGGCGTGTCCTTCTCCCTCAATCCGGGCATCTGCGCCGTCGTCGGCCCCAACGGGGCCGGCAAGACCACGCTCCTCCGCACCATAACGGGTGCCGAATGCGCGGACTCCGGTTCGGTAACGCTCGACGGCATGGACGTCCACGCCTCGATTCCCCGGATATTCCGCCATATCAGCTACCTCTCCGACCGCGTTCCGCTCTACACGGACCTCTCTGTCGAAGACCACCTCATCTACCGCGGCAGACTTCGCGGCCTAGCCCCGCTCCGCATACGCGCCCGCATCCGCCATCTGGCCGAAGCCCTCGACCTGAAGCCCATCTTCGCCAAGCGCACCGGCTCGCTCTCCGCCGGCCAGCGGAAGCGCGTAGGCATAGCGGACGCCATGCTCACCGACGTCCGCGTCCTGGCTATCGACGAACCCTTCGAGGGGCTCGACGCCCCCCACGCCGCCCTCGCCACGACCGCCTTCGCCAGCATCTCGCGCCACACGCTCGTCATCCTAGCCACCCACAGGCCAGACCTCCTTTCCAATATCCCCGGCACCTGCCTCGTCCTGGCCTCCGGCGTCCTGGTCGCGCACTTCCCCTTTGGCCCCGACGCAAAAGACGGGGGGCAGGAACATCCCGCGCCGCTCTCACCGCGCATCGCGGACGCCCTAAGCGCCTTCTACTCCCACGGATCGGAGGCTGCGCAATGAACGCCATCCTCCGCACAGTTTTCTTCCGCGAGTTCTTCTCCTCGCTTTACTCGCGCTCCCGCTACGTCACATTCGCCCTTTTCCACTCGCTCTCCGGCGCGCTCTTCTGCACGGCGCTGCAGCTGGCCGAGGGCAAGTTCTGGACAATCCAAACGATTTGGACGCTAGCCGTCGCCCTGCCGCTCCCCATCGCCGTATCGCTTGTCACGATGCCCGTATTCGCCGGCGAGCGCTCCACCGGCACCTACGAGCCACTGAAGATGCTCCCAATCCCGCTGGGCGACGTGGCCATCGGCAAGTTCATCGCCTCCTTCATATCCGTGACCGTATGCATGGCCGGTTCGCTTGTTCCATGGTTCGTCCTCTGCCACGTCCTCAAAGACAGGGCGCCATCCACCGCCTCCCTCGCAGGCCCGGCAGTCCTGCTTCTGCTCCACGCCTTCTCCTGGACAGCGCTCGGCATCTTCTCCTCCTCAGTCGCGCGCCACCCCTGGGTGGCTGCCGCAGGAACTCTCGTCATGGGCCTTGGCCTGATGATGCTCTGGTCAGCGATCTCACACTTCTGGCTGGGCGGCAACTGGCTCTCCGCGTCATTCCCCATCCTTGAGGAAATCCTAGACGCCTCCGGCGGACACATCCGCCTGCACACCGTAGTCTTCCACATCGGCTTCGGCATCCTTGCCCTCTTCGCCACAATCCGCACACTGGAGGCCAACAGGACATGAACCGCCGCCGCTCAAAACTGGCTCGCCGCCTCCACCTGGCGCTCGACGCCGCGCTGGCCGCCGTTCTCCTGGCCATCGCCACCCTTATCTCGCTGCGCTTCGACACCACCTTCACATTCCGCAACGCGGACGAACCCCTCACCCAGCGCGCCACTTCCCTTCTGTCGCGCCTCGACGGCCCCGTGCGCTGCATCGCTGTCATCCCACACGACAACGTCTTCTACGCCAGCGTCCGCAAACTCCTCCTCGACATGCGCGACGCCGCCGCCGGCGCCGACTTCACCCTCGAATTTCCAGACCCGCACGTGGACATCTCCCGCGCCGCCTCCGTCATCGCGCGCCACAAGGCAGACGGATGGTGCATCATCTTCGAGCGCGGCGAGCGCGCCGAGGTCGTCCCCCTCGACTCCCTCATAGAGCGTCCGCGCCAGGACGACGACTCCTTCATACCAGGCGGCACCGAAGACCTCCGCTTCAACGGCGAGCAGCAGTGCGTGACGGCCATCGTCCGCCTCACGAGGCCGGCAGAGCCCATCGTCTATGCCCTATCAGGCCACGGCGAACGCGACTTCTCCGACTACGACCCTCTCTCCGGCTACAGCGACCTCGCCCGCGAAATCCGCCGCGAGGGCTACCGCCTCGAGCCGCTGCTGCTATCCGCCACCTCCGGCATCCCCGACGACTGTGACCTCCTCATCGTCGCCGGCCCCGTTCGCCCGCCGCTTCAGGGCGAAATCGACGCCATCCTACCCTGGCTCTCGCGTGGTGGCCGAATACTCTTCCTCTTCGATCGCCCCGACCGCATCCCATCCGGATGGGAGCCGCTAGCCTCCCGCCTCGGCGTCACCCTGCCCGGCCTGACGGTCATCTCCGAAGGAACCCTCGGGGGCTTCAACGTCTCAGTCGATTCCTTCTCAAAACACCCCATCGGCCGCGACCTCGCGAAGAGCGCCGTCATCCTGTCAAGCCCGCAGGTCCTCGACCTCGACCAACAAGCCCTCGACCGCCACCGCATGAAGGCGGACATCGTCGTGGCCGCCCCGCGCAAGGCATGGGGCGAAACCGCGCCAGACGTCCTCCCGCGCACCTACGACCCCGGCACCGACCGCAAGGGGCTGCTCCCGCTTGCAGTCGCGGTCGCCGTTGACGCCTCTCAAGACCTGGGCATCCCGCTGATGCGGGCGTTCGTCGTCGGCGACTCAAACCTCGGCGCCAACGCCTACATGGGCGGCGGCTCCGCCGGAAACCGCGACCTAATCCTCAATGCCATAGACTGGCTCACCGACAGCGGCCTGCCGCTCGCCTCGTCGCGCACCTCGCGCGGCGCGGCCCTCCAGCTGAATCTCTCCCGCAAGCGCCAAATCCGATTCTGGGCGATATCCTGCGCCCTCTGGCCCATTGGCATCCTGCTCATTGGCGGCATTGCCGCAATAATCCGCCGAATCCTCGCCTAGCCCCTAGCCCCTAGCCCCTAGTCCCTAGCCCCTAGTCCCTACCCCCTAGTCCCTAGCCCCTAGTTTCCCCCCCATGCCCTCCTTCTCAAAAACAATTCGCCTAGCCCTTCTCTGCGCCGCCGGTGTGGGCGTCCTCTTCGCCCTTGACCGCGCCGCCCGCAACCGCCGCCAGGCCAGCGCCGTCGCCGACCTCCGCACCTGGACGACCGACGCAGACTGCATAGAGGCGGCCTTCTCAAATGGCGAAACCCGTGTCTTCCAGCGTTCCGGCGACTCCTGGAACATCTCCGCGCCAACCCCTTCGCCGGCCGAAGCCACACAGGTCCAGGCCCTCCTCGACGCCATCTCCGGCACCACCCGCATCCGCCGCATCCCATCACGTGAAATCGACCTCCGCAAACTAACCCCCGCCGACTTCGGCCTCGACGCGCCGATAGCCACGCTCTCCGTCCGTAACAGCCACGGCACCACCCATTCCATCGCCTTCGGGGCATCACCGCCGGCCGCGACGAACGAAGTCTTCACCGACATCGCCGGCGAGGACGGCTTTTCTGTATTGGACACCCACGCCCTAAGCATCCTCTCCCGCCCGCTCGTCGATTTCTCAGACCGCCGCCTCTGCCGCACGGCGCTACGTGACGTCTCCCTCATCTCCGTAGAACGCCCGGGCGGCGAACCCATGCGCCTTGTCCGCTCCCAGGACCGCGACTCCTGGCAAATCTCATCCCCATTCTCGCTTCCCGCCGACTGGGGCGAGATGAAGAAGTTCACCGAAGCCCTCGCCCAGACGAGGATCGTCTCCCTCCTCTACGGCGAAGAGGCAATCCAGCCGGAGTCGGCATCGCTAGTCATCCGCCTCTTCGCAGGCAAGTCCCCCTTCCCGGCAGTCATAGCCATCGGCTCCGAGATGCGCGACGGCCTGTTTTCCGCCATAGCCGAAGGCGGAGTCGCCGCCACCGTGACGGCAGATGCGGCCCATGCCCTCTCCATCACACCTAACTCAATCCGCGACCGCCGCATCTTCCTGTCCGGCCCGACCCTTGAGGTCACGGCGCTCACCATAACTACCCATGGAGAAGAGGCCCAGGGCCGCCTCCTTGCCCTCGGCCGCACCCAGGCCGGAGACTGGGAACTGACATCGCCTGTCTGCGCCCCCGCCGACCAGGAAACCATCTCGCATCTCCTCGCCGAAATCCTCTCCCTCAAGGCCACAGGGTTCTCGCAGTCGCCCACAAACGCTGCGGAAATCTCCCTTCAAATCACCACCGCAGTCGCCACCAACCGCCTAGACTACTCCTTCGGCGAGACTTCCGCCGCAATAGTCCTCGATGCATCGCCCGTCGCCGCACTCGCGCCGACCAACGCCCTCGAAACACTTCGCGCCGTGGCCGCCGACCCCGCCCTCGCCATTTCACGCTCGCTAGGCTCCTTCCCGCTCCGGGAGGTCCTCTCCATTGACATCGTCCGCGACGACGGCTCCTCCCAGCGCTTCGACATCGCACCAGACGGCTCAATGTCAATCGGCGGCGACGACGCCTCCACGGAACCGATCTCCGATCCCGCCGAAATCTCCTCGCGCATCTCCGCAATGGCCCGTTTTCTCGCCTTCGTCCAAGCCGACGCGGCAATCTTGCCCACACAGCCCTCTCTGGCCCTCGACCACCCCGTCGTCGCTGCCAATCCTGATTCGCGGGCCCTAGCCCACATATACCTCACCGTCGAACCACGCGACCCCCAGGTGCAACCGCTCACGCTCCGATTCGCGTCTCCCGACCCCGACACCGGCACCGTACTGGCAAAGGCATCCGACGCACCGGACGCCCCGGCATTCATCTTCCCAGCGTCAATCTACGAAATCTTCGCGCGCAACTTCCGCGAATCCTACCACGCAGCAGAGGAACAGTAAAATGAAAATCGGTTTCGACAACGACAAATACATCCGCGAACAGGCCGCCGGCATCCTAGAACGCCAGCGCAAGTTCGGCTCCAAGCTCTACCTCGAATTCGGCGGCAAGCTGATGTTCGACATGCACGCCGCCCGCGTCCTCCCAGGCTACGACCCCAACGTCAAGCTACGCCTCCTCCGCCACCTCAAGGACCATGTGGACATCGTCCTGTGCATCTTCGCCGGCGACATCGAGCGCAAGAAGATGCGCGCGGACTTCGGCATCTCCTACGACGCCGACGCCATGAAGCTCATCGACGACCTCCGCTCCTGGGACCTCAACGTCCGGGCCGTAGTCATTACCCGCTTCGAAGGCCAGCCCGCCGCCATCCAGTTCCGCGACAAGCTCCAGCGGCGCGGCGTCCGCGTCTATTGCCACCGCCCAACCCGAGGCTATCCGACCGACGTCGACACCATCGTGTCCGAAGAGGGCTACGGAGCCGCCGAATACGTTGAGACGGAGCGACCGATCGTAGTCGTCACCGGCCCCGGCCCCGGATCCGGCAAGCTCGCCACCTGCCTGGCCATGCTCTACCACGACTGCCGCGCCGGACGCAAGGCCGGATACGCCAAGTTCGAGACCTTCCCCATCTGGAACCTCCCGCTCAAGCACCCCGTGAACATCGCATACGAGGCCGCCACCGCCGACCTCCGCGACGTGAACATGATCGACCCCTTCCACCTCGAAGCATACCGCGAGACCACCACCAACTACAACCGCGACGTCGCCGCCTTCCCCCTTCTCCGCGCCATCTGGGAGCGCATCACCAACGAGCCCTGCCCTTATAGGTCGCCCACCGACATGGGGGTCAACCGCTGCGGCTTCGGCATCATCGACGACGAAGTCGTCCGCGAGGCATCCTGCCAGGAGATAATCCGCCGCCACTTCCGCGCCAAGACCGAATACGTCCTCGGTTCTTCCGACGAAGAGTCCGTCTCGCGCATCGAAATGCTGATGAAGGACCTCGGACTGCGCGATGAAGACCGCCCCGTCGTCATTCCGGCGCGCGATGCCGCGGAGCAGGCCGCCAAGGCCGGCAAGGGCGTGAACGGATTCTGCACCGGCGCGGCGATCCAGCTACCCGACGGCACCATCGTAACCGGCAGGAATTCGCAGACAATGAACGCCGCATCGGCAGTCGTCCTCAACGCCATCAAGCGCCTTGCCGGCATCCCCGACAAACTCCACCTGCTGCCGCCGGAACTGATTGCCGACATAGTCTCGCTCAAGCGCGACGCCCTTGGCGAGAAGACCACCAGCCTCAATCTGGGCGAACTCCTCGTGGCGCTTGCCATCTCCGCCTCCGCGAACCCGGTGGCCAAGGCCGCAATGGAATGCCTGAAGGACCTCCGCGACCAGGAAATGCACATCACCCACATCGTCGCCCCAGGCGACGCCTCGGGCCTCCGTCGCATAGGCCTCCGACCCACCTCCGACCCCAAGTTCCGCAACGCCGCCCTCTTCGGCTGATTTTTTCGCTTAATATTTTTCGTTGCATCCCCATTTTTTGCCTCAAAGACTTGACAAATTCTCACAATTCTGTATAATATATGTCCTTGACAAAGCCCCATAGGGTGGAGAGAGGATTATTTTATGCATAAAAATTGTTGCTTGAAGCGCGGGTTCACCTTGGTTGAGATGCTCGTCGTCATCGCCATTATCAGCATAGTGGCCACGGCGTCGTTAAGTGCGGTAAGAGGTGCGCAGCGCCAGGCGCGCACGGCGAAATGCCAGGCCAACATGAACGCCCTTTACAAGGCCGTGATGGCTTTCCGCACCGACCATTCGTGCTTCCCTCCAGCCGCCGGATACGAGGGATTCGACAGCAGAAGCGGTCAGTTCTTCAAGTTTCGCGGCTGGGTCAACTGGGTGCGCACTGGTTCAGTGAGATCGCGCCGCAATGACGCCGGCAACCTTTACAGCAAACTGTCTGGCGTCGCCGAATACGTAGATGGCTCGGTTCAATCAAAGGCCAGCTCCTACTGCTATGTGGGAACTGGAGCCATGAAGGATGACTACTCCGGCGCCACCGGAAGCGCGCCCAACTACAAGGACGTAAAGGACTCGCGCGTTTACCGCTCAATTGACGAAGGCGCCATTTTCGTCTACGCCGACAAGAACTTCTCCATCTATTGTTGCGAAGAGTTCAAGAACCGCTATGGGAAGCAGTGCATGCGCTCATACTCGATGAACCAGATTTTCGGTGGCCGCCGCTATCGCCGCAACCCACTCTGCTGGGATGTCCCCGGATTCGCCAACTGCCTCGCCTTGTTTGTGGAGCTTGGCAACGCCAGCTCGAAGGCAAAAAACAAAACCGATGACTTGAAGGGTAAAAGTTTCGTCGGCAACACCGTTGGCAAAGGGGCCAAGGACACTGATCCAACGGACACCTTCGGCGATGATTCCGTTTGGGATTGGGATTACAGCAAGGGCTCTGGCGGCGATGCGTCCAGCGGCGAGAACATCGGCACTATGCACTGGAAGTCCGGCAAATGCTACGGCCATGTGATGTTCGCCGACGGGCATCTTGAATCGCTTGAACTTCCAAAGTCAACCGCTGACCAGAAGAAACAGCGCCATGAACTCGGCAGCGGCGCCTACGGCGACTAAAGCCAGCAAGAGGCAACCGAAGCTATTTTTCCAAGCAATAAAAAAATGAAAAACACCAATAGCAATGCAAAGAAACCCGCCGCTCCGGCCAAAAAGGCGGCACCAGCCAAAAAGCCAGCACCCGCAAAGAAACCCGCCGCTCCGGCCAAAAAGCCGACACCAGCCAAGAAGCCGACTCCCGAACCCCGAAACCCGGCTCCCACCAAGAAACCCGCCGCACCAGCCAAAAAAGCGGCACCCGGCTCCCGAAACCCGGCTCCCGCAAAGAAGCCCGCCGCCCCAGACAAAACCCCAGCCCCCGCAAAGAAGCCCGCCGCGCCCGCTAAAAAGGCGACTCCCGAAACCCGAAACCCGAAACCCGCAAAAAAACCTGCCGTTTCTAAGAGCATTGCTCCTATCGCCCCCGCTCCCAAGGCCTCCACCCCCGCTCCAGCGCTCACCCCCGACGGCCAGCCGCCAAAGCGCAAGCGCGGCCGCCCCACCAAGGAGGAGGCCGCCCGCCGCCTTGCCGAGAAGCAGGCCGCCGCCGAGGCCGCCGAAAACGCCCCTGTCCTGGAACCAGACTTCTCCGATCTAAACCTTGAAGAGGAATTCAACGAAGACTTCCTTGAAGAAGACGAGGAATATCAGGACACCAGCCGCCTCGAAGGCACCGACAGCTATTTCGACAACCTGGACGACAACGACGCCGACGAGGACTTCTCCGTTGTCATCAAGGACGTCGTCACCAAGCTCCAGCAGCGCGCGGAGTCCCGCAACGGCTACGTGACCTACGACGAAATCAACCAGGCGCTGCCAACCGGCGTCCGCGACGAGTCCAGCATCGACGCCTGCCAGACCCTCCTCAACAAACTCAACGTCGTTGTCATCGACAAGGAGGACGAGGAGGACTACCAGCGCAGCCACCCGCAGCCCAGCCTTGGCATCGACTACTTCGACGACCCCATCAGGATGTATCTGCACCAGATGGGCCAGGTCCCCCTGCTCACGCAGGAGAGGGAAATCGAGATCTGCCAGCGAATCGACAGCTACCAGTCCCTAATCCGCGAGTATTTCTGCCACTTCGGCTTCATCCCCGACCTTTGCATCGACAAGCTCGAGGAACTTGAAGCCGGCAAGGAGCGCTTCGACCGCGTCATCACCGACAAGGTCGCAAGCTCCCGCGACCAGTATATGGCCAACAAGCCGGAGCTGAAGAAGAAACTCGAGAAGTGCCGCGACGCCATGTACTCCGCATACGCCGCTCTGAAGGCCGCAAAGGACGACGCCTCCCGCGACAAGGCCATCAAGCGCCGCGACAAGGCGCGCGCCACCTTCAAGGAGGTCGTAGAGGAGCTGAACTTCAAGCAGAAGATGCTTGAGCAGATTTTGGAAAACGGCGGCCAGGATCGCTACTACAAGCAGTATCTGGCGCTGAAGGACCAGCAGAAGCGCGAGAGCAAGACTCCGAAGCATCGCCGCGACCCCGGCGTAATGGCCGCAATCGAAGGCCGCCGCGCCGCCTTGGAGGAAGCATTCTGCATGTCAGCCGAGGAGTTCCTTGCCGAATTCAGCAAGGTCCGCGAAGCCCTCAAGGGCGTCCAGGACGCACGCAACGAGATGGTCAGCGCCAACCTGCGCCTCGTGATTTCCATCGTCAAGAAATACATGAACCGCGGCCTCGGCTTCCTCGACCTCATCCAGGAGGGCAACACCGGCCTCATCAAGGCTGTCGAGAAATTCGAATACCGCCGCGGCTACAAGTTCTCGACCTACGCGACATGGTGGATACGCCAGGCCGCCACCCGCGCCATCGCCGACCAGGGCCGCACCATCCGCATCCCGGTCCACATGATCGAGACAATCAACCGCCTCCAGCGCGTCCAGAAGAAGCTCAACCAGCAGCTCGGCCGCGAACCGACCAACGAGGAAACGGCCGCCGCCATGGGTTGCACCGAGGAGCGCGTCCGCGAAATCCAGCGCATGGCCCTCCACCCGACTTCCCTCCAGAAGCCGGTCGGCGACGGCGACGACGCCTCCTTTGGCGACTTCCTTCCCGACTCCAACGCCGACAGCCCGCCCGAGAAGACCGCCCAGAACCTCTGCCGCGAGCGCCTCTACGAGGTTCTCGGCACGCTGCTCAAGCGGGAGCGCGACGTCCTCATCATGCGTTTCGGCCTTGACGACGGCAGCCCCAAGACCCTTGAGGAAGTCGGACGCGCCTTTGGCGTCACCCGCGAGCGCATCCGCCAGATCGAGGCCAAGGCCATCCGCAAGCTGCGCCGCCCGGCAAGGAAGAACCGTCTCGAAGGCCTTTCGATGTAGCCCCCCCCCCCATTACCATTCCCCGTTCCCTATTCCCTGTTCCCCACTATCTGTTCCCTGTTCCCCCTTCCCCGTTCCCCCAAAAACTAGGAGAGTACGATGAACATAGCTGAAATGCTGAAGGATCCGATAATCATGGCAGTCGTCGGCCTGGTGGCCGGCCTTGTCATTGGCCTTGTCGTTGGCATACTTGTCGGGCGCGCCCATGCCTGCGGCAACAAGAAACCGTCCTCGAAGAAGTTCAAGGAAATGCCTCCGGGCATGGTCGAGATATATGTCGGCAATCTGAGCTACGAAACGACCGAGGACTTCCTCCGCAAGGAGTTTGAGAAATACGGCCAGGTCGCCTCGATCCGCATTATCACCAACCCCATCAGCCACCGCTCGAAGGGCTTTGGCTTCATCGAGATGTCCAACCGCGCCGAAGCCGAAAAGGCCATTGCTGCGCTGGACAACGCCGAGATACAAGGCCGCCGCCTTCACGTCAACGAGGCGCGGAACAACAAGAACTAGGTGGGGCGAGCCGTCCACGGCGAGCCTCTCTTCCCGAGCCACCTCCCGAACATGGGCGATTTCGTCAATTTGCCAGCTAGTTCAGCCGATGCCCCCAGGCGCGTTCCCGGGCATCTCGCCATTATCTTGGATGGCAACGGTCGCTGGGCCACCAAGCGCGGGAAGCCGCGCAGTTTCGGCCATATCGCCGGCGCGCGCACTCTTATCAGGGCGCTGGGCTGGTTTGCCGAACGGGGAATCCAGCATGTGACGGTTTACGCATTCTCCACCGAAAACTGGAAACGCCCCGCACGCGAGGTCGCCAGCCTTATGCGGCTCTTCTCCACCCTGCTCCGTCACAACCTCGACATCCTTGTCAAGAATAAAATACGCCTCCGCATTTCGGGCCGGCGCGGCGACCTCCCTCCAAAAATACAAAAGGCCGTCGCGGAGGCGGAGCGCATTACCGCCGGCTTCGACCGCCAGCTGATAGTCTGCGTAAGCTATGGCGGCCGAGCGGAAATCATCGACGCCGTCAACGCCGCCGTCGCGCGCGGGGAAAAGGTCACCGAGGAATCTTTCCAAAATCTGCTCTATGTCCCGGATGTCCCCGACCCGGATCTCGTCATCCGCACCGGTGGCGAAAAACGCACCAGCAACTTCCTCCTCTGGGAGTCAGCATACGCCGAATACTGCTTCATCGACGCCCTTTGGCCCGACTTTTCCGAACGCGACCTAGATGACGCCCTATCCGACTACGCCTCCCGCAACCGCCGGAAGGGGGGCATCGCTTGACCGCATCTGAAATCCGCGATCTCATCCGCGACACCGTCCTTGAAAACGGCGGGCACCTCGCCTCCTCCCTCGGCGCCGTCGAACTGGCCATGGCCCTCGCGGAAGTTTTCGACCCCAACTCCGACCGCATCGTCTGGGATGTGGGCCACCAGTCATACGCATGGAAGATACTCACGGGCCGCGCCGACTCCTTCCCCTCCCTGCGCCGTTTCAACGGGCTTTCCGGCTTCCCCTCCCCCCAGGAGTCCCCAGCCGACGCCGCCGTGGCCGGCCATGCTGGCGTGGCCATTTCCGTCGCCGAGGGTTTCGCATTCGCGCGCGACAAGCTGGGGAAGGACGCCAATGTCGTAGCCGTCGTCGGCGACGGCACTCTCACCAACGGAACCTGCTTCGAGGCGATCAACAACTGCGCCAGCGCCACGGGCAAGCTGATCATCGTCCTTAACGACAACCGGATGAGCATCTCAAAGTCAACCGGTGCGCTGTCGCGTTTTCTTGGCAGGCTCATCGCCAACGTCCACTACAACCGCATCAAGTCCGCCACGGAAGCCGCCGGCCACCGCATGGGGTTCACCTTCCTGCGCGGCGCATATCACCGGGTGGAAAGTTTCTTCAAGGGGCTGTTCCTCGGCAGCGCATTCTTCGAGCGGTTCGGACTTCGCTACATCGGGCCAGTTGACGGCCACGACCTGAAGGCCCTCAAGGCCGCCCTCACAGTGGCCAGGAACGACAAGCGCAGCGTCCTCGTCCATGTCGTCACCGTAAAGGGGAAAGGCTATGCCCCCGCCGAGAACGACCCGGTGACATGGCATGGAGTCTCCCCGCGCCGCAAGGATTCCGCGCCGCAGGCCATGCCGCAGCAATCGCTGTCCTGGAGCCTGACCATGGGCCAAACGCTCTGCGCCCTAGCCCGTGAAGACAGGCGCATCTGCGCCATCACGGCGGCCATGGAGAAGGGAACGGGCCTTGCCCCCTTTGCTGCGGAATTTCCCGACCGCTTCCGCGATGTTGGAATCGCCGAGGGCCACATGGTCGCCTTTGCCGCCGGCCTGGCCGCCGGCGGCATGCGCCCATTCGTGGCCGTCTATTCGACCTTCCTCCAGCGGGCTATCGACCAGGTGATGCACGACGTCTGCATCGCCAACCTCCCCGTGGTCTTCTGCGTGGACCGCGCCGGAGTGGTGGGCGGGGACGGCGCCACCCACCAGGGCATCTACGACTTCGCGATGCTCAAGTGCCTCCCCAATCTCACCATCGTCCAGCCGTCCGACGCCGCCGACCTCGCATCCCTGATCCGCGAGGCCCTCGGCCGCAACGGCCCCACCGTGATTCGCTACCCGCGCGGCGCAGCCCCCGCCAAGGCCGAACCCCTTTCGCGCCCCGACGCCCGCATCGCCATCTGGACACCCGGCGACTGGCTCGCAAAGGCGAACGAAGTCGCGGAACTGGTTGGCGGAACTGTCGTCCACGCCCGCTCGCTAAAGCCTTTCGACGAAGAGCTCCTGCGCCGCCAGCGCGTCGCCGGCATGAAAATCGTCTGCATCGAAAACGGCTGCGTCGCGGGCGGTTTCGGCGAGTCCATCGGAGCAGACATGAAATTCGGCTGGCCCGACTCCTTCGTCCCGCACGGATCCACCGGCGAACTTGAGCGCGCCTTCAAATTGGACGCGGAATCAATCGCCCACGCCATTCTCAACGAAAGCCACGCATCCCCAGCCGCAATGGTCCCCGCCCATGCCAAGGTCAATGTCAGGCTAAGCGTCCTTGGCAAGCGCCCGGATGGCTTCCATGACCTCAATAGCATCGTGATGCCGCTGGCCCTCCACGACGATGTAGAAGTGCGGCTGGACTGCGGCGACGACGAGGCCGGAAGCCCGGCAGGCGGCCCAGCCGTCTCCATCGACGTTGTTCCCGACGGAGTGGATTGCTCCGCCCTCTGCGACCCCAACGGCAACCTCTGCGCCAAGGCGGCGCGCGCATTCTTCGCGCGGCTTGCGCCCGATGCGACCTTCCACCGCCGCGTTCGCGGCATCGCCATCCGAGTGGTCAAGCGCATCCCCCTTGGCGGCGGCCTTGGCGGCGGCAGCGCCGACGCGGCGGCCACACTCCGCGCACTCGCCACTCTCGCAGGTGACGACGCCCCTGGCGAAGAGGTCCTCCTCGCCGCAGCGGCGGAAGTCGGCAGCGACGTCCCCGCCCTTCTCCTCGGCGGCCCGGTCCTGATGGAAGGGCGCGGCGAGAAGGTCATGCGCATCCCGAAGGATACATTCGCCCCCCTGCCCGTCCTGCTGGCAAATCCCGGTGTTCCAGTCTCTACGCCGGCCGCCTACGCCGCGCTGTACAGGCTTATTTCAAGTCACTCCAGTCCATCCAGTCCTTCTAGTTCCTCTAGCCATTCTAGCCCTTCTAGTTCCTCTAGCCATTCTAGCCTCCGCTCTGCCGCCGACTACGCCGCCATTATGGAGAATGACCTAGAAGAACCGGTCTTCTCGCTTTGCCCGGCCGTTGCGGAGACGGCAAAGGCGCTCCGCGACGCAGGGGCGCGCGCCCTATTGATGTCAGGCAGCGGCGCGACGGTATTCGCCATCGCAGATGACGACGCCGAGGCCAAACGCCTCGCGGACGCCATGCCGCCTGGCGTCTGGACTTGCCTTACGCGCCTCGCGCCTTGAACGACTCAAGCGCGCCCGCGATGAAATTCGTTGATGCGGACTGGAGTTCCGCCTGCGGGAGCGTCGGATCCAGCGCCGGCCCAATGGCGTAGCGAACGGCCCGGCTGGGGTCGATTGGCCCGAGGTCCTTGATCAGGCGGCCAGGCTGGGCGAAGTCGGTCTTGCATGCGATCGGCACCAGCGGCACTCCGACGTCTCGCGCCAGCTTGGCGCCAAGGGAGTTGAACTTTTGCGGGTCGAAGGTCGCGGTGCGCGTTCCCTGCGGGAAGAGAAGAATGGAACGACCGCTGGCCAGAATGCGCCGCCCCTGCGAAAGGGTCTCGGCCAAGTCGTGCCGCGCGCTCTTGCGGTCGAGCAGGATCGGATCGACGGCGCGCAGGCATTTCCCAAAGAGCGGGTAGCGCGACAGCGAACGCTTTGCCACGATGGAGAGCGGGCCAAAGGAACCGAGTATGCAAGGAAGGTGGAATGTCTCAAGGAGACTGGAGTGATTGGCCACATAGACGCGCGGAACGTTTCCCATGGCGGCGAGGGCGGCCGTGCCCTCGACCGAGATGATGGCGCCGGTCGATTCGGCGGCGACGATTGTCCTGAAAGAGACTTTGGAAAAGGCATGCTGGGAGGGATTGCGGCAAAGTTCAGCCGCGGATTTTCCCAGCAAGATGCGCAGGACGCCGGCGATGTAGAAGCGCCACCAGGCGCGGAACCCCTGTTTCAGCGCCTTTGCCGGCCTGGATTCCTCCGGGGTCTCGTATCCGCCCCCACGCAGGGCCTCTTCAAATTGTTCAAGCTCCATCACGCCTCCCAATATATCATATTTCAGCACAGCAAGGCGTTCATCTTGCAGCCGCCCCGTTCGCACGCGGCAGCCCCAGTGCTTCTGCAACGGCCTCGCCGAATGCCCTGGCGAGCGACACCATGCCGTAGTCGTTCGGGTGGCAGCCATCGACCGTCCCCTCCCCGTCGCCCGGATACATGCCGGTCTTCGGCAGATACACCAGGTCTGTCCACCCCTCTGCCACCAGCTTGTCGTAGAGCGCCTTGATGTGCCGGTCCTTCACATTTGGCCCTCGGCACTGGACGTCGCTCTGCTCGGCCATCACGATGGGAACCCCCGGCCGCTTCGCGCGAAGGTTGCGTATGAACGGCTCGTAGTTCTCCTCGACGTTCCGCCCCTTGATGAAGCCATTCGCGTTGATCGCCCGGTCGCCCGTCGTCGTGCCCATGTTCCAGAGGCAGTCGAGCACGTAGCAGCTGGCGTCGATGCGGGCGAGATGCTCGCTCATCTCCAGCTCCATGACGCCGGATCCGGAAAAGCCAAGGTTCACGACGGGCACGTCGAGGTCGCGCCCCACGATGTTCACGAAGGCCATTCCAGGCCGCGACGCGACGCCGCCATGCGTGATCGAGGTGCCGTAGAAGACTACGGGCTTGTTGACGCCGCTCTTGCGCGGGCCGAGGGCATGGACGGCGGCGTCTGGTTCGACGCCGAGCGAAAACGACTTGATTCCGTTGTAGAGCGGCAGGTTGACGAGGCACGGCGTCCCAGGCGTCCAGGAAATCTCCAGAGAGCCCTCGGGCTTGTCGATCCGCCCCGTCTTGACATACCGCCAGCGACCTTTGGCGGCATCGAACCGGTAGATGTCGATTCCGCTCTTGCCGGAGGCGGGCATGTGGTCGGCCGCCAAGTCCCCTGGGTGAAGCGGCGTCCACTTGAAGGCGAGTTTCTTCGAGTCGGTCTCGAAGCGGAACTGCATGCCGGTGGTGTGGTGCTTCATGTCGCGCACCCCGGCGTTGACGCTCTCCGTGACATTCGACGGCAGGCGGTCGTAGTAGTGGTCCACGTCGTCGAAGGGCCGTCCCTCGATTGGCAGGAGGGTGCCGTCGATCCACTTCAGCCCGTTTGTGACGGCGATGCCGTTTACTGCCATGTTCGGGTCGTATGCGGCGATGTCCGTCGCCGCGCGGGCGATTGCAGTTGACAGAAGCGCCGCAGTCGCGGCCGTCGGAAGTATCTTGTTCATAAGAGACACCATTTCCACACGGGAAGAATTTTGATTCCATCATCCTCTCGTTCATCATCCCATGTCACGACCGTGCAGTCGTCAATCCCCATCTCCTTCCGCGCAATTTTCAATGCGGACAGTTCGCGTTGTTCCGTTTCAGGCAAGGAAAGCTCCCACGCCACTTGCACGAGGCGCCGCTTCTTCGTTGCCTTGTCCGTTACAAGAAAGTCAACCTCTTCGCCACTCTTCGTGTTGTAATAATCTATCCTATTATCGCCACGTCGCAGCGAGAGGAAGACGAGGTTTTCAAGAAACCACCCGCGAGCCGCATCGTTCTTTGGCGTTACGGCGCGCGCCAGCCCGGTGTCCACGAGATAGAACTTGTCGGGGTTCATTCTCCGAACAGCAAGCGAATCTGTCCGAATTGGAACCCTGTAGATGAGATAGGCCTGCTCAAGCCAGTCAAGATAGTCTGCGACAAACTCACGGCTGTCCGACAACCCTAGGCTTTTCAGAGCGCCCGCTATGGCCCTGATCGATATCTTGTGCGCGAAATTGTGCTTTATGTACTCCAGTGTGTAGCGAAGCGACTGCACACTCGGCACATTGTGGCGTTCGATGACATCCCTATAGAGGACTGCGTCGACATACCCCTGAAGCGTCTTTACGCGAACACGGAAGTCGTCCCCCTGAACGTCGGGGAACCCTCCCTCGTCAAGATAGCGACGCATCGCATTGCGCAGCATCCCGGCAGTGCGCGTTGAAAACGGAGCCGCCGGAATTGACTTAACTAGGGAATTGAAGCGCAGGAATTCGCTGAAGGATAACGGGAAGACCTCGACATCCACAGAGCGCCCGCGCATTTGCGTGGCGATATCCCCCGACAGCATCTTGGACGAAGACCCCGTCAGGCACAATTGAACTCTATGCGAATCGACAAGCCGACGGGCGAACAACTCCCATCCTTCCACGTCTTGCACCTCGTCCAGAAAATACCAACACCGCTCTTTTGCGGCATCAGGGAACATCTCTGCGTGGACTTCGCCTACAAGACGCAAATGCTCAAGCTTTACTCCTTTCAGCCGGTCGTCGTCAAAATTGACATGGACGATTCGCTCAAGGGGAACGCCGGACTCGACAAGCGCGCGCATCCTCTGGTAAGTCACATACGTTTTACCAGTACGGCGCATTCCCGTGACGACAGTTGCTGAATTTCGTTTCTCCACATAATCAACGGTGCGCGGACGGACATCCTCGGGGATTCCGAGTTCATAGAATTCGCGCAAGACCTCTCCCAAGATTGCTTTCATGTGTCAATTATACTACATCTTCTACTTATGGTCAACAATCCTGGCTAAATTTTTTGTCCACAAATAGTGTATTATGGACAAAAAAATAAGCCACACCCCTGAATATCCAAAACCTAATTTGTGTTTCTGCAATCAAGATTACCATATCTGGCCAAAAGATTCAACCATGACCTGTTGGCCAACATCGCGACATCGCCGCGCGGGGCGGCATGATGGATGCTTTCAACAACAGTGGTGACGCAATCCTCCCCTGATTCATTCAATTATTGCAATCATTAGCATCCCATTGAAGGCAATGGGGAGGCGCGCGGCCGTTGATTTTGGTCGCTGGCGAGGGGTTTTCGGGCGATTTTAGGCCGTTTTGGGGCCGTTTTCCGGCGTGGTTCGGAAACACGAAAGCAAAAGGATGTCGCGCAGGTGCCGAAAAGCGGGGCTTTTGCCGTCATGGTGTCCCATTCGGGGCGTTCGCGAATGGCAGCACGGGCTGTATCCATGGAACATGGGTGTCTCCCTTTAAAGTCGTAGTTCCAACTCCCGCCCCGAGCCGTGCGGTTCGCATCCGACGCACCAGACGCAGCTTTGGATTTAGCCCGGAGAAGGCAGTATTACTACAAAGAAGGGACGGATTTTCAGTGACGCTGCGCGTTGGGGAAAAGGTTTGTAAAGGCGCCGAGCCAGGCGTCGGCCATCTTCGCGTATCCGGCGTCGTTGGGGTGGACGGTGTCGGCGAGGTCGTCGAAGCCGATGGCGGCATGCATGTCGAGGAAGTGGGCGTCCTGCCCCTTGGCGCGCTGCGCCTCGACGATGCGCGGGACTGCGGGGTTGAATACCTTCACGATGGCTTCGTATTGCCAGTTGCCGGCTTCGTCGCCCGTGACGGTTGACCAGCGCGGCATGAGCGAGGTGACGACTACCTTCGCGCCGGGGCTGCGGTCGTGAATGCGGTCCAGAAGCCGGACGAGCCGCCTTGGCGCCTCTTTTGTGAATACGTCCCTGCCTTCGAGGCCTTCGTTGGTGCCGATGTGCAGGAGGACGCAATCGACCGGCCCCACGCGATCGAAGACCCTGTCGATGCGCTCGATCATCTGGCCTATGCCGATGCCGCTGATGCCCTCGTGGTCGAGGTCGCCAAGGCGCGGGTCGTATTTCCCGTAGCTGTCGGTTTGGGTGCCGATGAAGTCGATCCTGTAGCCGAGGTCGCCCAGGGCGCACCAGAGCGGGGCGCGGTAGCCGTTGCCGTAGGACGACTGCGAGCCGTGCGTGATGGAGTCGCCGAGGAGGAGGACGCGGATGGGCTTCACGGGCGGCGGGTCGGCGGACTTCAGCTCCACCGTGCCGATCCGGTAGCGGCGCTGGCCGTCGTCGCCGCCGGCGAGCGGCAATTCGCAGACCGGGGTGCCGTCCGCCTCGCCCACGGAGAGGAAGACGTCGAATGTCCCATCCGGAAGGACGGGCGCGCCGAAGCGGCCGAGGCGGAAGGTCGCAATGTGCGACGCCGGCGCGTCCGGCAGGACAGTGCGCAAGTTGAAGCCGCCGTCGGCGAGGACGGTGGCGATGCCGCCTTGCGCGTCCTTCAGGGTGAGGCACGGAAAGAGGTCGCGGTAGCAGGGGGCCACGCCGGCGTTGGCGAAGGCGAACGAGACCTCGAAGTCGCCCGCCGCCTTGCCGAAGGCGATGGCGTCGGGCCATGCGACCTCCTGCGGCACAAGGCGATAGCCCAGGCGGCGCGCAATGGACGCGAAGGCCTCCGGGTTGTCGTCAAGAAGGCGCTTCGGGTCGCCGTGGATGGAGAGTGTGCTGGCGTGGTGGACCTCGACGGCCTTTTCCAGTAGCTCGCGCGTCCAGGCGCCACGGGCGACGCTGCCCATGTAGTGCTCGGTCTCCAGCGCGACGGGCAGGGTGCGCCAGTAGCGCTCCGCCTGGTCGGCATGGTACCATGAGCGCGGCGGCGGCTCGACGAGGATCGAGTCGTCGCGCCAGCCGACGCCCTTCGAGCGGGCGTAGTCGAGCATCGGGTAGTCGCCGGACTGGTTGTTGTTCCCGTCGATGTCGTCGGAGAGCAGGAGCGGCGTCTTCGTGAAGTGTTTGCGCCAGAGGTCGATGTGGCGGGGAATGTCGCGGGCGCGCTTCTCCTCCGGCACCTGGCTGGAGCCGAAGGTGTGGCCCTCGCCCCAGAGGCCGTAGGAGCCGATGTCCACGAAGGCCACTTCCGGGCGGCCGTCATAGCGCGCGGCGAGGGCGGCGATGAACGCCTCCAGCCTTTCGAGGAAAACGGGGTCGCCGAAGTCGGGGTCCCAGGGGAGGGTCTTGCCGTCGGGGGTGCGGACCATCCCCTGCCAGAGGCGGTACTGGGTGCCCTGGGCGCCGGCGTCCCGCACCCACTCCGGCGTGGCGTAGTACATCCAGTCCTCCGAGCAGGTGAAGCGCAGGGCGATCTGGCCGCCGCGCGCTATCCAGCGCTGCGCGGGGGCGTCGATGGTCGCCCAGTCGAAGACGCCCTCCTCCGGCTCGACCATGCTCCACGGGAGGCGCAGGTAGCAGATGGAGCAGCCCGAAAACCACGCCATGTCGTCGCACGGCGCGATGCTGGAGCCGTAAACGTCGGGCGAGTTGGAATAGTAGTAGAAGGCCAAACCGCTGCCGGGATTGCGGAGGACGCGCCCGTCGTCCGCGCCGCGGAAGGTTGCGGCGGGCGCGGAGGCCGCCGCCAGGGCCGCCACGCAGGCTGCGGCGAAGGGGAGTTTGTGTTTCGTGTTCATGTCGTATGGCCGGATGATGTCACCTTATCCCGCGGACCAGAATGCCGGAATCGTCTGCCGATGAAAGGATGCGTTCGAGCCATTCGGTCTTCATGCTGATGTCCTTCGCGTCGGGTTCGATGCCGTGCGACACGACGAACAGCGCCTCGCCTTGCCAGCCCGCCCTCTCGATGGCGCGCAGGATGTCTTCGATGCTGGTGTGGTAGGACTCGCCCATGATCACGTTCGGCACGACGCGCGCCTTGAGAAAGTCCGCCGCGGGAATGAAGAGCCAGTCGGTTTCCGCGACGGGACGCCACTGGTCTAGGCTTTCGCCCTGCGGATCGTAGGGGTTGGGGTTCGGGATCGCCGCGTCGCGGCCCCGGACGCGCGAGAAGCCGTGCGAGAAAAACATTTCGTCGGTGCGGGCGGTGTGGACGCAGTTGGGGTAGGCGTAGGAGCTGACGGGGATGCCCGCCGCCGCGAGCGCGTCGAGCTGCGGGGCGATGTCCGTGCGCCAGAACCAGTCCTCGCCGCGTTCCTCGACGGTCTCAACGGCGTCCATGTGGTTGAACCCGTGGAGACCGATCTCGTGGCCGGCGTCGAGCGCCTTGCGCATGAAGTCGATGCGGTTCGTCCCGTTCACGAAGAAGGTGGTCCGGGCGTCGTATTTCGCGAAGAGGGGGAGGGCCGCCTCCCACTGGTCGAAGGAGGTGTCGTCGAAGGAAAGGCTCAGGATGCCGTGGCGCGGCCAGGTCTGCGCCTTGAGTGCGCACGAGGAGACCATGCCGTCGTAGTCGGTGACGATGATCTCGCCCTTGCGCTCCAGTTCGGCGAGTGCGTCGAGGTGCTTTCGAAAACTCTCGCGGTCGGCGAACGGGCACCAGCCGCCGTGGTCTGCGGCGGAGACGCCGTGCGTCAGGATGTCGGCGCGTTCGATGCCATTGGCGCGAAGATCCGCCACCAGGGTTGCGACGCGGTCGCAGTTGTTTGAGCCGAAGTTGTAGCGGGGGCCCTCCGCCTGCCGAAGGCCGAGTTCGCGAGCGATGCGCGCCGTGGTGTCGTTCTGCTGGACGAACGGCGTGAACAGGAAGCGCGGGGCGATGCCGGTCTCGGCCGCAATCTTGTCCGCGGACGCGAAGATTTGGCGGCGGACCTCCACCTCATGGCCCTTTTCCTTTTCGAGCAGGGACACGAGGTTCTGGTGCGATTTCGTGTGCGTGGCGATCTCGTGGCCGCGGCGGACGAGCTCGCGGATGTCGTCCCAGGAGAGGCGGCTGTCGTCCCTGCCGATCCAGTCCGTCACGATGCAGAAGGTGCCACGCCAGCCGCGCTCTTCGAGCATGGGCGCGGCGATGAGCAGGTGGTCCTTGAGAGAATCGTCGAACGTGAGCGCCACGCGGAGCGGGGCGGCGGCGGTGGCATGCGTCGCCAGTGCGGCAACTGCGAAGGAAAGGGCAAAAAGCAGGGAGTTGCGGGCGACGGGTTTCATGGAATCTCCACGACAAGGACGGAATTCGGCGGAAGGGAGGCGGGGAGCGGGACTTCCTCCCACATGTGGGCGTCGTCGATGATGCGGCAAAATCTTGCTGTTGTCCGCTTGCTGTTCTCCGCAATCTCAAGCGCAAACGGCGCCTCCTCCGCGCCGGGGTTGGCGAGCATCACGGCGAGGGAGCCGTCGGCGCCCCGCGCCGCCGCGACATACGCGCCGGAACTGGGCCCGTCGCACGAAACGCGCACCGCCGTGCCGCGCTTGCGCAGCTCGTTGAAGGCCACGAGGGCGTAGTAGGCCTTGTGCGGACGGATCGTGAGCGGGTTGAAGAGCGGGGAGAATATCCCCTCGCGGCAGCGGGCGTCGTAGAGACAGGCGATGTCGCACGGGCCGTTCTGGAGGCCGATCAGCTCGGCGGCGATGGCGGCGGCCTGCTGCGCCGTGCCAAGGGCCGCGCGGGATGGGTTGGGGAGCCATTCGTTGAAGACGCGCGCCGTACTGTCGCGGGTGAAGCCGTATTTGTTCAGCAGGTTGTCGGCGTAGCGCACCTGCTGCAGTGCCTCCGCCGGCGGGGAGTAGGAGTGGAAGGAGAAGAAGTCGAGCGGCCAGCCGTTGTCGCGCGCGGCGGCGAGGAACTTATTCGCGCATTCGACGTAGTATTTCAGGTTGGGCGCGATGGCTGCGGCCTCGACATACTCCGCGTACACGCCTGCGTAGAAGCCGCAACTGCCGTAGCCGCCGATCTTCAGGTGCGGGAAGCACCCCTTGAGATAGGACGCGACCACCCCGTAGAGGCGCATGTATTCTTCGAAAGGCCCGCCGAACATGGACGCCCCCTCCGGCTCGTTCCAGATTTCCCAGTATTCGACTTTCATGCGTAAGCCGTCGGCCCAGCCCTCCGTGTAGTGGCGGATCACATGCTCGCAGACGCGCGCCCACTTGGCGTAGTCGCGGGGCGGCTGCGTCCGCAGCGCCGGAAGGGGCTGCGGGTAATAGATCCAGTTCTCAATCGTCACGCCCAGGCGGAAAAACGGCTCGACGCCGTTCGCCGCCAGGGCCTTCATGAGAGAGTCGGTGTAGGCGAAGCGATAGTTCGCGGGGTCGTTCTCGTCGGCGTCGAAGTCCGGGAAGAGGTTCGGGATGTCAACAAAAAGGCCCTGCCCCATCCAGCCGCCAACGTCGTGGAGACGGGAGTAGGGGACTCCCGCCTCCTTCAGCAAAGGCATCAGCTCCCAATCGTCGAGGGCGCCGACCATCGGCGGCTGGCCCACGCCGTTGACGGGCTTGACGGGGCCGAGGACGGAACCGGGATCGACGACGATCCGGGCGGTTGCGCTGACGCTGGTTGCGGTCAGCGCCAGCGCGAGGGCAAAAGCCATAAAACGGAGAGCGCGGTCGTGCATGTGCATTCCCCTTTATTGCACGATCAGCGTGAATGGATTCGCGTAGTGCAGTTCTACGCAATCCGCACGGTATTTGACATTCCAGGTGCGGGGAAGGCCCTCCTCGGAGGCGAACTGGTTCTGCACCGACATCCCCTGCGCCACCGAGACGATGGCGTAGGTGTGGTTCTTGTTCAGTTTTGTGCCGTCGTTGACGACGAGCCGCAGCTTCGAGAGGTCGAGGTTGTCCGGGTAGCTGAGGCAGTCGCCGGTGCCGTCGGACGCGACATCGATCTCCAGCGCGGTGCCGTCCGCGATATTGATAGGACCGTCGATTGTGATGGTGCCGGGCGCGTCCGCGCCCATGCCGGGGGCGATTGCCGATGTGACGGAAAGGAACTTCGTTCCGCCGTTCTGGACGCCCGCGAACGAGCCGCTGCCCTCGATGCGGGAGATCGACTGGCTGTGGTTGTTCAGGCTGAACTGCGCGCCGCCGTTCACGCGCACCGTGCCGGTGGCGGGGATGGCCCCGTCCGCACCGATGGACCCCGTGCCCTGCATGACGGTGACGGGGCCGTTGAATGTGTTGCCCGTGTTCATGAGCGCGAAGAGGCCGGTTCCCCACTTCGTCAGGCCGCCGTCCGTCTCGCCTGCGCCAACGCCGCTCGTGATGGCGGGATAGAACCACATCTCGACGTCGTTCGTGATGTTCATGCCGCCTTCGAGGACATTGTAGGCGATGTTGCCTTGCGTAGCGGGGTTGTCGTTCCCGTAGGGGCTGTCCATCCAGGAATTGTGCGTTCTCGCCCATTCCAGCGTGCCGCCGTTGAAGTTCACCGTCGCCGCGTAGTCCGGCTGGCTTCCGGCTATGTAAAGGCTTCCCTTGACGCGGACGAGGCCGCCCGTCTCGATGTTAAGAACCGACTTGGAGGCGTCGGTCCTGTTCCCGTTGCCGGCCATGCGGATCGTGTTCGCATAAAGGCGGCCTCCATCCTTGACGGTGGTAATGGCGGGAACGGAGCTTTCACCCCCCGGCATCCAGGTTTCTGCGGCGGCGTGGAGTATTTCGTGCCCGTCGAAATCGACAAGGCCGCCGGAGATTGTGAGGCTTGCGCTCTGGCTGATGGGACGACTCCCGGCCGCGCGCAACTCGCCGCCCGTCACGGCGAGCCGTCCGCCGCCGGAGATGTTCAGCGGCGAACCGTAATTCGTCCCGTATTCTTCCTGATCCGCCGAGGTGCCGCTCATGCTTTCCGAGAGTGCGTTCGTGTTCATGAGGAACGTCGTGCCGCTGGCGATGACGGTGGGCTGGCCAATCCAAAGACGGCCGAGAATGTTGGTGTTGCCGTCGCCGGGGTCGAGCGTGACGGGGCCGGCGAAGCTCGTGGCGGACTGCGAGTAGGGGTAGGTTGCAAGAATGCCATTTTCCGGGTCTTCGCACGAAATCGTGCCGTTGACCGTCAGGCTCGAACCGCTGTCGTAGGAGCCGATCCTCGCCCTCGCGCCGTCTGCGATGCGAAGACGGCGGTTTGCATCGAGGGTCACGCCGCCGCCATGGCCAATCAGGATCGAGCTGGCGCCGGCAGCCTCGAAGAAAATGTTGTCGGTTGGGGCCGCAGGCGCGGCGCCGAGGTTCCCGTCGGCGCGGACGCCGATGTGGCCGCCCGTGCCGGCGATGTGGAGACCGCCACGATAGGTGCAGTCGTGGTTCGGCAAGAGCATGTAGCCCTCGTGGGAATCGACGATGATGCCGCCGTCGGTCGGCAGGGTTTCGTCCGTACCGATTGGACCCGGCAGGCGCGACCAGGTCTCCGCCGAAGCCGTGGCTTCCTGGAAGTGGAGACCGCCCGCGCCAAGAAGGAATCGCGCACCGCCAAACGGCTGGTCCCTGTTTTCCGTGTGGATGAACGTGCCGCCGTCGAAGTAGAGCGTCGCCTTGTTTCCGCTGTCATTCACCCACCACGAGTGGAATCTCACCTTCAGCGTGCCGTTCGTGAGAATCGTAAGCCTCGAATCGTAGGTGCTGTCGTTCCAGGGGATGAACGTCGAGTCGAGGATGCCCCCGGCGCCGACGGTGATCGATCCGCCCCGCATCAGCAATCCCTGCCCGTCTGCAAACGACGTGGTGACTTCGTTGTAGAGCGCAAGGTTTCCGCCATACGCCTCGATGTATTTTGCCGCGATCGGACCGCCGCGGAATGTGTTGGCGGCCCCGGCATAGCCAATCAAGTCGTTCGCGGTGACGCCTCCCGCGGTCACCGTGACGTCCGCAGCTCCGCCGCCGTCGAAAGAGCCGTAAGAAGAGCTGTAGTCGTTCACGAAAGTGGTGGTGCCGGAAGCGTCGGAAGCATACAGCGCCCAGTTGGGCGACGTGTCGTCCCAGACGGGGTTGCCGGCCGTGCCGCGCCAGAAGTATTCGGTGTCGGCATTGGCGGCGGCGGCCAAGGCCAAAGCGCCCGCGCCGAGCGCGGAAGTGAGGGCGGCGCGTTTGGTTCTGCTTATGTTCATGTTTTGTTCTCCTTGAGTTGTTAAAGAAAGGTTTTCGGTTGCCGATGGCCGAGAGCAATCGGCTGCCGACTGGGTGGCGACGTAATCCTCCGCCTGTCGCTTGTCGCTTGTCGCCTGTTGGTAGGCCTCTGCCGAGGCGGATGACGACATGCGACTCGCGACACGCGACGGGCCACTGCGGACGCCTTGTGAAGGCGTCCCCACCAGAGCGGCCACCCCCGCGCCAAGCGCCGTGATGCCGCATAGCAGCAGCGCCAGCAGGATGGCCTTGACACCCGGCTTCCGCACCGCATCCTTCACCCCGGCGCCAAGGCGGCGGGCGAGTTCCTTGCGCGCGACATGCAACCGCCACTTGACGGTGCTAATCGGAAGTCGCAGGAACCTCGCCACCACGGGCACCGGCTGCTCCGCAATGTAGTGCAACATTATCGCTTCCTTCATTTCCCTTGGAAGCGTCTCGATCGCGTCGCGCAGCAACGAATGGTCCAGGTTGCAGAAAATCTTCTCCTGCGCCCCCTCGTCCGCAATGTCGGGGAACGTGCCCGGATAAACCTCCACCTTGTTGGACTTGCGCTTGACGCTATCCCGGAACTCGTTCGTGAGTATCTGGCACATCCAGGCGAAGAATGCGGACTGTTCGAGATAGTCGTCTATGTTGGCGACCACTTTGGCGAAGGTGGCGTTCACCAGTTCCTCGGCGTCCGACTCGTTTTTGTAGAAGCGGCGAGCCAAAGACATGAGGCCGGCCTTGTATTCGCTTACAAGCCGTTTCGCCCCATTTTCACGGTCTTTTCTCAGTTCCTCTACGATATCCATCAACCTAAGATTATAATCCTTCCATAAAAATAAACGACAATCGCGAACGAAAGGATAGTTTGGCTGACTTGAGAGCTTGCAAGAAAAACGGATTCATTCAATTATTCAATAATTGAATGAATCAGGGGAGGATTGCGTCACCACTGTCGTTGAAAGCATCCTTCATGCCGCCACGCCGCCGCATGGGGCGCAACAATTGGGCTGCGTTAGGGGCCAGGGGTGTCCGTCAAAAAGCGAAAAGATCTTCAAGCGAGACTTCAGATTGGACAATCTCCGAGTGAAGCCCTTCCCGAATGCCAAATGTTGTCACCATTGTCACATGAATAGACTTTCGATGGCCGCAGAACCGCCGGCATGCCGAAACCTTGTTGCGAAGACTTCGTTCACATTCGGCCTATCAAATATTCGGCGGGAAGTCAAAGAAATATTAGTTATCGCCGTTTACATGAGTTAAAAACTCAAAGTAGAATACTGTATAGTTGAAATATTTATTAAACTGCCAAGCGAAATAATCGGCGCTAACCATAATAATTTTTGAGTTAGCGCCGATTATTCCATCGTGAGGCGTCGTGCCTTTGCGAGATTCGTTGAACCGCCAATGTCCAGCTCGTCCTTATAATACGCCGGAACGGGGAGCGAGGTTTTGGTTTTGGCGGGGCGCAACAATGGGTTGCGTTAGGGCCGGGCGGGGGTGGCGTGTTCTTTCAGCAGGGAGTATGTCCGCTTCGGGGCAAAGTCCGCATGAACGATTCCGAAATGGTCCTCGCTGTAGAAAGGATCTTTCTCGGGCGCGCGGAACTCGTAAATGAAAAAGCGTTCCACGCCAAGCGAGCCTGCAATGTCCATTGCCCGCAGGAGATGACGCGCCTGATTCTCCTCTGTCGCGCCGCTGCGACCGCTACCGCAACCGGCCAGGACTAGCGCCCCCTTGAATCCGTCGCCAAGCCGGCAGACGCAGGCGCCGGCGAACTCATGCCCGTTCCTGCCCGTCACAGTTGTCAGCGGAATAAACTCATCCCCGTCCTTCAGGTTCGCGCGGCCGAAGAACCTGTAGCACGGGAATCCGTTCGGGTCGGGCTTCAGCCCGGCTTTCTCCCCTGCGTCCGTCGCGAATGTCCGCGAAAACTCCGCAAGCCCGTTCGCGGGACCCGGCCAGACGACGTCGATGCGGAGCCGCCCGCGCGCGAGTCCGCCAACGGACTTCCCGTCCGGCGTCGTCGCCACGATGACGCCGTCGCGGTTGGGGGACCACATCGGGCAGCCCCCGAAGTCCACCAGCGTGCCGCCGCGCCTGACGAACTGCTCGACGTGTTCGATTGTGTCGAGCGGAAACGACTCGTCGAACGGATATACGACGGCATCGAGCTTGTCGGCGTCAAGCAGCGCGTTGATCTCCGCCACCGTGAACGAACCTGCCGTCGATCCAGCGGGCAGGATTTCGGACATCGCGTCCGCATAGGGCTTGCCGCGGGCGGCATCTCCGAATGCGTCCACGTAGCCGACGCGCCAGCTTTCCAGGTCGGGGCGGGCCGTCCGAAGCCCGGCCAGAAACAGGTCCTGCGCCGGCAGTTTGGCCCTGGTCTTATGCGTCGGCCAGCCCATCTCGGTGATCCAGATCGGCTTGCCGCCGTCGCCGTAGCGCGCCATCAGGTCCTTGAGCCCTGCCATCATCGGCTCCATCATGCCGTCCGGCGGATTCGGCCAGGTGTACGGATGCACGTTCATGATGTCGAAGAACTCCTTGCCTCCGAGCGCGTAGATCGGTTCGATGAAGTCGAGCGGCACGCCCGCGAATCCGCTGATCATCACTTTCGCCGACGGGTCCTCGGCCTTGATCGCGCGGGAAGCCGTCCGAAGCGCGGCCAGGTAGTTTTCGGGGTTCGGATTGTTCCAGAACGAATGGAGGTTCGGCTCGTTGCAAACTTCATAGACGGGGATGCGCCCTTTGAAATGGCGCGCGGT
>JAGCUY010000138.1 GCA_017962605.1 Kiritimatiellia bacterium | reverse complement strand
GCGCGCGCCGGGATGGCGGCGGACCGCCAGCCCGCGCGCCTCGGCCTCGTCCATGGCGAGCGCCGCCGTACATGTTGCCACGCCGACAATCCTGGCGATCTCCCGCTCCGTCGGCAGCTCCGCCCCGCGCGGAAGGCTGCCGGACTTGATGGAATCCTCAAGCCAGCGCAGCACGCGGGCGCGGGGCGATTCGCGCTGCAAGTCGCCGACTTTCATTTTTGCAGTTCCCATCTTCATGAAAAACAATTATACTCAATTAATCAGTTTATGTCAAGTTCAAAAAAATATAAACTGGTTATAAACTGTTGTTGAGGCGAAGGTGACTTGAAAGTTTGGCGCTGGCGCGCTGCAAGTTTAATAGATTGTCCCTTTATGCCAGGTAATCGGCTCCTCGGCCTGCCGCCTTGCAGCGTTGGCAAAGTTGTTAGGAAGGGAAAAGACTCCTTGCAAAATTCCTCTTGACAAAGCGAATGAAAATATGCATAATATACAGCGGACATTTTGACGCGGGGTCTTTAGGCCCCGACTGTGCAAGGGAAATGAAGGAAGAGCTGAAATACTGCGGCGAGCGCGTGGAGACTGCCTGGGACAAGGGCGGGGGCGCCTTTCCGTGCCGAATTGCGCTAGACGGCGAACCAGTTCTGCGGCCGGAGACGGCATGGCTCTCGTGCCGTCTCGCCGATGGCCGCCGAACAACGCCGCGCATCGGCGCGAAGTCAATGGTGGAGGTCGAGCGCCTCGACGGCCGCGCCGTCGTCCACATGGACGCCCTCGAATGGCGCGACGACTGCGGCGAAGCGGTCCCGGGCTTCCGCACGGACCTGCGCTTCGAACTCTGGGACGACGGCACGGCCTTCGCCAGCTTCTTCTTCGTGTGCGAATCGTGCGACGGCCCGGACATCGACTCGTTCTCCTTCGAGGTGCGGCCCGACGTCTCCGGCTTCGAAAGCGTGAAGTGGAGCGTCCTCAGGCGCTCGGCTACGGTCAACGCCGCGGACATTCTCCCCGTCCGCGCGGAACGCTTCCTCGACCCCGGCGAGGAGCGGCGCGACGACGGAGCGCTCTTCGCGGATGTCTCCTTCGACTGCTTCACGCCCGGCAGGGCGGCGCGCTACCTGGAGTTTTTCGTCGAGGGCCACGCCACGATCTCCGGCCTCCCCGACGGCTGCGCCTCGTCGGTGACGTGGGAGGGCGGCCAGCCCGTCGTGCGCTGGGAGTTCCAGAAGCCCCGCTACCGCCACCACGCGGATCGCCCGTGGCAGCTGCGCAACCAGGTCGGCTGGGTTGTGGCGGCGCCGCCGAAGCGCCGCGCCCTGCCGCCGCTGCGGATGTACCATTACCTTTCGAACCTCAACCACTGCCCGCCGCCGGCGAACGTCGCGAAGATGGCCGCCGCCGGCGCGGACGTGCTGGTTCTGCACGAGTGCTGGCGCTCGGACGTCATCAACGGCGGCGTCCCGCACGACGCCGGCGCCCTCCGCGCCGCCATCGCGGCCGCGCACGAGGCGGGGATGCGCGTCGCCCTCTACGTCCGCGGCAACGAGAGCGCTGAGGTCGAGGAAAAGACCGACTGGTTCGGGCGCTTCCTGACGCGCGACCGCGACGGCCTCTACATGGACTTCGGCGGCGCGTGCGGCCTCGTCACCCCGCCAAACGTGGACTACGTCGGCGGCCGAATCCACTTCCGCGGCTGGTATCTCGCCGCCCGCGAGCGGCGTGGGCGCGTCGGCGACTACGGACTTGTCTTCGCCCACACGGGCCCCGCCTTCTCCGCCGTCGGCATGACGGGCGGCCTCGTCACGGGCTACATTTCCGGCGAGGGCGAGCGCGGGCTGATGGTCAGGAGCCGCGCCCACCACGAATTCTTCTCGGCGGCCCATGTCGTTCCCGGAACGATGTGGACGGCCGCCTTCCCCGAATACGGGTCGGCGGCGATGGTGCCGCACCTCGCGGCGACGGGCCAGTCCCCCCACGTCCCGCTCGGGACGCAGTGGGAGACCTCGTCGCTCAGCCACCCGGACGAACCGGGAACGACTGACCGCCACCTCTACCCGCTGTGGCGCATCTGGGGCCTCTTCGCCGGCGAGCGCGACATCGAAGTCGGCACGTGGGACAACGGTTTCATGGGCATCAAGGCCGACTCAGCGCTCACCGGCTTCTACGCCATGCGCGCGCAGGACGGCGCGCTGCTTGTCGTCGTCTCGAATTTCTCTCCCGAACGCCGCGCCGCGCGCCTCGACGCCGACCTCGCCACGCTTGGAATCCCGGAGGGGTTCAAAGCATACACGATGACGCCCACAACGGGAGGGCCCGGCTCCGTCCGGGCCGCGGATGATGGGACTGCGAACGCAACGAAGCGCGTCCCTCCCGCCCCCTTCGCCTTCGACCTCGTCGGCTACGGCGTCGGCGCTCTGCTTTTCGCGCCGCCGAACGCGAAGTGGGCGGGACGCCTCGCCGACTTCGCCAAGCCCTATCCCGCGCCCGACGCCTTTGATAGGGCCTGGGGCGAGCATGTCGCCCGGCAGGGGCGCCTCCGCGACGCCCCGCCCGCGTGGGCGGAAGTCTGGATGCGTGTTTCGGTGCCGAACCTCGCGACGCCCTACGAGGAGCCGCTCTGGTGGGACACGATGGCGGCGCACGTGGCGCTTTGCGAAAAGCGTCCCGATGGCGCCCTCCGCGAACTCGGCTGGATTCCTCAGGATTTCACCACGAAATACACGGAATACACGAAAGGGCATCTGGATTGGATTGCCAGCGTCACGGAGCGAGCGGGAGCTGGAGCGCTTTTGAATGAGCGTCCCGCGTTCGCAACCGACATCCCGCCTTCGCCCGGCCGCAACGACGCGGGCATCGTCTGGCCGGGGCGCTCCTCGCCGTGGATTCCGCTCCACCACGCGCTCGGGCCGGGACTCCACGACCTCTGCACGAAGAGCGTCATCGCCACAAGCGGGGCGACCTTCTACTCGTGGATCAAAATCACCCTCTCGCCGAAGCCCGACGAGTCCGCCGAAGGCGCCTACACGCTTATCTTCCTCAACGAACTGGAGCCCGACCGCGAATCCATTCACTGGAAAACGCGGATTGCAGAATGACATTCTGCCGCCTTTCAACTTTTCAACCTTTCAACTTTTCAACCTTTCAACTTCACCAAAAAACAGGAGCAACGAACCATGAACAAACTGCTGAAAACAGCCATGATCGTCACGGCGGGCGCGACGCTTGCCGCGCATGCGGAGACCGACATCGCGGTCACCCTAACCACGTCGTATGCCAAGGTGGCGGAATCGGCGGGGCCAATCACCGGCCTCTCGCTCTCCGGCATCACGGCCTTCAACGGCACGGGGCAGGTCGAATTCGCCTGCGTCTCCAACCGCCCCTACGCGGCGGCCACTGCGGACTCCGCCATCGGCCAGCTCCCTGCGGGGAACTATGTCCACCAGCTCTCCGTCTTCAACTGTTGGGACGGGACGCGGACGCGCTCCTACCGTGTCCAGATCGCCCAGCCCGTCGGCTCGACGGACATCTACGCCTACTGCCCCTGCTTCACCATTTCGCAGCCGGGGGTCAACCTCGTGGACTACCCCGACATCCGCAACCTCAACGGCGACGCATCGAAAATCGCGGCGTCCTACACGGCGACCACCGGCCTCGGGGACCAGCTAATTGCAAACCCGGTCACCGCGCTGAAGCTGACCGCCGTCCCCTACGTCGAATCCGACGGCACCTCAGGCATCGACACGGGCTACAGGATGAAGCCCAATTCACGGCTTGAAGTCGATTTCGCTGTGCTGGACGGAGTTGCGAACTCGTCGCGCATCTTTGGCGCCGACTACAACACAACTGCACTCAAAATGGCGGTCGGCCTTTACGTATCCGGCGACTACCTCGTGTTCGGTGTTGGTAATTCTTCAGAAGGATGGAAAACAATTTGGAAAGACACATCCGGAAACTTCACAACGCATGACAAAGGACGCCATTTAGCGGTTTTCGACTTCCCGAAGGGCATCCACCGCTACGAAACCGCTGGTGGTGAAACCTCGTTGAGAACCGACCCCATCGCGGGAACGTACGCCGACGAATCCACGCAAACGCTTTCGCTTTTCGCGCGCCGGAATGGGAGTAATGTTTACGAAGGCACGGCCAAGGCGCGCATCTACGGTGTGAAGTTTTACGAAAGCGACGTGCTCGTCCACGACTTCATCCCCTGCGCCCATGACGGCATCGCCGGCTTCCGCGATGCCGTGACCGGCGACTTCATCTACGGCGAGCAAGCACCGCTCGCCTTCACCGCAGGTGGGGACTTCACCAACTACGAAAGCCCCTACGTGGCCACCCCGGCAGACAATTCCGCCTACTACATCGACACCGGGTACCAGGCCTCGTCGAACACTTGCTTCGAACTAGACTGCGCGCCCATCGGCACATGGGGGGCCGGGATGTCGCTCTTCTACGGCTATGGAACAAAGCCTTTCTATGGCTACATCACCGCGTCTGGATTCGGGACGCAGAACCAGTCCGCATGGAACACTGGCATCGTCCCGCTTTCCAGCCTTGTGCCGGGTCTTCGCAGGACATTCGTCCTCGACAACTTCAGCAGCAAGTCGTATTCCCTCGTCGCCGGCATAACGAACGGCACGGTGAAATCGCTCTCCCAATCTGAGGAACAATGCCCAGTCAACACAGTCACGGTGAAAATCGCCTCGGCTCACGGCGGAACCAGCAATTTCACATCAATGAAGATTTACGGCTGCAAGATCTACGAAGAGGGCGCCCTCGTCCGCGACTTCCGCCCATGCGCCATTGGCCCCGCGCAGGACGGCTCTTCCTTCGTCGGGTTGCGCGACGCCATTACGGGTGCGTTCGCGACCTACCCGGCGGCGACTGCGGCGAACCGTCTCTCCTGCGGCGGTGACGATTTCCCCGCAGCCGCGCCATACGTTGAGACCCTCCGCTCCGCCAAGCGCTACATCGACACCGGCTACAGCGTGACCGCAAACACGAAGGTCGCAATCGACTATGCGCCAACTGAAGAAAAAGGAAGCGGTGACACGTGGTACCTTTTTGCCGCCAAGGACACGCACAACTTTGCCGCCTACATAAACGACAGGGGGTTTGGTTTTATTAACAGTAACAGCTGGAAGATGGATGTGGGCGCGGATGTTGGGGCGAGCTCAGTGAATGTTCGTCGCACAGTCATCCTAGACAATCCTGCCAACATGGGCGCTATTGTTACCGAGGGAGTGACGAATGCAACTTGCGCCACAACGGCAGGAGGGCCGTTTTCTCGACTTACATTAAGGCTTGGTACGCAAGTTGGCACTGTTGACCACTGTGCCTCGATCCGCATCTACGGCTGCAAGATTTGGGAGAAGGAGAACGGCGAATATGTCCTGAAGCGCGACTATGTCCCCGCAGTCGAGAACGGCGTCTCCGGGGTGCGGGACATTCTGCCCGGCGGCGAATTCAGACCCGGCACGACGGCCGGCTCTTCAATAACATACGGCGGTGTCTTCTCGCCGGCGGTCACGGCTGCCGAGGCCACGGTTTCGCATGGCAATCCGACGACGCTGACGGCTTCTGCGCCGGGTGCCGCATCCTACCGCTGGCTGAAGAACGGGGAGCCCATCGACGGCGCCACCGGCGCCACGCTGGCGGCAACCTACGGCGGGGTCGGAGTCGTCGATTCCTATCAGGCCATCGCCGTTTACACCATTGACGAGGCGACCATCGAGAGCGACCCGTCAGCCCCGGTGGCCGTCGAGGGCAAGGCGTCGGCGACAACGATAATCATCAGGTAGGATTTCAAAAGCCCAGACTCGCCTTTTCTAAACGCAGAGACGCAGAGTCGCAGAGGGTATATGGGACCTTTCAACTATTCAACCTTCAACCTTTCAACCTCTAGCCAGGTCTGCGTCGTTGGCGGCGGGCCGGCTGGATTCGTCGCCGCCATCGCAGCCGCGCGCGGCGGCGCGCGCGTCACCCTCGTCGAGGCCTTCGGCTTCCCCGGCGGCATGGCGACGGCAGGCCTTGTCGGCCCCATCTCGAAGTTCAACTTCGCAGGACGCCGCGTCGTGGGCGGCATCCCCTGGGAGTTCGTCGGGCGCCTCGCCGCCGCCGGCGGCGCGATTGCGGACCTCCCCAAGGGCAACATCCCCTTCGAGGCGGAGACCTACGCCCGCGTCGCGCGCGAAATGCTTGAGGAGGCCGGTGTCCGGTGCCTCTGGCAGACGCAGGTCTGCGGGGAGCCGGAGCTCGCCCCCGACGGCGCCATCGCCGCCGTGACGCTCTCGACGGCCGGATTCCTCTCGCGGCTGGAGGCCGATGTCTTCATCGACTGCACCGCCTCCGGCGCCCTCGTGGGCCACCATGGCTTCGGCGCGTTCCGCTCGCCGAAGGGCGCGGCCCAGCCCCTCTCGCTCTGCTTCATCCTCGGCGGCGTTGATACGGAACGGTTGCGCGTCGTCGTGCGCGACGACGGCGAACGTTCCGCGAACCAGATTCTCCGCGCCGCGCTCGAACAGGCCGTCGCGGCAGGGCGCATCTCCTCCTTCGGCGGCCCGTGGGCCGTCTGGGGCAGCACGATCCGCCCGGGCTTCGTCAGCGTGAACGCCACGCGCGCGGTGGCGGATGTCACCGACGCCGCCGAGGTCGCCGCCGCGACGACGCGGATGCGGCGCGAAATCCCCGTCATCGCCGAAGTCTTCCGCGCGGCCGCCCCCGCCCTCGAAAACTGCTACGTGTCGCGGACGGCTGCGGCGACCGGCTTCCGCGAATGCCGCGAGCTGAAGGCGCTCCATCGCGTCACCGCAGCGGAGTTCCTTTCGGGCGAAGACGTCCCCGACGCCATCGCCCTCGCGGCGCATCCGATGGACCGCCACGTTGCCGGTTCAAGCGCGCAGACGCTTGCGTTCCTCAAGCAACCGGGTATAATACCCTTGTCGGCGCTCATCGCCGAAAGATGCCCCAACCTGCTGGCGGCGGGCGGTCTTGTGTCGGCCGAGCCAGAGGCCTTCGCCTCGATCCGCGTCCAGGCGCAGTGCATGGCCACGGGCCAGGCGGCCGGGACGGCCGCCGCAGAGGCGGCGCGGCGCGGCCTCCCCGTCCAGGCCCTCGACCGTGCCGCCATCCGCAAGCGGCTCGAAGAATGTGGGGCGATTACGGCATTCGACAACCGACATCTGACATTCGACAATCGGAAATGAAAAGCACCCTCTTGAAAAAATCTGTGTCTCTGTGCCTCTGTGTGAGCCTTTTCCCTATTTTTGCTTCAGCCATGCCCGCCGTTAAAGTTCTCGCCTTTGCCTGGGAATTCTCCGGGAAGTCGGTCCGCGACCTCCCCGCCGTCGTCGATTCGCTCGACAATACGCCCATCGACGGCATCGGCGTCTATCTCAACGAACCCCAGTCTGACGGCACAAAGCTCAGCACCCACAACGTGATGCATGAGACGTGGCGCCGCGAGACGCTTGAGCCGCTTGTCCCGCTGGCGCGGGAACTAACGGCGCACCGCTCGATGCGCGAGTCCTTCATCGGGACCTTCCGCGCCCCTCACAGGCGCATCGACTGGCGCGACGACGGCGCCTGGGCGAGAATCGCCTCCAACATGGGAATCGCGGCCTGGTTCGCCCGCGAAGGCGGCTTCCGGGGCCTTTCAATGGACCCGGAGGACTACCACCGCGCCGCCCAGTTCCGGCGTCTCCCCGACGACCCGCCCTACGACACGCTCGTCGAGATGGCCCGCCAGCGCGGCCGCGAGGTCTTTTCCGGCGTGTTCCGCGAGTTCCCCGATGTGACGATTCTCTCCTTCTGGCTGCTCTCCCTCGACCAGCGCAGCTTCGGTGAAGGGGACCTCGCCGCCGACGTCCGTGCGCGCGGCGACCTCTGGCCGGCCTTCGTCGATGGCATCTTGGACGTTCTCCCGCCCACCGCGCGGCTCTTTGACGGCGACGAATTCTCCTACTGGTTTGACTCCGACAGGGGCGACTACCACCGCGCCGCGAACGCCATCCATCGCCGCCTCCCCGCTCTGCTTTCGCCGGAAAACCGTGGCAAGTACGCGGCGCAGGTAGGTGTGTCGTTCGGAACCTATCTCGACATGTACACCGACCCGGAGGGGAAGCACTGGTGGGATGGCAGGAAGCCCGACTGCCGCGATTCGCTCCACATCGAACGCAAATTGAACCAGGCCGCCGAGGCCGGCGATGGCTACGTCTGGTTCTGGGGCGAGAAGCACTGCTGGGGCGACTGGGGCGAGCAAGGCCCCAATCCTGCGCGCGGCATCAGCCCGAAGCGCTGGCGCGAAGTCCTGCCCGGACTGGAGGAGGTCATCCTCGCCGTCAAGGACCCGGCGGCCTTCGCCGAGGCATCTGGTAGGGACGTTTCCACGAAACGTCCGCCGCAAATTGACCTCGACGCCTTCACCCCCTGGCAGCACGACAAGGCGCGCAAGGGCCGCCTCTGGCTCGACACCGCCTTCGGCGACGGCGACGACTTCTCCCTTGCCGCCGAGGGGTGCGAAGACGGCGCCTACTCCTACGTCATCGGCACGCCGCTCCAGGCCGGCGACCGGTTGCTCGTCCGCGCCTCACTGCACGGCGAAGGCGGATACGCCCTCTTCTGCTGGCGTCGGACGCCCGACAAGTGGGATTGGACGCGCCTCGCGCCAGTCGTCCTGCGGTTTGGCGAACCCGACGCCGCCGGCTGGCGCCGCGCTGAGGCCGTCGTGCGCGTCCCCGAAAGCACCGCCGGGGCCGGACTCATTCTCGGCGTCCGCCAGCTTCCCGGCCAGACCTGCCACTTCGACAATGTTGAAATCGTTCCGCTTGCGCTTGGCGGCGACCTTTAGGGAAGGCGGCAATCGAAATGGGCAAGGCAGACAAGCCAGGCAGGCCGCTTCTGCGGATTGCGGCGCTGTCGGACATCCAGGGCTACCCCTACCCGGAAGACGCAGGGATGCGCAACCTGGAGCGGGCGCTGGATGTCCTGGCGCCGCTGAAGCCCGACATCGTGGTGAACGCCGGCGACATCAACGACACCGGCAACGACGCCGACGCCGTGCGCTACTACAGGGCGCGGTGCGACGCGCGGCTCGGTCCGCTTCCGCATGTCGCATGCATCGGCAATCACGAACTCTCCTTCATTAGCGGGGAGCTCAAGGCCGCAAGGACGCCGGAGGTCATCCGCCATGACTTCAACGCCGTCTTCGGCTACCCTGCTGGGGCGCGTGTCATGCGGCGCACCGTCAAAGGCTTTGAATTCGTGGCGCTCCACCTCTCCCGCGCCGAGGGATATGCCCAAGACGAAATAGCCGAATTCGGCGACGCACTCGCCGATGCCGTCGCATGCGACCCCGCCAGACCTGTCTTCGCCGTGACTCACTACCACCCGAAGGACACGGTGAACGATTCGCGATCCGAGGAGAAGAGCGGAGCGCTGCGGCGGCTCTTCGACAACTTCCCTCAGGTGGTCAGTCTTTCCGGCCACACGCACAACCCGCTGCGCGACCCGCGCTCCATCTGGCAAGGGGGCTTTACAGCCGTTGAGACTTCAACCCTCTGCTACGGCTCGCTTGGACTGGAGCCGCCCGCCGCCAACCAGATCTCATGCCTTCTGCCCTGCGGCCATGAGGCGGTCGGGTTTATCGTCCTCGACGTTTACGCCGACCGCATCGAGGACCATCGCTTCTCGGCGCGCGACCGCGCTGAAATTGGGCCGGATGCCCCGTGGTCCTTCCCGTGGCCGCATGACGTGGAGACCGCGCCCTACCGCTTCGATTTGCGGCGCGCGGCGGAAGTCCCGCCACAGTTCCCGCCAGACCCCGAACCGACGCTCTGGTACGACTACGGCTTCATCTATCTTCTCTTCGCGGCGGCGGCGCCGTCGGACGACGTCTTCGGCTATCGGGTCGAACTTGAAGGGGACGACGGCCGCGCCACCTCTCACTTCCATGTCTCCGACTATTACCTCGCCCCCGCGCGGAGGCGCGATCGCGTCGTCTTCCGTGCGCCGCCGGACGCGCTGAAACCCGGTCGCCGCTTCCACTGCCGCATCACGCCTGTCGGCTTCTTCGGCGCCGAAGGACGGCCGTTGGACTGGGATTTCGCCGTCAAGGCCGACTATCTTCTCCGCCGCGACGCGCCAAACTGCCTTCCCGAATAGCGGAAGTACGGCGCCTGCCACGACAATCAAGGGGTTGGCCGGCGGGGGAAACGAAGCAGCTACGCGAATGGCTTGCCGTGGCCGGCATCCACATACCAGTCGTAGTTGCGGACAAGCGCGTCTTTGTGGAGGTAATCGACGTAGAGGATCGTCGGGATTCGACTGGCGTGGACTCGGGTTTGCATGAATCCCATTCTAGCAAATCGCCGTGTGGGATACCTGTCTATTCTGCAAATAGCTCTTCACCATGTTCGGACAGGAACCGTTTCAGGAGAAACGCCGTGTAGTAGGGCAGTGTCAAAATACCATTGGCCATGCCGATGTTTCCCCCATGGAATTTGATTCCCCATGAGATGTCTTCATACTTGTCGCCTTTGATGAGCGTCCGCATGCTTTGCGCACACCCTGTCGCCGCCTTCACTTCGACAGGGATGAGATGCCGTGCCGTGCGGACGAAGAAATCCTGCTCCAAGGTGGAGTCGTCCTTCTTGAAGTAAACGAGGGCATAGCCTTGCTTTGCCAGTGCGTCGGCGACAATGTTTTCATAGAGGCCGCCTTTGTAAACCCCAAGATTTTCATTGGCCCTGAGGTCTTGTTGCGCCTCGTCGTCGAGTTGCGCGACGAGCAGGCCCGTGTCTGCCATGTAAATCTTGAACTTGTCCGGATCGTAGTTTCCCTTGATGGGAAGAGCGGGAAACGGCATTGCGTGGCAAAGGTTGATGACGCCGGCGTCCTTCAGCCACTCCACGCAACCCTTGTAGTCGGCGAAGCGCGCGTTGCGCGCAACTTTTGAGACTTGGAATTTTTTGTTTTCCTTGGCTAGTTGCGGGGGGATGTTGTCGAAGACATTGAGGATGCGGGTCTGGTCAAGACCTTCGGCATATTTTCGGACATCGTCGCGGTAGTCATTGAGAATTCCGCGCTGCGTGTCGAGCGTCCCCTCGAATGTTCCTTTTGACACGAATTGCGAAACGACCTTGGGCATGCCGCCGAGAATGCAGAAGTCCATGAACAGCCCATGCAGGATACCCTCCTCCATCTTGTCGAAAGGGCGGCATTCGGCGACATGGGAATAGATTCGTTCGATGAAGTCTGGGCCATACCCTCGCGCGTTGAGGAATTCCTCAAAATCGAATGAACGCAGCGTCATGTCTTTCTTCGCGCCGACGGCGATGCTGCTTATGCGCTTGTAGTGTATGCCCAGAAGGCTTCCGCTGAGGATGACGTCGAAACGTCCGTCCTCGTGGAAGAACTTCAGTGATGTGGCCATGTCGGGGAAGTCCTGGATTTCGTCAAAGAAAAGGAGTGTCTTTCCGGGTTGGAATTGCAGCGACGGATCAAGTAGGCTCATCCGCTTGACAATTGCGTCAGCGGAATACCCATCGAGGAGAATATTCTTGAATTGGGGCTGTTTGACGAAATTCACCTCGATGAAGTTCTCGTAGTTCCGGGCGGCGAAATGGCGTATGGACTCTGTCTTGCCGACTTGTCGCGCGCCGTTGAGCAGAATTGGAAGTTTGTCGCTTCCCCGATGCCATGTGGCAAGGGCTTCATCGATTTTCCGTGAAAGATATTCTCCCATTTGAATTCTCCTATTACGCACTATAATTCTACCACTTCCCATGCGTTCGGTCAATGGGATGTGTAAAAAATGAGCCACTTTTTATGAATTTATGCAAAAAAATGAGCCACTTTTCAGCGATTTCCGCGAAAAAATGAGCCACTATCCCTTAAGGTGGCGGAGATGTCTGGGCTAACCGACGACAGGACCTACCGCGCAGTTGTCACGCACCAATGTCGCGGACAACCTCAAAGTAGATAGTGTGCGCCGATTTCGGGATGGTGAAGCTGCCGTCGGCGTTTACCGGGAGTTCGCCCAGGCGTTCTCCCGTGCGTGTCGAAAGCTTGAAGACTCTGATCGGGCTAGGCGAGGACGGGAACGACAGCGTCGCCTCCAGCGGTTCGGCCAGCACGGCGCGGCTCTTCTCCCAGCCGGGGTCTATGATGGTGCGGCCCTGTATCACCGCCGCCTCGTTCCGCGAATTGCCCACGAGGCAGACGAGGACGCGCCTCGCCCGCTCGACTGGCGTCGGCTCCGCGTCGAGACTGGTCAAGGTGAGCGCGGCGAAGGTTTCCGGCGACTTGACTTCGACGCCCGACAGGACTCGCCCGTCGCGCCCCATCGACGAGAGGTCGCCGACGGCGAACTTGCTGCGCGGCGTGTCCAGCAGGAAGAGTCCGTCGCCGACAAACTTCCTCAGTTCGCCCGTGTCGCTCGTAAGGTAGTCGCCCGTCACTCCCTCAATCCCAAGGCTCTTGGCGACGGCCTTGATTTCGTCCCATTCGGCGAGTCCAGGCTCGCGCTTCATCGGCCAGCGGGTTTCGTCCAACTTGTCCGTGATTTCGGTATAGACCCGGCCGAACATGAACATCCATGAGAACTGCATTTGCCGCATCAGGAATGGATTTCCCATCTCCAGAAGTTCGTCGCGCGAATGGCTCACGGCGATGGTGTTCCCGGAGGGTTTGATGTCCCCGCGACGGAAGGCGATTGCGCATGGGACCGTAAGCCCCCACGTGCTCGGATCCATCCCCGCACCGCACGCGAAGATGCCCTCCAGACCCCAGGTCCGGAAATGCTCCCAGTCGCCCCAGGTCATTGGGCCCTCGAAGGCGTAGAAGAGCGACATGGCCCACCCCTGGAGCGCCATCATCGCCGTGGTGAAGGGCAACCCTTCCGACCGGTAGTCGTTCGGATAGCAGAAGTTCCACTCCCCGAAGCAGTAGGGCTTGTCGGCGGGACGCGCCCAGGTCTGCCCGAGGAACGGGATTCCCGGCGAGGCCGTCCTGACGGCCGACGCGTTGTCGTAGGGCGAGTTGAAGTAGCTGGGGACGTGCCCGACGTAGCCGTGGAGCCCGGCGAAGTCCATGCCGTCGTCGATGGCGGTCGCCGCGTAGGCGTGCTGGACGATGTTGTTGCCGGTGACGAGTCTGCGGTAGCCGAGCTCGTCGCGCAGGAAGGCGCGCTGCGACTGCTGGTATTCGCGCTGGACGTCGGTCGCGAACCGTAGCCGGTCGGGGTTGCCGACGTCGTCCGCGATGGACTTCACCTCGGAACGGCCCCGCGCCGCGTTCCATTCCCGCCACTGCCGGTCGAGTTCGTCGTAGAACTCCGGGTCGAGCGCGCGGCGCGGATTTCCGTTTACGACGGTGCAGAGGTCGGCCTCGTTCAGAATCTCGATGCAGGCGACTGTTGGGTCGTCGGCGTAGGAAAGCCCTGTGTAGGGATTGACATGCCCGAATAGGGCCCGCGCGTAGTCGCGTTCGCGTTCCCGGAACGACGGCATGAACACGGGCGCCCAAATGAGCCCCCTCTTGTATGGCCACCGTCCTGCAAGTTCCGGGAAGGCGAGTTCGTCCTCCCAGTCGATATAGACGTAGATGCCGGACCTCTTCAGAATCGACACAAAGTAGTCCATTCTATCTTGGAGATCGGGCAGGAACAGGCCGTCCTTGCCCATCTGCCGGCCGGGGTGGCAGCCGAACTTGTGGAACCGCACCATGTTCACGCCCTGCCGCTTGAGGTTGTCGGCGATTCCCTGCGCAAGGTCCTTCGGCGGCGAGGAGGCGTTGGAGGCGAGGTTGACGCCCCAGATGGCCACCCGCTCGCCGGGCCGCCGCTCAAACTCGAGATGGTCCCCGACAGCCACCAGCCGTCCGTAGTCGCCGCAGACGTGGCGGTCGAACGCGGACTCCGACGCCGCCAGCGCGGCGGAGGCGTCGAGTGCCGTTCCCGTTGCGATTGTCTTTCCCGGGCCGCCCCACGGAAGCCCGCACGGATACCACGCCGAGGTATCGACGTCGTTGCGCGGCTTGTTCTGGAAAAGATTCTCCAGCGCGCGGAACTGCCGGTCCGTGACTTTCCCCGCATCGAGCGCCGTCACGCCCAGCACCATCGGGACGGCGCCGCCGTCCGGGTTGCCGAGCGCCTTTACCCAGGCAATCTCCTTTTCCGGCGACGGGTTCACCCAGCGTGAATGGTGGAGTGAAAGCGAAGAGGAACTGTTCGCGCCCTCCCAGGCGACATAGCCGCGCGTGGGTTCGACGACTCCGTGCCAGTTGTTCACGTCCTCGCCAGTGACGACGGGTATCTCCGCAAGCGTGCCGTCGGCATACCGCACCTGGTACTTGAAGGCGACGCTTCCAGGTGCGCCCGCCCAGGCGACTGCATGGAGGAAGTCGAGGCGGCGGATTTTCGCCCCGACTTGGATTTCGCCGGACTCCGTCGGGAAATATGTGCGTTCGCCGCCGGCGAGGACAATCGCGCGCGGAACGACCCGGAGCGGCACGAAGCGGCTCAGCAGCTCCGCGCCGCCGGCGAGGGCCGAGAGGTCGTTGCGCCCCTGGTCGGTCCAGCCGCCTTCGCGGTCGCCGTCAATCTCGTCCACCAGGCCCGTGTTCGCGGCGGAGGCGACATCCAGGATGCGGAAGGCGCGGTGCGCGGCCTTCGTTCCCTTGAAGTTCATCGACAGGCGGCCCTTCCATGGCGCAAGGCCAGTGTAGGGGACGCGGCAGCGGAAGCGGAACCGGCCCGACCATGCGGCCTTGCGGAAGTCCTCGAAGAACCACTCGCCATCGCTCCCCGCCACGGACGCCTCGATGCCGCCGAAGAGTCCAGTCAGGCGGAAGACGCCATCGGCGTCGGGCCGACGGGGCGGCTGCGGCGGCAGGTCGTCGAATACCTCGGGCGGCACCTCGATGCAGAGGTTGGCGACCGCCGCCTCGCCGCATGGCTTGAGGTCGAGCGCCCAGGTGACGGTGAAGGAGTTGTCGCCCTGCGGTTCGAGGAACTTCTCGATCTCGATGTGCCGGCCCTTCCAGGAGGTGCGCTGCCCCATCGCGTAAAGCTCGACATTCATGGCGACGTCGGTGTTCTCGATCTGCCGCCCATAGTCCGGCGTTGAGATGGCTAGAATGTCGTTGCCGACCGTCAGCCTCCCGCCCTGCGAGAACTCCACGCGGCCGACTGCGGAGAACGCCGTCGACGCCGGCGCGTCCGCCGCCGGGGCGGCGGACGCGAGAAGGGCAAGGGCGATGATTGCGGCTATTGTGGAAAGGGGCTTATACATGGATAGTTCCTAGGCGTTGCTGACGCATACTATTATACACCACACACCACCTTCCACATGCGAACTATTTGGAAAACAATTTAATATAGAAACAACCATGTCATGTTTTGCCACAAAGAACACAAAGTCCACAAAGATCTACATGTTTTGCACGTTCTTCACGGCTAAAACTCTCTTTTGTGCCCTTTGTGCCCTTTGTGGCTGAAATACTGGCATTGACATTGACGGACAATGAAGATTCCCATTCCTCCTTGTCCTTGTCAACCCTTCAACCTTTCAGCCGCGCACCGTCGTGCCGCTACTTCATATCAACCGATACTTTGAAGAAGTTGAAGTCGGCCTCGTCGCCGTCATCAATCGGCGTCCAGTTCTTGTCGGTAAGTTGAACCTTGCCGAACTTGCGATAGACGCGCTCATGCCTCGTCCCGCCCTCGTTCAAGTCCAACTCCCAACCTATTACCGGCTTGCTGTCCTTCCACGAGACTACGGTGCGGAACGCCTTCTCCAAGCGGAAACAAAAACGAGTCTCGCAATCCTTCCGCGCCGTAGTCTATCAAAATTTGCGTCGCCCAAAAACAAGCCCCCCTCCGAGAGGGGGCTGTCGGAGAATCCGACTGGGGGAGTATTGCGGGCGTCGCCCTACTACTTCATCTCCACCTTGACCTTGAAGAATCTCATACCGTCGCGGTTGGAAGGAGATATCTCCGTCCAGCCCTCGTCGGTGAGGTTCGTCTTGCCGATTTCGGTGTAAACCCTCTTCGCTTCCTCATCAGGCGCAAGTTTCGGCTCCCATGATATTTTAGGTTCGCCATTCTCCCATAAGATTACGGTGCGGAACACTTGCGTCTCGTTCGCTTGGTTGATGCGGCCGGAGGCGTCGATAAGGATGTTGAAGGTGGACATGCGGCCGGCGGCGGCGTGTTCGCGGATGAAAGGTAAAGTCATTCAGGCTATTGCCGACAGGACGCAGTCGGCAACCTGCCTGGCCTCTATGCCTTTCCATCCAGAAGTTCGCCAACGCCGTTTCTCCTTTCCTCTACATTCATGCTTCCCGGAAAAGGTCGTCAAGAGTGACGACAAAATTGACGTTGCCGGAATAGATGTTCCGCTTGACGCCGGCGGCGGCGACAAGAACTGGCGAAACGGCCTTGCGCGTCCCAGTCTGCTTAATGAATTGCGACACGCGCTTGGCAAGTTTCGAAACCTCCTCGCCGTCCAGCTAGTAGGGCGCGGAGGAGTATTTCATTTCGCATAGATTGATTATGCCGTCGCGGCGGTCGAGAAGAAGGTCGATCTGGACTGGGCTGTCTCCGTCATCCGTCTTGCGGCCCCGCCACGAATATGCGCTCGTCAGCACGCCTGAAATCCCAAGCGCGGCCCGCAGCTGCGGGAGGTGCCAGAGGCAAAGGCGCTCGAATGCAAGGCCACGCCATGCATTCAGGGCGGGAGTGTTTTGCGCCAGCGTCCAGAAATGCCTGTCCACGCCGTCGCAATTCCTCAGAAACTGGAAATGGAAAAGTGTGAAGAGGTCGATAAGCTGGTATATCGCGTCTTTTTTTACACGGCCAATCATCGAATAGCGTCGAAGGAAGCCGCATGCGCATAGTTCCTCAAGACATCTGGTCGTATCCTCACCCGCACCGCCCGGAACGGCTTTTCGGATTTCAGTCCATGTCATTCCAGACTGCCGTCTGCCGAGGGTCTCTACGATGGCGAAATGGCGGGTAGGGCGTTTGAAAAGGGATGCGAAGAGGCGATTGTATTCTCCCCGCATTTCGTCTGCTTCGCCAAAGAACAGAAAATCGAAATTCTGGGCGACGCTCAAACCCGGACGAAGCAAACTCCAGTAATAGGCTACGCCGCCAAAAGCCATATAGCATTCGGCGATTTGGCGGCGGTCGAACGAAAGCCCCCTGTAGCGGGCAAACTCCTCGCATTCGAGCAGCGTGAACGGCGCAACCGGCATTTGACGGGTAACGCGATTGTGAAGGCCTCCACGGTTGCGGAGAATCTTTTCTACTATCCATGTCGTAGCGCTTCCGCACACCACAAGCACAATGTCGCGCCTAACCGCAGCCCAGCCGTTCCAGAACGACTCCAGCGCGGTCAGAAAACCAGATTTTGGCGTGTCGTACCACGGAATCTCGTCAAGGAATACAACTTTTCGGCGGCATTGCATATTCTCAAGAAGCGTCTCAAGTTCGGAGAACGCCTCAATCCACGTCGAAAAGCGAGGACATTTCGGATGCCCTTGATGACGCAACGCTTCCCTGAAACTCGACAACGAGGCTTTAAGCGTCGCATTCTCCAACCCGGAATGATGAAACGCGAACTTGCCGTTGAAGAACTCCGTGACTAGGAACGTCTTGCCGACACGCCTGCGCCCGTATAGCGCCACGAACTCGGATTGCTCCGAATCCAGCACTTCCTGTAGCATGGCGATTTCGTTTTTTCTGCCAATCATTGCACTTTCTCATCCGTGATTATCGGAAACTATTATCTCACAATCCGCAATGCCTGTCAAGGCACTTTAGGCGGAATTATCAGGCAATTTTCGCTTATAGCTCCGCTTTATCACTATTTTTCATTGTAGATTTGGAGAATTATCACGACAAGTCGCACTCGCAGGTATCGGGTAGCGTCACAAGCGTTTCGCCGCATTCGCGCCGCAATGGCAGCGTGACCGGCGGGTTGTGGAACGCCCGCCATGTCGCGGTCGTCACGCTTGGCGGCATCTGCGCAGTTGCGCTAGCGGCGCCTGGTTGATGCGGCCGGAGGCGTTGATAAGGATGTTGAAGGTGGACATGCGGCCAGCGGCGGCGTGTTCGCGAATATAGGCGGCGAGGGCGTCGTCGGGGAAGCGCGGCGGAACCTCGAAGCCAGTCTCCGGCGGGACTTTTGTGAACACCCAGTCTGGCGAGTCGAGGCATATCCAGCGGTGGTCCTGCTTTCCCGGCAGCGGCGGCGGCGCGAACGGCTCGTCAAGCTGGACGGCCTCCCCGGCGTAGTAGTCGAACCGGTCTGTGTAGGCGAAGTTCTGCCCGACGCCGGAGTTGAAGGCGAGCGCCGCGCGCGGGTTGCCGCTTTGAGCGGCATTTGCGAGGGCATCCCACGGGAAGCGCCAGTCGCCCATGTCGCAGGTAATCGTGTTGTGCGGCCCGCACGGATCGACCGAATAGCAGCTGTCGAACCACCAGGCCGAAATGCCGTCGCCGTATCGCCGCGAAATCGCGCCGACGATGCCGCAAATGTTCTCGGCGAACCGGTCGAGATTCCCGGCGCATCCGGCGGCGTAGCCGCAGGCCTCCTTCCACGCCGGGTCATTGCCGCCATTGCAGGAGTGGTTGTAGTAGGCTATGAAGCGGATTCCCCTCCTTGAAAGCGCCTCAATCAGGCCGCCTATGAGGTCGCGCGCAGCGGTGCGACCGGACAGAATCCTGTCGAGTTCGGGAAGTGGCATGGGCAGGAACTGCCGCGCATGTGCGAGGGTGAAGATGCAGTGCGTGGCGCCGGCCGAGGCGAGGGCGTCGGCGTAGGCTTGCACGTCGAAGGCGGCGACTGCCTCGGCGAAAACGGGGTGCGAGCCATCGCGCCGGAGCGTGTCGGCCGTCCAGTGCGAACTGACGCCGACGCTGCCGGCCATCCAGTTGCTGCGATTATTCCTTCTCCGCTCCATTGACGTTCGCCTTGGCGAAGACCTGTGTTATTCCGAACCCAAGTGAATGCAGCCGAAATGGCGGGGAGGTATTCTCTTGAGATCGAAGGCCTTTATGGAAGAGAATGTCGAGTCTCCGGGGTCGCGGTCGTTGAACATCGCGGCGAAGAATACCGTCTCTCCCGCGAAAGCGCCGATTCGCTTGTTGAGGAACTTCCACGGGATCGCTATCCTGTAGCGGATGGCGACGACGCCGTCTCCGCGCCTGGAGAGGGCGATGTCAACCGGGCATTCCGCCGGATCGAGTTGTCCGCCTCCGTTTCTGTCAGCCGGGAACTCCCGCGAATCGAAGGTGACAGTCCGGTAGCCTTCCGGCCCGTCGCGCGTCAGGGCGAAGTCGAGTTCGGAAAAGCCCTGTTCCAGGGAGTCGGTGTAGTCGTTGCCGGAGAGTTTATCGAGTTTCCTTTTCGCAAAGCCGAACTGGATGCAGTCGCCGTTCCAGGTCCACCAGCCTTTGTTGTCCTGGTGGAAGGCATCGTCCAGGACGAGCGCATCGACTAGCAGATAGCGTTCGTTCCAGGCGAATCCGATTTCCGCCGAGAGATCACTAGGGCAGGTGATTCCGCCGCCGTCTGCATTGGGCGCGAACGGAACCCTGTATCGGGGAGCGCCGCCCCATTCTGAAATCGGCGTGGAGACGCCGGCCGACGGGTCGAAGGTCGCCAGCATGAAGTTCGCGTCTGCGCCGCTTTCCACCGCGAGGCCGGAGCCGTCCGTTGCTTCGGCCAGAAGCCGGAAGGTCTGGAATGGGTCTGGACGGAAACCCGGCAGCGGCACGGATACGGTTCGCGCCTCGTGCGGCTTGAGCGAGACTTCAGTCGTCCGCGTCGTTTGGGGGATCCCGTCAATACGGATCGTCACGGCGGCGTTCACGGCCTGACCAGACCTGTTCGCGACCGTCAGGCGCACGGCTGGCTCGCCATCGGCGAAGGCGGCGCCTAGGTCGCGCAGCTCAAGCGCCATTTTCGCGCGACGGTCATTTGCCGCGTCCGCCGCCGCCTTACGTCCCGCAAGCCAGGCGTCAAAGGCGTCGGGATCCGGGGCGAGAATGTATGTCGGGGACGTTCCTGCCTCGACCTCAAGCGTCCCGCCGGGTGCCGGACGCATAAGGGGATTGCCCATGATGTCCGCCGTCATGACGGATTCGCGCCCCACGCCGATCCGCTGCGCCGAGGGCGTTTTGCCCCAGTCCCATACCGCCACGCGGATTTCGCCGAGACGGTTCGTGTAGGAGTATCCCCATGCCGTGCCGCCGAGAAAGTCGAGGCAGTCGCGGGGCCGCCATCCGTCCAGCAACAGTGAGAAGGCTGAAATTCCGCAGAAGACAGGACGGGGCGAGATGTGCTTCGCGCCGAAGCGCGGGTTGGGGAAGTCGAGGTTGTATGAAAGACCGTAGTCGCCTTCGCTCCTGTCGCCGCGGTCGCCGCCGTAGTCGGCGCCGTAGAATGGCATGTTGAACCAGACGCCTTCTCCGAGCAGAATGAGATGTGCCCTGACCTGCCCTTCAAGCTGGACGCGCTCGTCAGCGACGGTCGCCGAAGCCTGGTAGCCCGACTCGGTGCAGATGATCGGGATGTCGGGGCGTCCGGACTCGGCGAGGAGACGCTTGATGGCGCGGAAGTTTTCGATGAAGCCGTTCGGCTCCGGCGGGTAGTCCGTGTATGGGTGGAGGGAGAACACGTCCGCGAAACGCAGGATGCCGCGCCCGAAAAGGTCGCGGTGCCACGCGATGCGGGAGACGTTGCAGATCGTGGGAAGCGCGACGAGCCCTTCGGGGTCGGCCTCCTTCACGCACTGGCTGGCGAAGCGCGCGGCCTCGACGACGGTGTCGGGCTTCGGGTCGGTGACGTCCGGCTCCCACAGGACCTCGTAGATGCGGCGGCCTGGCGTGCGGGGGAAGTTCGCGTATTTTTCGGCGCGCGACGCGACCCACTCCCGGTAAACCTCACGCCCTTCAGGATCGGAGAAAACACGCCAGTCAACGGCACCCTTCGGCTTGTTTTCGCGAATCCACGCCTGGCTTTTCACAGAAAGTTTTCCGGCGTCCCACGCGAGACGGTCGCCGGGAGAGACCGAAATCACGCCCCATGCACCCCACCATTCCGGGACGCGGCCGCTCATGCTGCGGCTTTCGGCGGCCTTCTGGCGCGCCTCCTCCGACTCGTAAAACCCCGCGAAGCCCTGGTGGGCACCGATCCACAAGTCCTGCCCGACGACACCTGCGTGTATGCCCTGGAAAGCCTCTTCCTGCGAAACTGGCTGCCTGTCTTCCGGCGCAGCGGCCACGCCGTAGGTGACGAAGCCAGCCGGCCGCGTGCCGCGCTTTGGTGGCTTGAGGCCGCCCTCCGCTTCCGCGTGAACCCTGAAACAGCCGAAACGCTCCGTCGGCAGCGGCATCGACACTTCTCCAGTCCCGTCGGTGCCGGCGCGAAGTATGATGCGCCTGACATCCACCGTCGCGCCAGTATAGTCGCAGATCGCGGCCGTCACAGTGCGCTCCTCGCCGGAAGCCCAGCCTTCGGCGCGGAATATTGCCTCGGCCGGACGTCCGATGGCGAACATCCCGTTCGTGGGATTGGACGTATCGGCCAGGAGCCGAGGCGCGTCGCCGGCGAAGGCTCGCGCCGGCAGGCGGAAGCAGAGGAGGCTGGCGGCCAAAGCCAGGACGCGGGTGCTCAAGGCGAATGGATGGATGGTGTTCATTCTATTCCTCTCCGGGAATCATGGCATCGGGTCGATGTCGAGAGCGGCGCGCTCGGCGAGAAGGCATGGCGAGTCATAGACGGGGACGTCGAGATAGCGGATGCGGTCGCGGCAGGGGACGACGTTCTCGCACGGGAAGGCATGGACGCGGCCGGTGAGGAGATCGACCCACACGGGGTCGCGGAGCGGTTCGCCGCCCATGTCCTCCAGGACGGCCGGGCGGGTCTCGAAGGAGTCGCCTGGGCGTTCGTATGGCATGATGCGGATGTCAGGCGCCGGAGCGGGGATGCCGGGCGCGCCGTCGGCCGCCTCCGGCGAAACGAAGGCGCGGCCATGCGTCCAGAAGGCGAATATGCGGGACTTAGCCCGCGAATCAGGACAAAAGGCGAAGGCGGAAAGCGAAAGATCGACGGAGTGGAGGACGGTTGGCGTCCATTCTTCCCCGCCGAAGACCGAGGCAAGGTTCTGGACGGCATAGTAGGCGCGCTTGACGCCGATGACGCGGTGGTCTTCGTCGGCGCGGAGAAGGCCCTTGCGGTTGATTTCGCGCCCCCGGTGGTTGAAGTCGCAGATGGTGAAGATGCTGGACATGACGCCGTGGCCGAGATCGCCGACCATCCGGCGCAGGTCCCACTTCGCCTGCGAATACTCGCTCCAGGCGACCTTGTGGAGGGCGAAGCAGTGGGCCATCTCGCTGGGGCAGCCGTTCTCGCCTTGGCGGAGCCGCGCGTGGGGCGCGAGGCGCGCCACAATCTCCTTCTGCGCCTCGACGTTCTCGTAGGAGGACTCGGGGGCTTCCGCGTAGCCGTGGTAGATGAACCAGTCGAAAAGCGCGCCATCGGCGCCGATGGCGCGGATGCACTCTTCGAGAAGTTCGGAGCTGTTATGCGCGAGGGAGAGGCCAGCGATGCGGGCGTCGGGGACAATGCGCTTGATAATCCGAGCTGTGCGCACATTGAAGGCGGCGATTTGCCCAGGCGTCTTGGGGGTGGAACCATCCCCGGGCAGAATGTCAGGTTCGTTCCACATGAACCAGTCGCGGACACGGCCCGCGAAGTGGTTCGCCAGGGCATCGACCCAGGCGTCCCAGGCGGCTAGCCCCTCCGGCGAGGTTGGGAAGCCACCGGCGAGGTCCCATCCGCCGCCTCCGGGGTAAATCGGGTTGCCGTAGTCCGTTTCAAGGATTGGGTCGAGGCCGCGCGCGATGGCGTCATCGACGATGTGGTCGAGCCAGGCAAAGTCGTAGGTTCCGGGAACGCGCTCGCACTTGGCCCAGCCGGCCTGGAGGCGGATGGTCTTGAGACCCAGCGGGGCGATGTAGTCGCGGTACTGGTCCCAGTCGGCGAAGTCGCGGTCGAGCGTTTCGCAGCCAAGGGTCCAATTGGATGGGCCGATTTCGCAGGCAGTGCGCGGGCGGACGGTGCCGATGCGTTCAAGGTCAATGCGCAAGGGCGTGCGCACGCGGTCGGGGGATGTGGAGAGTTTCATAATGAATGACACAAATGTCAATAGTATCATGCCAGAGGCAAGACTTCAACGTGCGACAGAGAGGGTGAGGCGCACGGGGCCAAGAAGCCCGGACGGAAGGAGCGGCGCGCCGGGGGCGAAGGGGTTGCGCGGCGTTTGAGCGACGCGCAATTCTGGCTGGAGCGCGGCGTCGCCCACGAGACGGTTTTTCCAAAGGTTCGTCACACGGACTTCAAGGACGTTGCCCGCTGGCCTCAGAAGCCCGGCGGGGACGGCTGCGGCGAAGGGCGGTGTCCAGAGGATGCCGAGCGATTCGCCATTGAGAGAGACCTCGGCCACGTCACGCACGGCGCCGAGGTCGAGAGTGGCGGCCGAAACGCCTTCTGGAAGGTCGAAGGCGAGGCGATAGGTCGCCGTGCCGGAGTAAAAGCGGATTCGCGGGTCGGAGTGGCGCGACCAGTCGGCACCTGGGACGTGCAGCGTCCAGTTTGCCAGCGTCTCTTCCGGCCCGCCCCAGCGCGGGTCAAACGAGACGGACCAATTGGAATCCAGCGCCATTCTTTTTCCGTGTGTTCCGTCTATTCCGTGGTTCAAAATTTCAACTGGCGAATCGGGGTTGAAGACCACGAAAATGGAGCCGCCGGGAGCGAGGACGAGAGGCACTTTCACGCGACCCAGCCCTGTCGGCGCGGATGGGGCGGTGCGGCGTTTGCCGGTCACGGCGTCCCAGAACTCGACGCGACTGGAAGTCTGTCGGAAGAGGGCGTCGAACCCCATTTCACGTTCGCCCTGGTTCGAGACGAAGTAGATGTCCGTTGCCCCGTTCTCGCCGGCGCCGGTGCGGTGAATCCAGTCGATTGCCCCTTCCGGCATCCCCACGGCCTCGAAGTCTGGCGCAAGGACACCGGAGGCGACGAAGGCGTCGCGCTCGGCGCGCGTTTCCAGGACCGTCGCGCCGTCGCCCTTGAGCGCCTTGATCTTTGCGCGCGCTTCCGGCGGAATCGGCCAGACATGGGGCGTTTCGTCGGTCGGCAGGTGCGCCCCTGCTCCGGCGGAAACTGACTTGGGGTTCTTGTCGGAGAGATAGAGCGCCATGTAGCGCATTCCTGAGGGGAGGACGATTTCGCCGTCCTCGACGCGCGCCTTGAGCAGCGCCTCGGTGGGGCAGAGGTCGTAGTCGTGGCCGGGGCCGAGGGCGTCCTCCGGTGTCTTGAGGCCGATGAAGAGGCCGAGGGCGTCGCCCGCGTAGAGAAGGCAGTCGGCGGCAAAACGTCCCTGCGAGAGCATCCACGAGCAGCGGGCGAAGTAGCGGTTGAGCGGCGCGGACAGGGGGAACCAGGTCACCTTGGGGCTGTAGTAGGCGCCGGCGCGGCGCGTGGGGCCGGGCCGCGCGCCGATGGGGTCGCTGACGAGCATCCCGTGGTAAACCACGCGCGTGAGGCCGTCGCAGAACGCCCGGTCGGCGCAGACCTTGAACATGGCGGGCGACTCCTCCCAGTGCGTGCCCATCGTGGTGAAGGACTCGGCGCGGACGTCGGGGAGTCCGTACACGTGGGCCGCCGTGGCCACGTCGCGCAGCATGAAGCGCTGCTGCTGGTGGGAGCGGTGCGCGCTGGGCATCCAGAACTCGCCGGTCGCGAGGTCGCAGCGCGACTGCATCCGGCGCATGTCGCCCATCGACTGGTGCGGCCCGCAGGCCTCGGCCTCGGCTTCGAGCCCATGCCGGTTCGCGACCTCCTTCATGTAGCCGTAGTAGTTGTCGGAAAAGAGGTCGCCCAGCGTCTCGCCGAAGTCGCGCCGCGCCTTCGCCGCGCCGCCGGGCGAAGAGAGCTCCACGCCGGCCTTGGCGGCGATGGCTGGCCAGACCTCGTAGCCGCGCCGCCGCCTGAACTCTTCTGGGAAGTCTTGCGTCCAGCCGACTTCGCCCGCCTCCCAGCTATCGACCATCACGCCGCGGAAGGCCGCGCGCTCCTCGGGTGTGGCGGCGTCAAGGATCGGCTGCACGGTGCGCGCCCAATGTTCGTCGAACGCGGTGCGGCTCAAGGGGTCTATGTAGTAATCGACCCAGCCAAGCTTCATAGGCACCCATCCGGCGCGGACAAATCGCCAGCGGCCGGGAGGCGCATCCCACGAGAGGGTTTCCGTGGCGGGGTCGAAGAAGACGGTGACGTCGATGATCTCCTCCTGCGCGGCGCCGCCGTCCTTTATTGGGGCGGCCAGAACGCGGATGTCGCGCCAGTGCGCGAGCGCCCAGGCGAAATCGGTCTTCGCCGGCGGCCAGACGCACCGCGCGGGCATCACGACTTCCCCCTTGGGCAGCTGGACGCTGACGGTAGCGCCGCCGTCGGCGTCGGCCGAGGAGAGGATCAGAGACTTCTGCGCGTTGTCGGGTGAGACGCGCTCGTTGCCGCAGCCCGCAGGGCCGATGCAGAGTCGCACGTCCATGCCGAGGCGGCCCGCCTCGCGCAGAAGACGGCGGAAGCGCCCGACCGCCTTCGGCCGCCCGTCGAGCGCCAGTCTGCCGTATGGCTTCTCGTCCGTCGCGTCGAAACCATAGACCATCACGCCGGCGACGCCGGCGCCATGGAGCTGCTCCAAATCGTAGGAAATCGTCTCGTCCGGCGTGTCCGAGCCGAACTTGAAAAGCCATATTTCAGGATGGCGGTCCTTCGGCGGGGCGTCGAATCCCTCCTGGATACCTGCTAATGCCACGCCCGCCAGCAGCGCCGCACAACTCTTGGCCGCCAGGGCAACAAGCGTGCGTTTCATGTCTTTTGACTGCTAGCGGAAGACAATCGTCGTTGCCCGTTTCAGGTCAACTTCGACGTTCAGGGTGAAGGCCTGGTACGAGCCATCGGCCGTGAGCTTCGCGCCTTCAGGCAGCGCGGCGTTCCACTTCGCCAGCAATGCCGCGCCAGTCCCGCTGACGCCGCCGCGGAAGTTCAGTACCGTGTAGCTGGCTTTCCGGACATTCCGGGCGCGCATGCTTGTCTGCATCTCCGCAATGCCGTTGAAGACCAGTTCGGTCATGCCGTCCGTCGTTCCCCAGCGCTGAATCTGCACCGGGACGAATCCTGCCGCGTAGCCTTCTGGCGGGAGGTCGTAGATGAACTTGAAGGAGTTGGCGAGCGCGAAGTTCCCGCTGCCGGTTTGGGCCGACATCCTGAAGCGCGGGGTGCTGCCCTGGAGCCGCACGTAACAGTTTGTGCTCAGCGCGCTGCACTGCATTCCGTTTGCGCCTTTCAAGTCCGCCAGCGCGTTGGAGACGACGATTCCGTTCCCCGAACCGTAGAGCGTGACGTTGTCCGCCAGGAACGTTGCGCCGTCAAGTGCCTGAATCGTGTTGCCGGAATTGAACTTTGTCTGATCGGACGAATTCATGTGGCCGATGTAGATTTGGTCCATCGTTAGCGTGGAGTTCGCTCCAAGCGTTGCGTTCGTGCCGCTCGCGAGAATCGTGTTGCCGCTCGTGGAAGTGTTGCCGTAGCCAAGGAAGAACAGCCCTTTAATTTGCGCCGTGGCACCGTCGAGGACGCGGATGTAGTTGCGCTTGCCCGTCCCGCTGATATAGCCGATGGCGTTATCGGCGCTCGATGTCTTGACGAAACGGGCACCGTTCGTCACAATGAGGCCGCAGTCGAATGAATTTCCGGGCCCAATGTGGAAATTCTCGTTTGCGGTGCCTGTCACGACGAGTTCCGCGCCATTGGCCACGCGGACGACATTTGTTCCGGCGTTGTAGCCGGCGACCTTCAGGACGGCCGCCGTCACGACCGTTCCCTCACCGGAGATGACGATGGTGGCGCGCGACTGTGGTCCGTAGGCGCCTTGAAGTGTGTTGACACTCGTGACGCAAGCACCGCCGGAAATCGTGATCGCCGGCCCCACGGGGATGTCGTAGTTGCTGCCGTTCCAGATCCTGATGTGCTTGTTGTTGAGGTTCCATGTGCCGCCCTGGATTTTGAGGGTTTCGTACCATTTTGTTCCCATTTGGATGCTGTCGGTGAGATTGATCATGCGCGGGCCGGGGTTGGCGCCTGTAGCAGCGTCGCGCATGTCCAGCGTGACGGTTTTCTGCTCGCCGTTGTGGTAGATGCCGGCAAAGGAGATGTCCTCCGAGGCCGTGGCGGTCATCGCCTTTGTGAACACGACACGAGTCGAGGCGTCCGGCACCGCCTCGAGACCCCATGACGCCGCCGAGGCGAGGTCTCCATTGCCGTCGGTGTTCGGGAATGTCGCATCGGCAGCCAAGGCCGGCCTTGTCGCCGATGTCGCGGCGACAAATGCGGCGATTCCGAGCGCGGCGGCTCTGGATGCGGGGTTGAGGGATGCGGTTGCTTTCTTCAGCATGGTTTTCCTCCTTGGATAGGTTGATTGAAGTTGCGAATTGCGCCAACCATTCTACCACCAATCCAAGGCAAAAAAACAAATTCCAGCAAGCTTCCGTTCCAATACGTTCCAATCAAACTTCCGGCAAAAGGAGGTTGTCCTTCAGGTGCGGCTCAAGCGGGCGGCCGGAGAGCAGGTCGTCGAGGCGTCCGGCCCATTTCTCCGCTTCGGCGGCGCTGTCGTTTACGATCCATTCGCACGGGAAGGGGACGAAAGGCACCATGCCCGTGTTGCAGTGGAAGACGCACTTGAGGTCTCTCGGCACCTTCAGGCCGCTCTCAAGCACGGCCGCCACGGCGCCGGGCACGAGGTCGTCGGTGTAAACCACCAGCGCGTCGGGGCGCGGCGTGGCCGCAAGGAGCTTCGCCACCGCGTCGCGCGCGGTTGCGCCAACCTCCGCAGCGCTCGACGCCTGTTTTTCGGGATATGCCTTCACGACGCGCGACAAATCTATCTTGCGCCCGGAATTGCCCATCGCGAGACGGAACATCGCCGCCCATGTGCCGTCGGCGTCCTTGCGCGGGATGTCGTCGAGTCCGTGCGGCTTGAAGGCGGATGCCGCAATCTCCGGCTGCATGTTAGTCGCGAAGGCGGGACGGCGCGCGCCGATACGCTTAAGGACTGCGACGATCTGTTCGTAGATGCGCAGTTCGGGCGCATATTCAACGTAGCGGAGCGGTGCGCAGCACAGGAGCGGGACGGGCGGACGCAGCGCGCGAATGGCGTCGTAGCAGTCGCGATTAACCGGACAGAGGAAGAGCGCCGAGACGCCCGTTTCGCGAACCGCTTTCGCGAGAACCGCGCCGACATTGGGCTTTGCGGTGTCGATTGGACGCATCCAGGCGTCGATGCCGCGCGCGGCGAGGGCGTCGCAGAGGAGCGATGCCATGTGCGGGTAGTATGGGAGGCGGCGCGCGTCGTCGTCAAGCAGAATGCCGACCCGTCGCGGCGGCGCCGCTGGTGCCGCCTTGTCTGAAACTATCGTTCCACGCCCAGGGACACGCACAAGAAAGCCATCGGCCGCAAGGCTGGCCAGCGCCTGTTGCGCACGGCTCTTCGACACGCCGAACTCGCGGCCAATCTCGGTGTTCGACGGCAGCCGCGCCCCCGGAAGCCACGGCGCGCGGCCAAGCCTTGCCCGCCAAGCCGCCGCGATCTCCATCCATTTAGGTTCCTGACCCGGCACCATCGTCATTCCTCCACTTGCCTAAAAGTTGAAAAGTTGAAAGGTTGTCAGTAGTTACATTCCCATGCAGCGCAGGAGAGTCACAAGATGGTCGGTTCAAGGATGTCCTGCGCCTGGACGTGGAGCGCCTGGGCGATCCTGAAAACAGTGTCGAACGCGGCCTTGCCGAGGTTCTTGACTCGCTGCTCGTAGTGTTGGATCATGCGGAGGGGGACGTTCGCCGCCAATGCTAGTTCCTCCTGCGTCATGCCGCGCCTTTCACGCATCGCCTTGAGGCGCGATTCGGGATGCGCGGCGGAATAGAGGCCGTCCAGATGCTCGCAGAAGCGGAGAATGTCCATTTCGTGGTAGGGCGAGTAGCACGCGATGATGTCGCCTATCGGGGCGAAGGTGTCTATCTCAGCGAACGGGAGCGCCGTCCTCCACTGGTAGTGTGCAAGCGCCCATCCCGCCCAGTATTCCGGCGAGAGGTCGGTGACCTCGGCGGGCGGTGCGGCCTTGTATTCCACGGCGGCAGTATCAAGGACGGCGCGGGCGAGTTCGTAGCCGGTCATGCCGGCGAGAAGACGGGATTCGCCCTTCCCGAAACGCCCGGCGTATCCCGTCGATATGAAGATGCGCCAGAATGCGTCAGCCTTCTGCCCGAAAAGGTTGACGGCGGAATCGAGCATCCATCCCAGCGCCCGCGTGGAATGGACCAGGTAGTTTTCATCGTAGGCGCGGATCATCCGGACCAATCCTTTCCCGCATGATTTGCTGAATGGAGAGATCGTCAAGCCGGTAGGGCGTCTTGCGCATGTCGAAGTAGTCGCGGCGCGCGGCGGAGTCGCGGTTTTCCTTCACCACCAGCCAGTCTTCGCGGACTGCTGGTTTCGCGGAGACGAACCTGATGCGCCCGAAAGCGCGTTTGCTCTTGATGACAATCTGCTCTCCCAGTTTGCCGAGGCGCATCGCCACCGTAAGCTGCGGATAGGAGATCGCACCCGAAATGAAATCCTGGGCGAATGAAAAATAACTGTCGTCCGCCCGGTAGCCACGGACAACATCGAAAGCCTCCACATCAACACTGAAAGTGTCTAGGAGATACCGCCTCGCGAGAGTCGCGACGCCATATCGCACGTCGAAGGTGCGGTATTTCAAGAGCACGGCCAGCCAGTTGAGAATCGTGTAATCCGGCCCGTTCAGGTTCAGCACGGAGAGTCCGTCCTCGTTGAACTCGTAGCGGTTTGCGTAGCCGTCGTGCTTGTCTGAGACCGCCCACTCGCAGGCAAGCGACTCCGACTCCGTGCAATAGAATCCCTTGCCGTAGTCGTTGGCGTGGCGGCCACCGCCGAAGAACGGCTTTTCAATCAAATGCTGCGATCCGTGATACAGAACCATATTAGGATGCCTCCATTTTTCGACACCCATTATACACCTATGGGTGTATCACGTCAAGGCGAACACGGCCCCGGGACGCCGGGGCCGTTGAAGAACGGATTGCCAGTCACTCTGGAACTTACCTTACCACGATCTGCGTGGCCGTCTGGCAGTTGACTCGCAGCGCGACCGGCTGGATCTGCGGCAGGGTCGCGAGGTTGGGGTCGCCGATGTGGACGCCAACGAGGAACGGACCCCGACCGAGCGGATCGTCACCGACGAAGGTGTAGGACGTCGCTTCCGTCCAGGCGCCGCCATCGGCGGCTGTCATCAGCTGGTAGGTCTTGTCGCTCTTGACGAACTTGAAGCGCGTTGAGGCGTTGCCCTCAGCCGTCCATGGGATCACGTAGTTGGAGCCGGACTGCGCCGCTGCAGCATCGTAGGCGTAGAAGCCAATGGTGTTGCCATAGACCCAGTGGCGCTGGACATTCACCGCCGGCGTGGCGTCGAGAGTCTTGCGAATGTAGAGGTTCACGGTTTTCCCCGAACCGGTTCCGGCCGTAAGGCCCAGCGAGGTCGCGCTTGAGCCGGCGAGGCTGAACGTGGCCGTGAACGAGGTGCCGGAATCCGCCGTGATGTAGTCCCACGCGGCGGTCGAGGTGCAGCCAATGGCCGTGCGCGTCCCCTTGTTGAGCAGCGGGCAGACTGCGAAGTCGCTTGCCGCCCACACGGTCTCGCTGCCGTCGCTAACCTCGAAGCGGTATTCGTTGTAGCGTCCGATTTCCACGGCGTCGGTGACGATCGTCGTGGCGTCGCCCGCGAGCGTCGCGACAACGTCCCATGCGCCGCCACAGACGCGGTGCTTGACCGTAATCGCCGTCGCCGCGTCATTCGCGAGCGCCCAGGTCAGGGTCAGCGTTTCGTCGTCCATTCGCGCAGCCACGTTCTCGACGGGCTGGACGACTGTCCTCGGCTGCGCCGCCTCCCACATCGACTCCGTGTAGCCCCAGAGTTCGAACTCGCGGACGGAGGCGTACCAGGTGTCGTATGCCATTCCCCAGAGATAGGCGCAGCGCGTCCAGTCGGTGGAAAGTCCGTCCTGCTCCCAGACCTGCCCGTCGGTCACAGTGCCGTCGAAGGTCTTGAGTACCGTGCAGGCGGTGGGATTGAACGCGCCGCCCCAGCTGAGGGCGTCGCTGTTGCTGTTCGGGAAGAGATAGCTGGTGTCGCCTGGGTTCTGCAGATACGCGAGATCGGGGCTCACGCGAAGCGACACGCGGTTCCACGTGTTGTTTTCATTCTTGTAGGCCACCACCTTCGCCTTGGTGATCTTGACCGGCTCGTTGAAGTTGTAGCCGATGTAGAGGTTCTTTCCCCAGCCCGCGGCCTGTTCATACCAGATCGGGAAGGTCGAAGTCGAACCGTCGAACGCCTTTTCCGCGTCCGAAAGCGGAACGCCGCCCGCGCGCTTCACCGCGTAGCCGTAGGTCTTCGCGGCCGCGCCGTTCTCGGTCAGCAGCACGCTCTGGACCGCGGCGGGCTTCGTGTTCGCCACGGCATCAGACAGTACGCCTTCGAGGTTGACGCCGTGGTATTCGGTCACATACGCGGCGCGGTAGTGATACTCGACGCCCGTCGAGGCATCCGCGTCAGTGAACGTTCCGACGCCTGGCGCGACTTCGGCAACCAGCGCGTACGGACCTTCCGCCATGCGTGCACGGTAGAAAACGACGGCCACTGTCTCGTTCGGTTCGTTCGCCCAGGACAGCGTTCCCGCGCTTGCGGAAAGGACCGGTGCGACTGATGCCGCCGCTTCGGAGTCCTTGCTCTCCGCCTCTGCCTTCAGCGACGCGACGGCGCCGTAGAACTCCGCTTCGCGGAACTCGCCGTACCACTCGCCGCTCTTGGAAAAGACGAGGAATTCCCAGCTCTGGGAAGTGTCCCCGCTGTCCAGCGCGAACCAGTCGTTCCCGCGCGGAGAACCCGCCTGCGCCAGCTGCGTCAGTCCGGAATAGGCGGTGATGTCGCCGCCGGAAAGCGTAATTGAGTCATGCCCGCCGCCGGAGAGCTTCATTCCGTCAAGGCGGTGGTAGGTGTCGGAAGCCGCCCAGGCAATTGCGGAAATTCGCGACGCGCCGAAAATCACCGGCTCCGTGAACTGGAGCCCGAAGACCGGGCCGTAGAAGCCGCTTCCGCACTCTGTGCTGAGGCTACCGTCAAACGCCTTCGCGTATTCCGTCAAATATGAGTTCCCGTTGAACTTCGTGCTGATGACCTGCGCCTTATACGGCATCAGCGACTGCCACGGCGTGCAGGTGGCCGTCGCCACTGGGCCGGCGACAGTCGTTCCCTCGAAGGAATTAATGTAGGCTACCGCGTAGGTGTAGGCGACGCCGCCGACGGCCGAGGTGTCGGTGTATTCGGTCGTGCCGAGCGGCAGGTCCGCGACGGTGGCGTAGCCGGCCTTGCCGGTCTGGGCGCGGAGGACGCGGATGCCGGTCGCGGTGACGCCCGACGCGTTGGCCCACTCGAGCTTTGCCTGCCAGAGCGAGTCCATATTCGCATTGGCGGTCAGTGAAAGCGGGGCCTCTTCCGGAACTGTCTTTATGGTCGCGCCAATCACGGTGAGGCGGGTGTCCGGCCCGCCGTTGCAGAGAACGAAGGCGTAGCGTCCGTCAGCGGTCATCTCGAGGTTGCGGCATTCAAAGGAGCCGCTTGCGCCGTAGAGGGCCTTCATCGTCGCCGCAGGAATTGTCTTTTCGAAGGCGATTGTCTTGTTGGCGGCGTCGAAGTCATAGACCGCGACGAGACCGTCCTCGTTCTGCGCGACGAGGTAGAGGCCGTCTGTCGTGTCGGCCAGCTTCACGTTCATGATTTTGCCGGTGATCGCCGGAGCGGACATCAGCGTGGACGAGCCAGTCGAGAGGTCGAGGACGCCGAGCGCCCCGCCAGCGCTCTCGCCCTCGCCGAACACGGCAATTTCGCTTCCGCTGACCGTGTAAACGGCGAAGTTGCGGATGGTGTCGATACCGGCGACGGTGTTGGTGGCGACGACGCGCAGGGTCTTGTCGTTCCTGTTGATGGCGAACTTGAATATCTTGTTCTTCTCGCCGTCAGCGCCGCAGTTGGAGTAAAGGTAGTTGCCGTCGGCGCTCGACTCAAGGCCGCCGTTCATGAAGAAGTTGAATGTGCGTCCTTCGGCATCGAGCGTCGTGAAGACGTCCTCGCTGTCATCGGCGCGCCGCACCACCGCGACGGCATTGCCGTTGGCCGTGCCGTTCGCCCAGAAGATGAGATCCGTTGTCGCCGCCGCGCCCTTCCAGCAGAAGCCCTTGTCCTGCCATGGTACGTAGGCGTTATCGCCGTAGATCCACCACGACTTCGCGTCCGTTTCGCGGCTCAGGAGTTCGCCGTCACCATCCGCGAGAGCCTCCATGTCAAAGGTCATCACGGGAAGCCGGCCGTCGTCGGTGGACATCGCGGCGAGAAGTATCGTTCCCGCACGGTCGCGGGAAAGGAAGTGCGGACGCGGGTTTGCCGGCCACGCCGCCGCGCCGGGATAGGCAATCGACTTCACATTGGGGAAATTCCACCACACCTGCGCGCCGGCGGGAAGGTATGCTGAACGCTCGGACGAGGAAAGTTCGTCGCCATTCGCCGAAACCGCCGCAATGCGGTAGATGTAGGTGTTCCCGCGTTCGGCCGTCGTGTCCGTGTAGGAGCAGCCCGAAAGGCCAGACGTGACTGTGGTCCATGCTCCGCCATCAGGCTTGCGGTAGACCTTGTAGGAGGCTGCGTTCGCGCCGGCAGTCCAGGAAAGCGCCACCTCGTTGTCAACGACCTCCACCGCGAGGCTGGACGGGGCGCCGAGGAGAGACGCAGAGAAGTAGCCGTAGGCCTCGAGTTCGCAGAGCATGGGATACTGGCTGCTGCCGCCCCAAAGGAACCCGTACCAGGTCGTGTCGGCAAACGAATCGTGGACGGTGTAGGGCGTCCATGCGCCGGAAGCGAAAGTCTCCGCGGCGGGCGTGGCGGAAGGGTTGCGGACGTCGACCCTGTCCGAATTCGAATCGCGAAGCCCGTACAACGTCTGGGACGTCGAGCTGGAATAGGCATTGCTGGCATAGACTCGGACACAGGACACGTATGGCTTGCTGCCGCTGAACGTGTAAAAGAACCCTCCCCATCCTTCAAGGCGGGCGGCGGTGGCGACGTCGCCGTCATTCAGGTTGGCAAGCGACATGCCGCCCCAAGTTGTGAGGGTTCCCGAGTTGGTCCATGCGCCATTGGCCTTTGTCGCGACGTTCGCGACCTTGCGGTAGGAAACGGAAGCGGACTCCGCGCTCTCCCCGCCCGCATCGACGGCCGTCACCGTGTAGAGGTAGGTTTGGCCGACCGTCGCGGTGGTGTCGGTGAATGTCGTCGTCGGGGCGGCGACCGTGCCCGCGAGCGTGGGGTTCTCGTTCGCCGCGATCCGGCGATAGACGTTGTATGCCGTCGGCGAACCGGCGGGTGCGGTCCAGGACAGCCGTGCCGAACAGTCGATGTTGCACGATGCCTGCGTGTAGTCGATTGCCGCGACGGCAAGTCCCGTCGGAGCCTCCGCGGCGGATGCCGCGACGGCGGCGATGAGCGACGCAGTCGTCGTGGCGACCGCTACCAGAGCGGTCCGCATGGCGGCGTGGATGCTTTTGTAATTCATGTTGTTCTCCTGTTCGGTAGTTGGTTTGCGCCGCAGCGGCGGGACCTCGCGCAAGGCCCATCGCGCCTCGACGGAATTATTATACCCCAGCCTTGACGGCAATATGCGAACTTTTTGGAAATTTTTTTATTGCCGGGCCTTGCGCCAGTCTCGCATGGATGTCTTGAAGCGCGAGCGAAATAGCTTCTGCAACTCGCGTTCAGAATTGAAGCCGCTGAAATCGGCTATGGCGGAGATCGGGAAATCGGGCTGGGCCAGAAGTTCCAAAACGCGTTCCAGCCTTACATGGATGATTTCGTCAAGTGGCGGATGGCCCATGGCCTCGCGGAAGCGCATGTCGAAGAGGCGCCGCGTCCCGCGAAACCGTTTCGCCAAAGCCTCTGCGGTGAGGCCGTCGCACGCCTCGCGCCGGATCATCTCCACCGCCTCCATGATGCGGGGCTCCCGCCGCCCGTAGCCGCGCGTGGATTTCCGCCGGTCCACCATGAGCGGCGGGAAGATGGCGGCGGAATCAGGAGATTTTGGCTTGGGCATGAGACGCGAGACGCCAGACGTGGGCGAAGTCGGTGAGACATCAGACATCTTTCGCGTCTCATGTCTCATGTCTAGTGTCACGTTCCCCCTGGCCACAATTTCCGCGAGCGCTTTCCCCGCGAGGTAGCCCGCAAGCTCGAAGTCGAGGCGGACGGATGAAATTGTCTTCGCCAGTTCCCTGTCCCAGAGCGGCGGGTCGTCGCCGTCTGCGCCTATGAGTGTCATGGTGCGCGGCAGGGAGCGCCCTGCCTCGGCCATGGCCCTTGCAGCGGCAATCGCGAAGAGGTCGTTCACTGCGAAGACCGCGCAGCGGTGCGGCAGCGCCGCGAGCCACGGAACCATACGCCTCACGCAATCATCGAAATCTTCCTCGCGCTCCAAGGGGAAATGCGCGACGTCGCAATCTGCGCCGGCCTTGCGGCAACATTCGCGGAAGGCCTCGATCCGCTCGCGCGCCCAGCGCAGATCACGGACATAGGAGACGACGGCATACGCTGGCGGGCTGGTCGCGGAGAGTTCCTCGAAGGCGATGCGCCCTACGGCGGCGTTGTCGCAGGTAATGCCGCGCACGCCGCGCCATTTCGGCCCGTCGGGCGGTTCGAAGTAAACCACTGGAGTCCTCCCGAAAAGGGGCGGTTGCGGAGCCGTTTCGGGACACCAGCATTCAGCCGCGCAGCCGATTGGTCGCAGCCGCGCGAGGGCTTCGCGCAGCGCCGCCGGAGTGCAGTCCTTGTGTTCCAGAGTCTCAACGCGCCATTTGCGCACGGCGGCGTAGCGGTGCAACCCGTCCAGCCGCCTCCGGTCAATTCCCGAATGCAGGCTGCAATCGACGTAGAGAATCGTCGGGGGTTGACTGGCTTGGACTCGGGTTTGCATGCCTTCAATTCTAGCACATCTCCCTGCGTCCTCGCGAAACGCCGGCCAGGCCATCGCCAATTAGCGAATCCCCATTGCCTGAATCTCCGCGGCGAATGCCTTGCGCCTGACCGCCGCTCCTCTTTCCCTGGGGCATGCCGCCGTGGCGGCATCAGATATGGCACTGGTTGCGCCACTGCGACGGCGGAAGGCCAAAGTGGCGGCGGAAGAAGCGCGAGAAGTAGAACTCGTTGCCGAAGCCGAAGCGCTCGGCAACGCCGGCTACCGTGGCGCCAGGTTCAAGAAGCGCCTCGGCTGCGGCGCGGGCGCGGCGGTCGTTGAACCATGTGCGTGGCGATACCCCCATCTCCGCATGGAAGCGCTTCGTGAAGGCCGACTCCCCGAGATAGACGAATTTCGCCATCTCCGCGACGGAGAAGTTACCCTCCGGGGCATTGTCCACCGCCTCAAAGAGGCGCGCGAAGGCGGCCCCACGCTCCAGGCCATCCGCAAGCGCCGGACCTTCGGCCTCGGCGACGTGCCCCAGGATCGTCCAGACGGCGCCTTGCGCGAGGAAGACCGTCGGCAGGCGGTCCAGCCCGCCAGAAGCCGCATCCATGCCTGCAATGGCGCTGAAGACAGGCCGCAGTTCGTGGGTGCTGCCGCCACGCATGGGACGGCCGAAAAAGGGGTTCGGCCGCCCGCGAAGGGTGATGTGGAAATGGATTGACACGACATTGAGCCCTGGCCTCTGTTCGTGGATGATTTCGCGTCCAGGCGGCAGGAATATCCAGGTGTTGGGCCGGAGTGGAATCCTCGCGTTGGAATCGGAAAGGAAGCCCGTTTCGGGACCTGAGGCGAGGACGAAGAAGATTCGAGCGAACGGCATCCGGCTGCGCCAGTTCCCGACCCATTCCCCGGAATAGACGGAACCTAAGTCGATGCGCGCCATGGCCGCCAGCGCCGCGAAGGCGTCATTTCGCCGCCGGGTGGCGTCCGACTTCCCTTCTGGCGCGTCGCAGCTAGTGCGCAGCGCCGCCGGGGTGGCTTTTGGCATTGTCTTTGCCCTGTCGTCGCTCATGAATTCAGCCCGCAGGCGCGGAGGCAGGTGTCGTGGACCTTGAGGTCGTGGTCGTAGAGTTCGACGGGGTTGGGCTTTTCGCCGCGCACGATGGCGGCGAGTTCCAGGAAGAGCCCTGCGTAGCGGTCGGTCTGCGGTCCGAACTCGAACTCGTGCAGTCCGGCGACATACGGGCCGGCGGCCTTGGCGATGTGCAGGACGACCTTGAGCGGCTTGCCGCTGAAGCACTCGATGGGCTGCAGTTCCAGCGTCCCATTGCTTCCCTCGACGCGCAGACGCCGCCGCATGCCCTGCGGGACGTGGCTGCACACGCGAAGGAACGCCGTCGATTCCGGCCATTCCAGCATCGCCGCGCAACGGGTGCGCGAACCTGGCGGGTCGCCAGGGGCGTCGCCGACGGAAAGGGTGGCGCGCACGAGGTCGCCCTTCATCATGGGGACCAGGAGGTCGATATCGTGGCAGGCGAGGTTGTAGAAGACGCCGGCCTTGAAGGAGGAAACGTATTCCGCGTAGGCGGGATCCCACGCCTTGAAGTTCATGTCCGCCTCGGCGTGGACGATTTCGCCGAGCAAACCGTCCCTCACGACCTGCTGGCAGAACTGCACCGCCGGATTGCAGCGGAACATGTAGCCCATCTGGAGGGGGACGTTCCTCGAGCGGCAGAGTTCGACAATCCGGCGGAAGGGTTCGCGCGTCTCGCCGGTCGGCTTGTCGAGGTGCATGGCCACGCCGCGCTCGGCCCACGGCATGGCCGCGTCGATGAGGTCGCCGTTCGCCGTCTCTACGAAGACCACGTCGATATCCGGCATGGCGAAGGCCTCCTTGGCGGAGACGAGCCTGAGCCCGGCGCCGGTCGGCGGCTCGGCGTGCCATGTCGGGGTTGTGCTGGAGAGGTCATCCACGGCCGCGACGATTTCAAAGTCGTCGCGGAGCTTGGCGAGCGTTTCGAGCTTGCCCGGGGCGTGCTCGTGTCGCAGCCCGTGGTAGATGGCGCGAAGCGGCTTCTTCTTCATGGGGCTATCGGACGATTATCGTGAACGGGGCGGGCGGGTCTCTCAGGCAAAGCGGCTCGACCGTCTCCCAGCCGGCGACGATGGTTCCGACGGCGTGCCCCGAAGCCCGGTTCACAAGCCGCGTCGCGCCGTCTTCGTCCGCGCCGTCCAGCGGACAGTATCCGACAAGGCCGGTTTCGGTTCGGTTGACCTGGCGCCTGAAGCTGTCTGCAATTTCCTCGGCGCTGCGGGCGACGTTCCACACCCGCGCCTCGCGCATCGCGCCGGCGAAGGAACGCGAGATGTTGTTGCGCTGGTAGGCACCAGAAGAGTAGGCGTATCCGCCGTCCACGCCGCCTAGCGTGAGGTTGTGCGGGTAGTCGGAGGACCAGGGCGAGAGCGTAGTGTAGTTCTCGCAGGTCTTGGCGAGGGTTCCATCCACGTAGAGCTTGAGCGTCGAACTCTTGCGCGTTGCGGCGAGGTGCGTCCAGCGCCCGAGCGGAATCGCCTCGTCGGTCTCCTTCCAGCCGCCGGCATTGCCCGACCCGTCCGTGCCGCCTATGAAGAGTGCGAAGCGCCCGGAGTCGTGGAAACCCATCAGGAAACGGCTCGGGTTGCTTTCGCCCTCCTTGTACTGGGCGAAAAGATACGACTGGTCGAAAGGATAGGAATCGGGACGCACCCACGTCTCAAAGGTGAAGTCCGCTGCATCGACGTGAATTCCAGTGCGGGCAACAGAGAACCAGCCGCCACCGAAGTTCGCGGCCTGCTCGGCCCCTTCGCCGAGATTGGGCGGGGAGAGGAGCGGAACGCCGTCGTTGCCCCATGTCGCGCCGGTCGGGACGGCCTTGTTGATGTTGTTGTTCTTGCGGTTCAGCACCCGCGTCGCGCTGGCGTCCTGGTCTAACGGCCACCAGCCGACAAGTCCATCCTCGTTGCCGACAAGGCCGCCGAACATCGTCTGCTGAATCTGCTCCTTCGACCTGGCATAGTTCCACGCACGCGCCTCTCGAATGCCGCCGACATGTCCGTCGTTGCCGGCGAGCGCACCGAACATCAGATAGGTGCCTGGCACGCCGAGAGCCCCATCGTAAGTCGTCGTATTTACAAGTTCGCCGTTGAGATAGACCTTGACCGTCGAGCCTTCGCGCGTTCCGGCGAGATGGAACCACTTGCCTTTCTCAATGGCCGTCGAGGACTCGAAGAACTGGGTGGAACTGATGCGCAACCCTGGCTTCAGGCTCTTCGCACCGCCAAAGCAGAGAGACACCCAATCAGTGCTGGCCTGATACTGGCTGAGAATGTACCCTCGCCCATTTCCGCCGAGACGCGTGGTCGGCGAGTCGTCGCGCACCCATGCTTCAAGCGTGAAGTCCGATGTAGTCAGTTTCACATCCGTCTCAATGGTCTGTTTTTGGCCAGTGAGCATCAGATACGAGCCGCGCGCAAGCCCCATGCCGCCGACGGCAATCGACTGCGCCGCGCCAGTGGCGACGTTGCGGACCTTCGAGCCGTAACCCTCGTCCATGTGCCAGCAGCCAATCAGGCCATCCTCGCGGCCAGTCGCCTTCTTGTCGTAGTATGCCGCGATCTGCTCCGCCGTGCGGGCGACGTTCCAGATGCGCATTTCCTTCACGTCGCCGCCGAAGGACTTGTTCGAGCCAGCATTGAGCAGCTTTACGGGGGCTGCGGCGTTGTTTGCGGAGAAACCAGTTGTCCGGCATGTCCCGCTCTTGGCGGGAGCGCCGTCGAGGTAGATGGCATACGACGAACCCGCGCGGGTCGCTGCCAGGTGATACCACCTGTCAACCTCGATTGGATCGCTGAGTGTGAAGCGCTGGCCGCTGATCACGACCTCCGGCGTAAGCGTCGTGCCGCGAATGTCAAGGCCAATCCAGCCAGTGTCGCCGCTTTCGGCGAATTTGGAGAAGAGCCACTGGTCGTTCGCCTCCTGCTGCGGGACGCGCAGCCATGTCTCGAAGGTGAAGTCCGGTCCGGTGCCGTCCTGCTTGTTGGCGAAATCGACGTCCGTGACGATGGCGGAGGCACCCTGGTTCCCGCCGGTGCGGGTGCTGGCGAGATACCCGTCGCCAATCAGCTTTGCGGAGGCGGGCGAAAGGGACAGGTTCCCGTCCTCGACGAACTGCATCGTGGGCGGGGCAATGAGGCGCTGCCCCGAAACCATGTCGCGGGCGACGGTGCCTTGCGCGTCGTCAAAGGGCGCATAAAGGAGCAGATTGTCCTCGTCGCCGCGGAGGCGCTTCTGGTAGTCGGCGGCGATCTCCTCCGCCGTACGCGCCTTTGTCCAAACGCGGACATCAGAAATAGAACCCTGGAAGACGCGTGCGGTCTGATAGCTACTCCCAATCAGACTAATTACGGAATAGTAGCCGCCAATCGTCATATGCGAGTTGCTGTATTCCCCGACAGGCGGAAGCAATGCGATTGCATACGGTATTGTGGCGTCGAGCGTACCGTTGATGTAGAACTTCACATCCGATCCTGTGTGCGTAACGGAGACATGCGTCCACGCGTCGAGAGAAATCTCGGTCGCCGAAGAAGCGAATCTGGCGTCGCCGGACGGGCCGGAGGCTTGGAAAAGCGATAGCTTGTGCTGACGCAGGCCGAAGATGTAGCGCGAGTAGCCGGACTTGTCCGTAGGTGTAATGGAGAAGATGGGGCTGAAAGTATCGGCTCGCGTCTGGTACTCCGTTGGCTTGATCCACGCCTCCAAGGTGAAGTTGGTGCAGGCGTCCGGGAAGAACGAGGACGACCCCATCGCGTTCGTGACGGCGTTCAAGCCCGCAACATCGGGATTGTTCTTCAGCACCATGTCGGCGCGGGCCGCGCCTGATAGGGTCAAAGCGGCGGCGACGGCTGCCGCTGCCAGGAAAATACGGTTGGTTTTCATAGGTATGGCATTTGAGTGAGTTGTCAAAATCGCGACGACACGGCATCGCAACACTAACTATTCTATCTAATACCACACGCTATTGGAATGCCTGATTTCAGACAAGGCATATCCTTTTCGGGATTTTTCCTAGCGGTGTCTTATGCCGTTTCCCATTCCAAGTTCGGTACGGCCTAGTACCATCGCCATCGCTACGAATGCGGCGGCAGGGAGAGACCTCGTGTAGTTAATGGTAAGCTTTTATTGTTCTGGACATAGATAATAGGTGTATGGTATAGTAATATGCATGAGATTGCCGAAGAATCGAAGACCAATCAACCTGAAGTCTCTTCCCAGCGCGGAGCGGGAGGTGTTTCGCCGGCAGGCATTCGCCGCATTCAAGGCCGGGAAGAAAGCCTACTCCGTTGCGAAAGACCTGAACCTCAACGAATCGTGCGTGGACAACTGGTACGCGAGGTTCAGGCGGGAGGGGGATTCCGCATTGAAGGAGCATCGCCGAGGGCCAGCGCCGGAGACAAAGGCGTCGCTTTCGGCGGAGGAAGTCCAAGCGCTGCTAAAGGCCGTGACCGGCACGACCCCGGACCAGCTCATGTTCGACTTTGCGCTATGGTCGTCGCGTGCGTCTTTCGGCTTGAGGAAGGCTTCTAGGGCTTCGCGAGCGCTACCTGATGGTAATGACGAAGGCGTTGGGAAGGTTGGAGACCTCGCAGGCCCTAGGTTCGCCCTCGGTCTCGGTGCCGAAGACATCGTAGATGGCCGTGCAGGCGTAGATGTCGGGCGCATTGTAGTGGCCCTTGCGCCAGGTGGCGGTGCAGGTCTCGCCGGTCACGCCTTCGATCTCCTCGCCGTTAAGCGTCCACTTGTAGCGGATTGCGCCGGATGAGGCTGCCGTGAACGTGACACTTCCCCCTTCCGAGACCTGCGCCGTCGCGGGCAGTTCCTTGACCCACTTTTCCGCGCCGTCGACGCCCATGCCGCCGATGACGAAGGGGTTGCCGTTGCGGGCGTCCTTCTTCACGACATCGTCCACGGTGTCGTAGAGGCACGGAACGCCATTGTCGCTGTAGGGGACATACTCGTGGACGAGCACGTCGCTTTCGTAGATGCGCAGGGAGAAGAGCTTCATCTTCGACGGATTGCGCCAGGTTGTCGCCGCCTGGTTGTTGGGCGTGGCGAAGACGCCGCTTGGCCACGTGGCAGTGTTCGAATGCGCATCGCCAGAAATGTCGTAGGTCTTGTTCGTGACGCCACCGGTGATCCAGTAAAGCCTGTCGTGGTAGCTGTCGATGACGGCCTTGTGGCGGGCCGTGTCCGCCGCAACGGCCGGGCCGTGGTTGTTGATGAACGTGTTGCCGTAGCCAAACATGAAGTTGCCGCTACCGTTGATGTAGAGGGCGGAAAGGAGTCCACCACCGGAGTCCTGGCCGAAGACGCGCTGCTGGTAGCCCGTCGTGCCTGTCGAGTTGGTAGTGCAATCGGTATAGGCGAAGTCGGCCTCGATGCGGGTCGCCGGGTTCATGAAGTAGCCAAGGTTGATGCCCTGTGTGGCGTCGGACTCAAGATAAGCGTCCTCGTCCCTTGCGGAAACACCAGTAATGGCGCCGCCGTATTTCACAGTGACTTTCTTCTTGTTCTCCCCAGCGCCAATGAGGAAGCCACCGCCGATCTTGTCGTAGAGTCCGGCGACGCCGTCCTTGATTTTGGGGACGTAGTCGTGCTGGAGGACACCGCCTTCCGAAATCTTGAAGCCGTAAACGCGGAGCGGCGGCCGGCTGTTGCCGGACTCGTGGCTGCCGAGCTTCAGCGAGGTGGAGAAGGTCACGGCATCGACCGTGGGGAGAGTCGCCGTGCTGTTCGTGTAGCCGGCTGTGATGAAGGCAAGGGTCTTCGTGTGGCCGTCGAAGACCAGAGTGCGGCGCACGTTCTGGTCGCCGTTCAGGCGGTCGAGATTGGGGGATTCGGCGGAAAGCCAAAGGGACGCCCCGTAGCAATATCCGAGGCCGCTCTTGTTGAAATAGACTGCGAAGCGCGGGTCGCCTGTGCCGTTCCTGGCTCCGAAGAAATTCCAGTCGTGGTTGCCGATCCAGCCGCTTTGTGGGTAATCGGAGTCGTAGGCGAAATCGAGTTCTACGCCGGTCTCGGTGGTGGCCGTGTAGCTAGTGTCAATGTATGTCGTGTAGTTCGTGGTGGTCAAATCGTAGTCAGAGACGAGGATGTAGGCATCGTCCTGTTCGGTCGGTGTCGTTGCGCTTGCGGAAAAGACGGAACGCATGGAATCCTGGTCAACGGTCACAAAGTCGCCGGAAACCTCGTCGCGGAAGCCGGGGAAGCCCGCCTTCACGAGTGGCACGAGATCGCGCACGAGCACGTCGTCTTCGTAGAACTTGGCGCGGTAGATACGCGCCTTGGCGGAGTTGTCGCCCGCTTTGAACGTCGATTTGAAACTGACAGGGGCGGCGTTGATGTTGCCGAAGAGCGCGATGGGGAGCGTCGCCGCCGCCGCAGGGGTCGAGGGGATGTTGCCGGACCAATTGGTGACGACGCCTGTTTCGGTCTCCAGAATGTAGTATGCCTTGCCGGCCTTCTGGTCGGCGACGGCCACATACCGGCGCGTGTCGGCTGTTTTGCCGGTGGTGAGCGCCGAGAATGCGGAATGGTCCGCGCTGTCGAACCCGAACGAGGCGTTCCCGGAGCCGTTGAGGTAGAACGCAATGCGCGGCGTCTGGCCGTCCGCGCCGAAAAGGCGCATTTGATAAGGGGAGAGGGCGTCGAAGGCGTATTCGACTTCGATGCGGGAGAGCGGCCCCCAGAAGCAGCCGGAATTGATGCCGGTCTGGGCCGTGCCGTCGGAGATGATGCACGGATCGTCGTCGATTTCAAGGATGTCGCCGCCGTAGGCGAACGTGCCGCCGCCGGCGCGGGTATCGTAGAGGAAGTCCCCCGTCACGGAATCGAGAAGCCCGGCAATGCTTCCCTTCACTGCTGGCGTATAGTCGTGGACGAGCGAATACGTCATGCCGCCGTCGTCGCTCTCCCAGATCTTCGCGCCGTAGATTTTCGCGCTGACGGGCTGACGGGCCAATGTTCCGGTCGTATTGGTGCACGACGCGAAAAGGGTAATCGGCCAGTTCGCCGTTTTGCTGTAGGTCCATGCGCTGTTGAAGGTCGCCTGCCCCTGGAGGGTTCCATCCGGGGCGGACATTGTCCCCTTCCTTCCAGGAACGTTGATGACCATCGTGTGGCGTTCCGTGTCAATGCTGACGCCCGTGCCCGCCGCCGACCAATTGCCGTCCTTGCCGCAGCACTGGAAATACGTGTTGTTGGGGTTTGCGTAGAGAAGAACGGAGAACGTCGACCCGTAGTTGCCGAAGACGCAGTCCTTGCTGGAAGCCGTGCTTGTCAGCTGGAAGTCGACTTCGATCTTCGTCTTCCCGCTCGGGTAGTAGCCCGTGTTGATGAACTGCGAGCCGTCGGACTCGATGTAGGCGTCGGCGGCGCGGGCCATGGGCGTGGTTGCGGCAAGCGCGAGCGCGGCCGTGGCGAGGAGTGCCTGGGTTGTTTTCGTGTATTGCATGGTGTGTTCCTTTCGTGCAGGGTGAATGAAAAAAAGCGAAATCAGTTGGTGGAGTCGGCGGGCCGGAAGCCGATGCGCGCGCCCATGGGGGATTCGGGACGCCACGCGGCGCCGGGGGCGAGCGTCACCGGCTCGCGTCCGGCGGAGAAGCGGGCGTCGGGGTGGACGCTTCCGTCGGTTTTGCGAACCCAGAAGCGGAAGCCGGCGGCCTCGTCGTGCGAGAGCGCGCCCCATGCGCGACCATCCGGGAGACGCCACCAGGCTCGCGCCGGAGCGCCCCAGAGGTTCGGCACGACCGGCACCGGCTCAGGGTTGCGGTCGGCTGGCGAGGGGGAGAGGTAAAGCCCCGTGAACGAGAGCGGTCTGTCGCCGGTGTTCTCGACCGAGACGATCTCCGCAAGAAGCGAATCGGCACCGGGGGCGAGCGTGAGACGAACCGTCAGGGCGAACGCGGCGTCCGGCGCGGGGGCG
>JAGCUY010000137.1 GCA_017962605.1 Kiritimatiellia bacterium | reverse complement strand
GATGGCGGATGCAGGCCGTGGCGAGGTGCGAACCCGACGGCAGGACGGAACGGACTGGCGCGGGACGCAGATCGCCCGGGATGCGCCGCCAGCCCCCGCACCTAGCCGACACCGAGCGGCGCGAACGAGACGACGCAGCGGCGGATTGGTAAAGGTGTCCTTGCCGGCTTTCCCCGCGAAAAAACCGCTTGGCCGAGATCGAGGCAAGGCGAGGGCGCCAACCCAGCGAAGCGGCCAGACTAAAGTCTGCCACAAGCGTCCGCCGCAGGCGGATTGGCCCCGCGCATTGCCCGATGTCGGCCAAGAGAGAAGGTTTTTCGGGGAAAGGCGGCGACAGTGACAGACAAACAACACCGACACAGAGACAAACAGACTGACCCACATCGCACACATCACTATACCATTGCCGCCATTGGTGCACAAGAGTTGCATTTTTCCGCGCAATGGTGTATCATATTATGTGTTGTGTTTGTTGGTTGTGGTTGTTGCCGCATGGTGTAATGGTAGCACAATTGACTCTGGATCAATTTGTTGAGGTTCGAATCCTCATGCGGCAACCATTTTGGCGTCGGCGAAAGCCGGCGCCAAAATCTTTTTAAGCGATGAACATCCTTTCCAAAACCATCCCCCTCGGCCCTTACGGCGCAAACTGCACAATTCTCTGGCACGACGATGGTTCCGCCCTAATCATCGACCCCGGCGCCGACGGCGACCTGCTGGCCGGTTGGCTTTCTGAAAGGAAACTCACCCCTTCGGCAATATTCCTCACCCACGCCCACTTCGACCACATATCCGGCGTCGATCCCCTGCTGGCGCGCTTCCCAGCCCCCATTTTAATGCACGCCGCAGACGAGCCTCTCGCCTTCTCCCCTTTCAACCTCTCCCAGCCCGGTTACGCCGGAATGTCGCGCTCCCCGCTTCTTTCCCTCTTCTCAACCGAAGACACGACAATCCCCGGCTGGCCGGAGGCAAAAATACTGCACACCCCGGGCCACTCGCCCGGCAGCTGCTGCCTACACTTCTCCGACGAAGCCCTGCTCGTCGCAGGCGACACACTCTTCGAGGGCGGCTCCTACGGGCGTTACGACCTCCCCGGCGGCTCATGGGAGCAGCTGGAGGCCTCCCTGCGCCGTCTGGCGGTCTTTCCCGGCAAAACCCAGGTCATTTGCGGCCACGGCGGCGGGACGACGATTTCGGCTTGGCGGGAGTTCGCGCCTTTTCCAATTCCCTGATCTGGTCACGCAGCGCGGCGGCAGTCTCGAAGTCCAGCTCCTCGGCGGCTTGCAGCATCTCCGAATGTAGCTGCGATATGACCGTCTGCATGTCGTAGAGATATTCGGAAGGCGCGGCAGACGCCGCGTCAGCGGCACGGGAGGACGGAGCAGAAGCGGATTGGGCGCCGGTGGCCAGCACCGTCAGCGGCGCCTTGATGGCGCTCACCACGCCGCGCGGCGTAATGCCGTGTTCCTTGTTGTAGGCCAGCTGGCGCGCCCGACGGCTTTCCGTGACATCAATCATCGCGCGCATGGAGTCGGTGATTGTCTCGGCGTAGAGGATGACGCGGCCATGCAGGTGGCGCGCGGCACGGCCCGCAGTCTGGATGAGCGACGTTTCGGAACGCAAGAAGCCTTCCTTGTCGGCGTCCAGCACCGCCACGAGCGCCACTTCCGGCAAATCCTGCCCCTCGCGCAGCAGGTTGATTCCGACGAGGCAGTCGAACTCCCCGCGCCGCAGGCGGCCCAATATTTCCACGCGCTCCAGCGCCTCGATGTCGGAGTGCAGGTATTCCACCCGCAGCCCCGCTTCCGAAAGATACTGGGTGAGGTCCTCGGCGGTGCGCTTGGTAAGGGTGGTGACGAGCGTCCTGTCGCCAGTGGCGGCGGTGGCGCGGATTTCGGCCATGACATCGTCTATCTGCCCCGCGAGCGGACGCACCTCGACCGGCGGATCGACCAGACCCGTGGGACGTATCACCTGCTCGACAGTCTGCTTGCTCGTCTCGCGCTCGTATGGGCCTGGCGTCGCCGAGACGAAGATGATGTCGCCGATCTTTTCCTCGAACTCCCCGAAGTCCAGCGGACGGTTGTCGGCCGCCGACGGCAGCCTGAAGCCGTGCTCGATAAGCGTGCGCTTGCGCGCCTGGTCGCCGTTGAACATCGCCCGCAGCTGCGGGATGGTGGCGTGAGACTCGTCGATGAAGGTGAGGAAGTCGCGCTGGAAGTAGTCGAGAAGACAGGGGGGCGGCGTTCCGGCGGCGCGTCCGCCGAGGTGGCGCGAATAGTTCTCAATGCCGGAGCAGTAGCCAAGCTGGCGCAGCATCTCAAGGTCAAAGCGGGTGCGCTGGTCGAGGCGCTGGAGTTCCAGCAACTTCCCCTGCCCTTTCAACTCCTCCTCGCGTTCAGCCAGCTCGTCCTCAATGGCGGGGATGGCGTCTAGCAGCTTGTTGCGCGGCATCACGAACTGCTTCGCCGGAGAGACTATCGCCCTTTCCGTGCGCCCCGACAGCTTCATCGTCAGCGGCTCAAAGCGCCGCAGGGAATCCACGGTGTCGCCGAAGAACTCCACGCGGAGGCCGTCCTCGCGGTATGCGGGGAAGATGTCGATGATGTCGCCGCGCACGCGGAACGTCCCTTGCGTGGACTCCACATCGTTGCGCTTGTATTGCAGCTCCACCAGTTTCTCAAGCAGGCGCTCGCGGCCGTAGTCCTCGCCCTCGGCGAGGTGTATGATCATGCCGGAGTAGTCAACGGGGTCGCCCAGACCGTATATGCACGAGACGCTTGCCACGACGATCACGTCGTCGCGTGAGAGCAGTGAGTTCGTGGCGGAGAGGCGCAGGCGCTCGATCTCGTCGTTCACCTGCGCGTCCTTCTCGATGTAGGTGTCGGTCTGCGGGATGTAGGCTTCGGGTTGGTAGTAGTCGTAGTAGCTGATGAAATACTCGACCGCGTTGTCGGGGAAGAACTCCTTGAACTCGGCGTATAGCTGTGCGGCGAGGGTCTTGTTGTGCGAAATTATCAGGGCTGGACGGTTGGCGCGGGCGATGACGTTCGCCATCGTGAAGGTCTTGCCGGAGCCGGTCACGCCCTTGAGCGTCTGGCGCGAGAAGCCGCGCGCAAGGCCATCGGCTAGCGCGTCGATGGCCTGCGGCTGGTCGCCGGTGGGCTGGTATTTCGAGTGTAGGGAGAAGAGGGGCATGGCGCTGCTATGGCGCTGCCGGCTTTTCTGCCTCTACAGTCGCCTCCACCACTTCCGTCTTTTCCGTAACTTCCGTGGTTACCTTCTCAGCCTCTACAGCCTCAACCGCCTCTGCTGGGGCTTCTGCGGTTTCCGCAGGCTCTGCAGGCGCTGCTGGGGCTTCTGCTGTCTCCACGGGCTCTGCTGGGGCTTCTGCCGCCTCCGCGGGCTCTGCGGGGGCTTCCGCCACTTCCGTCTTTTCCGTGGCTTCCGTGGTTCCCTTTTCAGCCTCTGCAGGCGCTTCCTTCTTTTCCTCCGCCTCGGGCTTGCGCTGCTTCTGAAGCAGCACCGGGTGCGCGGCGCCGAGCGCGAGCGCGCCGTTGAAGAACTCGACTACATGGCCCTTCTCGACGAGCCAGCGCAGGCTCGCCGATACGCGCCGCACCGCATCTTCGCCGCCGTCCTTCGCCACGGCCTCCACAAGCGTCTTCGCCTGGCAGCCCTGGTTGGCTTCGACATACCCGACGATAGAGCGGATCTCCTCCGTCACATTCGAGGTGTCGAGGGTGATTGGCGCCACGGCGGAGACGAACTCCTGGCCATGGTCGTCGTTGGTGCGGAAGAAGTGGAGATTGCGGCGGTGGAAGGCCGCATGGACTGCGCGGGCAAGGGTTCCCTGCGAGCGCATCTCCTCGTCGTGCGCGAACTCGTTGTTGAGCAAAGAGGCGAGCCGGCGGTTCGGCATGTTCTTCAACGCCTTCGCCTGGCAGACGATATGCGAGGCCGAGCTCATCAGCCCCGGCATGATGTCCTTGCGGAAGATCGCCTCCGCCTCGGCGCGGGTGATGCCCGCAGGCTCGGCCTCTGGAGCAGTCTCCGCCGCAGGAGCTTCGCCTTCCGCGCCACTTGCCGCAGCCTCCTCGCTTGGTTTCTGGTCAGCCTTCCTGAAGTAAAGGGTCTGGTGCCTGGCGGCCTCGCGCCACTGCTCGATGGCCTCTGGCTCCTTCACCATCTCGACGTGGCTGCGGTATTCGGCCTCGCGCATGTTGGGGAAGCGCTCGCGCAGCATCTCCTGCACCTTCGCGGAGAAGCTGTGGTGGTTGGGCGGCCCGAGCAGTTCGCCGGTGAGGCCGCAGCGCGCCACGCAGGGGAAGTTGCCCTTCGGCGGATCCGTCTCCACGACACGCGCGTCGAAGTAGTCGCCAAGGTGGCGGTCAAGTAGGTGGGCCGCGAGTTCCTCATCGGTGAGCGCCGGCAACGAGCAGACGCGGCACTGGCACAGGCGCCCTTCGGGGTCGGCTTCCTTATCGACCTCGATGCGGACGGCCAGGCTGGCGTCGTCCTTCCTGAAGAGTTTCACGATGTCGCGGAAGGGATAGGCGCGGCGCGTTGTCTGGATGCGGCGGATGATGGCGTCGAGCGCCCGACCGTCGGGAAGGAAGCGGACAAGCAGCGAGAGAGGCTTCTCCGGCGGGCGGCGCTGGAAGCCGCCGTCGCGGCCGCGCCCGTCGCGGTCCTGCTGGAACTGCGGACGGCGCGGGGGCCTGTCG
>JAGCUY010000136.1 GCA_017962605.1 Kiritimatiellia bacterium | reverse complement strand
CTCTTCTCGCAGAACGACAGCGAGCGGGCCATCTGGCTCGAATACTCAGGCGACAAGAACGGCAACCGCATCCCGGACCCCGAGGAAATCGGCATCCGCCAGTTTGAGGGCGACGGCGACTTCCGCTCGCAGGAGTGCATCGAACTGCTGGAACAGGCGGATATCGTCGTCACCAACCCGCCATTTTCCCTCTTCCGCGAATATGTGGCGCAGCTGGTCAAGTATGACAAGAAGTTTTTGATTATCGGGCACCAAAACGCCATTCACTACAAGGAGATTTTTTCGCTTATCATGGATGGCCAAATTTGGCTTGGTTACGGCTTCAAAGGAAATGCAACGCACTTCTTCTCAAAGTATGAGGATATTGCCACATCAGGTGATCATCGAGAAGGAATGGTGCGTGTTTCTGGTGTTTGCTGGTTCACTAATCTTGACATTAAGAAGCGGCACGAAGAGTTGATTCTCTACAGAAAATACGCACCGGAGGACTATCCGCGCTACGAGAACTTCGACGCGATAGATGTCGGAAAGGTTTCGGACATTCCGGAGGACTGGAACGGCATGATGGGCGTCCCCGACACATTCCTCGACAAATACAACCCGGATCAGTTCGAGATTGTCGGGCTTGGCTGCGGAGACTTGGCCAAGCAGATAGGCGTCGGAAAGAACTACAGGGGGCGAACCGATGTCGCGTTCAAGGTCAATGGCGTGGACAAATGCCCCTATTCACGCATCATCATCCGTCGGAGGAGGAAATGATATCCCTGCCCGCAGTACTCCCCCAGTCGGCCTCGCCGACAGCCCCCTCTCGGAGGGGGCAGATTTTCTCGCACGGCCCCATATCCCCCCTCCGAGAGGGGGGTGGCCGCTTGCGGCCGGGGGGAGTACTGCGGGCGGAATCCCCATGCGGCGACCTAGATGCGCCTGTATGCGCTCTATCGCCCCAATTCCGCAATTCGCGCCCTTGCGATTGCCTCAATCTCCCTCGCCACGCCCTCTATGAAATTATCGACCGCATGTCCACGATACCGTACAACCTGCAAGCCCAGCCCCTCAAGGAAAGCCGTGCGTTTCGCATCGTATTGCTGCCCATCGTCCGTGAAATGCCTCCATCCGTCAATCTCCACCACAAGCTTCGCGCGGTGACAGTAGAAATCGACAATGTAGTCGCCAATCGGCTTCTGCCGCTGGAAGCGGAACGGCATGTGCCGAAGCCAGCCGTACCACAGCCGTTTTTCCTGGTCAGTCTGGTCGCGGCGCAGTTCGCGGGCGAGCTTCAGAAGGTCGGCACGGTAGTGAAGAAAGTCTGGATGCGCGTTGGACATGGCGATTCATGGAATTTCGTTGTTAGTTCTGCCCGCAGTACTCCCCCAGTCGGCCTCGCCGACAGCCCCCTCTCGGAGGGGGCAGATAATCTCGCACGGCCCCACATCCCCCCTCCGAGGGGGGGGGGGGCCGCTTGCGGCCGGGGGGAGTACTGCGTGCGGCACCAATGTGCTAACCATTGTACACAATCCGTGACACAGTCGCAACCAATCCTGTGAATCCTGACAATCCTGTCAAAAGAGAAAGAGGTTCCGCATGAAAATCGAACTGCATGAAATCAGCGTCCGCGATCTGGTAGAGGGCTACGAGGACAGGGGCGACGAGGGCGTAACCGGCTACGGCGGCCGCCTCGACATCCGCCCGCCCTACCAGCGCGAGTTCATCTACGGCGACAGGCAGCGCGTCGCCGTCGTCGATTCCGTGATGCACTCATTCCCCCTCAACGTCATGTATTGGGCGCGGCGCGGCGACGGCTCCTTCGAGATCATCGACGGCCAGCAGCGAACCATCTCCCTCTGCCAGTTCGCGCGTGGCGACTTCCACTACGACATGCGCTTCTTCGCGAACCTCACCGCCGGGGAGCAGGCCCGCTTCCTCGACTACCGCCTGACGATCTACGTCTGCGACGGCGGCGACGAGGAGAAGCTGAAGTGGTTCGAGACTATCAACATCGCCGGCGAGCGGCTCACGCGCCAGGAGCTGCGGAACGCCGTCTATTCGGGGCCGTTCGTGACCGACGCCAAGCGCTACTTCAGCCGCCAGAACTGCGCCGCCTTCAAGATGGCCGCCAGCCTGATGAGCGGCTCGCCACTGCGCCAGGACTACCTGGAGACCGTCCTGACTTGGATCGGCGACGGCGCGGACCCGCGCTTCTACATGGCCATCCACCAGCACGACGCCAACGCGACGCCGCTCTGGCTCTACTTCCAGAAGGTGGTCAGCTGGGCCAAGGCGACGTTCCCGAAGACGCGCCCGCCGATGAAGCAGGTGGACTGGGGGCGGCTCTACAACAAGTTCGCCGAGACGCCGCTCGACGCGAAGACGCTGGAGGCGGAGGTCTCGCGGCTCATGGCGGACAGCGACGTGCAGAGGAAGTCCGGCATCTGGGAATACGTGCTTGACGGCGACGAGCGCCACCTGAACATCCGGGCCTTCGACGGCAACACGCGGCTCGAGGCTTACGAGCGGCAGAACGGCATCTGCCCGCTCTGCGGCGGGCACTTCGAGCTGGACGGGATGGAGGCCGACCACATCACGCCCTGGCGCGACGGCGGGCGCACCGTCGCCGCCAACTGCCAGATGCTCTGCCGCGACTGCAACCGCCGCAAAGGCGCCAAGTAATTGGCGCACCAGTTTCCCAACTTCGGCGCGGTAGCGCCTTGACTGGCATGACAACCTTTTGCCACACCAGCGCGAGGCAGTTGCGGCCAATCGCGTAAAAACATATAATGTCATCAAGATTATTTTTTTCATGCCTAGAGACGTCAACAACCTGCGCTATGAACTTATTCGCAAAGACCGCGAGTTGTTCAGTTCGCTTTTGAAGCATATAGTCCATTCCGCGCTGGAAGAGGACCCGACGGACTTCGTCCTCTCCTCCATCGGCAGGAATGTGGGCGCTGACCGTTGCTACGTCTATCGTTTCTGGGATCTCGGCAAGTCTTCAATGTGCACCAACACGCACGAGTGGTGCGCCGAAGGCATAAAGCCCGAAATCGAGGGGCAGCAGGCCTGCAACCTCGCGGACCTCGTCGAGTTCAACGCCCACATAACGTCTGGGCGCGACTTCATCTTCACGAATATCGACGACATTGACGACGGTTCGCGCGAGTGGCTGGAGCCGCAGGGCATCAAGTCGCTGATCGCGACACCGCTCGTCGGCGCGAACAACACCATCTGCGGATTCGCAGGTTTTGACTTCGTCAAGGCCCCATGCTCGGAGATGACGACGCGCGTCATCGCCAACATCCACGAGGCGGCCGACCTCCTTTTCATCTGCCAGAGCAGGGCTGGCACCTACCATAACCTCACCGTGGCGCTTAACATCGCGCACCTCAAGGGCGAGGTCGTGGAGTTCATGTACAGGAACCACGACTTCGGAAAGATCCGGGAATTCATCGGCAGGAAGGTTTGCGATATCACCGGGGCGCAGCACTTCATGTTCTGCACCGATGACGGCTCCCGCGCCGACTGGTTCAGCGAGGACGCGCCGACTTGCTGCCACAACTGCGTGAAGAAGGCAACCGGTTTCGGCAAGCTCTTGCCCGCCGATTTCTTCGATGAAAACGAGTCGGTGATTGTCCGTGACGGCGATCCGCGCCCGGACATGAACCTGCCGCACTACTGCCCGATGCGGTCGTCCGTCATCAGCCAGTTCAGGAGGGGTGATGGCTGGTGGCGGCTCGTGGCCGATTACACGAAGCCACATTCGCACAATTTGGACGAGGTGGCGCGCGGACTGCGCACCGCCCTGGAGCTGCTTTCAATATCCTACAACCGGGAACAGCGCGAGAAGGCGATCGCCAAGCTGCAGGAGCACCAGAAGTTCCGCGCCGACGCCCTTGCATACGCCCTTTCGAAGGACGACACGCATGGGCTGATGGACCTGATGATGCACAGGCTGCTCGACCTCACCTCATGCGACTACATCGCAATCCACTCCGTAGAGGGCGACCATCTCCAACTCCTCTCCGGGGGCTGCACGGAGAAATCCCCGGATCGCTGCACTTCGTGCCCGTTCTACCATCTCCATCTCCCGCCCGGCGAGAATGCCGAGCACTTCCTTGAAATAGGCGACACGCGCAGGCAAGCCGTCTCGCCGATGCCGCCCGACTGCCCGGCCGTGTCGCTTGGAATCAGTGTCGTCTATTGCGATGGGAAGCCCTGGGGCGGCATTGCGCTCCACTATTTGAACAAGCAGCACAAGATTTCGGACGACGACCGCCAGACGCTCGACATCGCCGCGAATGTGCTGTCGCTGGCCCTTGAGCGCCATTCCGCCGCCGTCCGCCTCAAAGCCGAGCGCGACCGCGTGATTGAAGCCGACAAGGCCCGGAGCTACTTCTTCTCCGCGGTGTCGCACGACATCCGCACGCCCCTCAACGCCATCATCGGCTTCTCGGAACTTCTCGAATCTGGCGAAGTCCCGCCGGAGGAGGCGAAGCAGGACCTCAAGATGATCGTCGAGAGCGGCAAGACGCTTCTGCAGCTCGTGAACGACATCCTCGACCTCTCCAAGATGGATGTCGGGAAGCTGGAGTTCAGCCTCGAGGCTTCGGATGTCGGGGAACTCGTGCGCGAGATCGTTCCGGTCTTCCAGCCGATGGCGACGGCGAACAAGCAGAACCTCGTCGTGGACATCCCCGAGATGCCGCGCCTCATGGTCGATTCGCATCGTTTCCGCCAGGTGCTCTTCAACTTCGTAAGCAACGCCGTCAAATACGCGGGGCCATGCACGATCCGCATTTTGCCCTCGTATGCGAACGGCCTTTTCAAAATCACCATTGGCATCTGTGAGTGCCTTTTTGCATTCCATCATG
>JAGCUY010000135.1 GCA_017962605.1 Kiritimatiellia bacterium | reverse complement strand
CCACGGGAAGATCCTTTCGTCCGTTTTTTTGCATGGCTATTATGCCAAAACGAAAAGTCTTCCCGTTTTTTCACATACGGCAACTCCTGCCAAACCCAGTATCCATGCGGGTCTCAGAAATCGGGGGACAGTTTATCCCCCCATTTTTGGGGGATAAGCCTGTATAATCATTCGTTGAACCTACTTCTCAACTTCTCAACCTCTCATGCTTTCAACTTTGCAACTCCAAACTGGACACCCTAATCTTCACAGTCAAAGTCTCTCTTGGCCGCGCAGCAGCAGAGCGCGCCGCCAACCGCATCAACGCCGCCATCGACGCTCGCGGCGAGGCTCGCGTAATCTTCGCCTCGGCAGCCAGCCAGTTCGAGTTCATCGAGGCGCTCATCGCCCGCGACGATATCGACTGGTCAAAAGTCTGCGGCTTCCACCTTGACGAATATGTCGGACTGCCAGCAGACCATCCGGCATCGTTCCGTCGCTTCCTGCGCGAACGCCTCATAGACAAGCTGCCGTGCGCTCCAAAGTCCTTCACCTTCGTGGGAGGCGACGCGCCTGACATCGTAGCGGAATGTGCGCGTCTGGAGGCCGCGCTGCGCGAGGCGCCCATCGACGTGGCCTGCATCGGCATAGGCGAGAACGGCCACATCGCCTTCAACGACCCGCCTGCCGATTTCTGCACGAAGGCCGCCTACGCGGTCGTGGCGCTTGACGAAGTGTGCCGCCGCCAGCAGGTAGGGGAAGGGTGGTATCCGAATCTCGCCGCCGTGCCCACGCATGCCTTCTCGATGACCGTGCCGCAGATCATGGTGTCAAAGGCCATCGTGTGCGTGGTTCCCGACGAACGCAAGGCCGAAGCCGTGGCCGCCGCGCTCGAAGGCCCGGTCACTAACCTCTGCCCCTCGTCGATTCTACGCCTCCACCCCGACTGCGCACTCTACATCGACACCCCCGCCGCCTCCCGGCTCCGCTACCTTGGCATGATGGGCGCGGCGTCGGTGGCGCAATAAGGCCGCGCCATGAAACCGATCTGGGTCGATCTGCAAGTCAACGGATACGCCGGCGTCGATTTCAACTCGCCGGGCCTGACCGTGGAGGCGGTGCGCGAGGTAGTGGCGCGCCTCAACGCCGACGGCACCGCCGCATTCCTCCCGACGCTCGTCACCGGCGACCCCGAAACGCTCGTCGCAACGATCCGCACGGTCGTGGCCGCGCGGAAGCGCCATGCGGAATGTGAGCGCTCCATCCTCGGCTTTTTCCTGGAGGGGCCCTTCATATCGCCGGAGCCGGGCGCCATCGGAACGCACCCCGTCGAGTGGGTGCGTCCGCCGGATATGGCGCTTTTCGGGCGCTTCCAGGACGCCGCCGAGGGCCTGGTGAAAATCGTCAACGTGGCGGCGGAGATTCCAGGAATGCCGGACTTCGTCCGCGCGCTTTCGGCGCAGGGCGTCGTCGTCTCGCTCGGACACCAGATGGCGACAAGCCCGGCGCAGCTTGAGCCGTGCCTGGCGGCTGGCGCGCGGGCCTTTACCCATCTCGGCAACGGCATCCCAAATCTCGTGAACCGCCACGACAACATCGTCTATTCGGCGCTCGTCGAAGACCGTGCCAGCGTGATGTTCATTCCCGACGGCCACCACTTGCCGGACACGATGCTGAAGCTCTACGCCCGCGCCGTGCCGCTCAGGCGCCTCATAGCCGTCTCGGACGCGCAGTATCCCGCCGGGATGCCGCCCGGGGAATACGAGGTGTGCGGCGCCCATGCGCGGCTCGAACCCGACGGCCTGCTCTGGAATCCGGCGCGCAACTGCCTCGTCGGGGCGACCGCGCCAATGGCGAAGATGATGGCGCTCCTGAAGGAGCGCATCGGCTTCACCGAGGCCGAATGTCTCGCCATCGGGCGCGACAACCCGCTGGAACTCATCGGCTGACTCCCTTAAATTCTTTGTGCAAGTCGCCCACTTGCCAGAGAGCGGTTTAGTATAATAGAACCCAAATGAAAACTTCCTTCACGACCCTTGCATGTCCGGACTGGACAATAGACCGCGTGATTGACGCCGCCGTCGAAAACAAATACGACGCCATCGACTTCCGCGGCTACCTCGATGTGGTCGAGGTCATCGACAGCCCGCACTTCCAGGGCGAGTCGCTTCGTGAAATGGCCGCGCGTGTAAAGGACGCCGGGCTCGAAGTTTCGTGCCTTTCCAGCAGCGCCAACATGACGACGCCGACTGCCGCCGATCGCGCCGGGCAGCTAGACAAGATGCGCCGCTACGCCGAACTCTGTAAGGCATTCGACTGCCATCAGGTCCGGATCTTCGGTGGCACCATCAAAGACATCGCCGATCCAGTTGCCGCCGCCGCCGAAACCCTTGTCAAGGCCTCTGAGATTGCCCGCGAAGCCGGAATCATGTTCGGCGTGGAAACGCACGACGCCTGGACAAACACCGAGATGCTCCGTTCGGCGCTAAGTGCTGCCGGCGACCCTGAGGGGATAGGGCTTGTCTGGGATCTCCAGCATCCATGGTATTTCAGTGGCGAGGCCCCCGAAGTCTCCGCAAGGAACCTCGCCGGGAAAATCTGCAACACGCACTGGAAGGATCTCGTGCGGACCCCCGACGGCAATTATCGGCTGTGCCTTGTCGGGGAAGGGGAACTCCCCATCGCCAAACTCTACGCCGCGCTCAAATCGACCGGCTACAACGGATGGCTAACCTTTGAATGGGAAAAGCGCTGGCACCCTGAAATCGAGGAACCGGAAATTTCCATCCCCGCTTTCGCGAACTTTATAAACCAGTTGAAAAGTTGAAAGGTTGAAAAGTTGAAAAGTTAAACTTCCAAACCACTCAACCACTCAACCACTCAACTTCCCAACTTCCTAACTTCTCAACCTCTCAACTTCAATTTAGACCATGAACACCATTCGCGTTGGAATCATTGGACAGGGCCGCAGCGGCTGGGGCATCCATGCCGAATTTCTCCGCACCGTCCCCGAACTCTTCAAAATAGAGGCCGTCGCCGACCTCATCCCGGAACGCGTCGCGCAAAGCGCGGCCGACCTCGGCTGCCGCGCCTACCACGACGCCGAGAGCCTGATCGCCGACCCGGACATCGACCTGGTCGTCGTTTCGTCTTACAACGCCACCCACGCCAAATACGCCGAGATGGCCCTGCGCGCCGGCAAGCATGTGCTATGCGAGAAGCCTTTCGGCCTCACCGTCGCCGACGTGGACGCCATGGCCGCCGCCGCCAAGGCGGCCGGCCGCATCATCGTTCCGTTCCAGCAGCGCCACTACGAAGAGGACTTCCTCAAGGTAAAGGAAATCTGCGAATCCGGCATCATCGGCGACGTCTTCCGCATTCGCCTCTGCTGGCATGGCTTTGGCCGCCGCTGGGACTGGCAGACGGCCCGCTGTATGGCTGGCGGCAACTTGAACAACAACGGCCCGCACCCGCTCGACCATGTGATTACGCTTTTCGGCGACGTCCTGCCGGAGAAGGTCTGGGCCGAGACCGGCGGATACCTTCGCAGCGGCGACGCCGAGGACGACCTCAAGTTCATCTTGCAGGGCAAGGGGCATCCGACAGTCGAGGTCGAACTCGCCAACTGCTGGGCCTGCGGGCAGGAGCGCTGGAATGTCTGCGGCACGCGCGGCGGCCTCCACGGCACTGACAAGCACCTTGAATGGAAGTGGGTCGATTACTCGAAAATGCCGCCGCGCCCGCTGGACCTCCACTCCACGCCAGACCGCAGCTACAACAGCGAAAAGATCGACTGGCAGACTGCCAGCTGGGATGCGCCGTCGGCGGAAGTGAACCTCGGCGCCGGGGCCCCGCCGCCAGTTGGCTCCACGGAGAAGTTCTACCGTAACTTCTACAAGGTCCTGACCGAAGGCGCGGCCCCGACAATCAGTCTTGAGCAGGCGCGTATCCGCGTGGCGACGATGGAAATGATCCGCGCCGCCGCCGGCATCCCCGCCAAGATATAAGGGAAGCGGCCTTCCCGGAACAGATTTTATTCCCGGCGCCTCACTTCTTTTATCGCAACCGGCCCATGGTCGGACGCAAAAGCCGCTTCAAAACCGATGTGGCTACGACGCCGCCGTTGCGGCTACGCCACAATCGCTTTTGCCGCACCCAAGTCGGGCAATAGCCTTGCAATCCCCGCCATTTTCGTGTACCATGAATGCGAAATTGAAAAGTGCATGATCGTAAAAAACAAAATTCTCTTTTGGGTAATGCTGTCTTCAGTTGCCGCGCAGGCCGGCGGCTGGCAGTTCGCCGCGCTTGGGGAATCCGTTTCGGTGACGAACGGCGAGGCGGTCGTTTCGTGGGGCGGACGCGGCGGCGTCGCCATCACGCCCATGCACGATGCGGGCAACGGCTGGGAGTGTCCTGTCGCGGCGAATGGGGCAGTTCGCTTTTCGGCGGGCGCGACGCCGCTCGCCCTGCCGGAGTCCGCGACCTCCCTCGTCTCCCGCGTCTTCGTCGTGGCCACCGCGACCAACCTTGAAGAGCGTTCAACGCTTCTCTTTGCCGCGACGTCGTTCTGGCTCGCGCCATTGCCCTACGGCGGCCTCACGCTTGCCCCTGCCATGCCCGCCACAGGCTCGTCCGCCGCCGTGGACGGCGTCGCCGGCGCGCCTGTCCCCGCCAATGGGAAGTTCCTTGCGGAAATAGAACTTGGCGAACCCTTGCCCGCAGGGGACGTGTTCATCGGCGGCCATGCCGCCACGCCGCTATGGCGGAGGGGCTGGCAAGGCGGAATCCACGAAGTCGTGATGCTTGCGCAAGATGCGACTCCATCCGACGCGCAAGCCGTGCGGGCAATGCTCGCCGGATACTGGCGACTGTCAAATGCGCCCCCGTCGCCATTCAACGCCCAGACGACCCTTAATTGCCTCGGCCTTAGTTCGCACGGCTTCTACACGACGATGCTCATTACCCTCTAGCGATGCGGTGGTCATTTGAGATACTGGTCTTTCTCGTGTTCGCCGGAATGGCGCTCCCCGTCATCTGGCGAATGCGGGGGCTGTCCATATTGCGCTCCGCGCTTTCACATGAACCGCTTTACATTCGCGTAGCCGCATTCGCCTTCTTCGCCGCGACCGTCATCTACGGCGGCGGCAAGGGCGAAATGAGAAGTGAAAATGGAGAATGGAAAAATGAGAATGGAGAATTGAAAAGTGAAAATGGAGAATTGAGAACCACCCCAACTTTCAACTTTCAACTTGCAACTTTCAATTCTCAAAACCGCGCCGCCCCAACCCTGCCTGACTGGTTCACCCTTGCTGGCCACGACGATGCCGACGCGGACGGCGACGGCATCCCCGACTGCTGGGAGCGGTGGACGGGAACCGCCCCCCTCGTCGCCGACTCTTCGCTGGACGCCGATTCAGACGGCCTTTCCAACCTCGACGAGTTCTGGCTGCAAACCGACCCGCAGTGCGCGGACACTGACAACGACGCAATCGACGACGCCCTTGAAGCCGCCGCGATGTTCGCCGGCGTGG
>JAGCUY010000134.1 GCA_017962605.1 Kiritimatiellia bacterium | reverse complement strand
GCCCCGCGCCGCGCCCCGGCAGCAGCCCCCGCGCCCGCCGCCGAAGCCGCAGCAGCCGCATCCGCCCCGCAGGCGTAATTCCCCACCGATTGCAACCGACTGCAACCGATTGCAGCCGATCGCAATCGACAGCAACCGAAACCTCTTAAAAAACTAAGGAGAAAAACTATGGCAGAAGTCACAATGGATACCATCAAGGAACTGCGCGCTCTCACCAACGCCGGCATGATGGACTGCAAGAAGGCACTTATCGAAACGAATGGCGACATGGAGGAGGCCATCAAGGTGCTCCGCAAGAAGGGCCAGGCCATCCAGGTCAAGCGCGCCGACAAGGAGGCCAAGGAAGGCCTCGTCGCCACGGCCACCTGCCCGGCCTGCGGCGCCGTGTCGCTGGTTGAAGTGAACTGCGAGACCGACTTCGTCGCGAAGACGGACGGCTTCAAGGGATTCGTCGCGAAGGCGGCGGAGAAGGCCGCCGGCGGCGAAGCCGACGTGGCCGCTGCGATGGCCGAGGACCTCGCCGCCCTCGTCGCCTCCACTGGCGAGAACATGAAGATCAGCCGCACCGAGCGCTACACGCTCCAGGGCACCGGCAAGATCGAGGCCTACATCCACATGGGCGGCAAGATCGGCGTGCTCGTCGAAGTCGGCTGCACCAAGGAAGAGACCGTTGCGAAGCCCGAGTTCGCGGAATTCTCCCGCGACATCGCCCTCCAGGTCGCCGCCCTCGCGCCTCGCTGGCTGGACGAGACCCAGATCCCGGCCGACATCGTCGAGTCCGAGAAGGCCCTCTACCTCCAGCAGCTTGAGGCCGACCCGAAGAACGCGAACAAGCCCGACAAGATCAAGGAAGGCATCATCTCCGGCAAGTTCCGCAAGTTCGCCGCCGAGAACTGCCTCGTTGACCAGGAGTTCGTGAAGATCTCCAAGACGTCGATCAAGCAGCACGCGGCCAACGTCGGCAAGGCGCTGGGCGACACGCTCACGATCCGCCGCTACGTCCGCTTCCAGCTCGGACAGCACTAATAGGGAACGGGGAACAGGGAACGGGGAACAGGATTTGCAATCTGCAATCTGAAATTTGAAATCTGAGATTTTGAAATTTGAGATTTGAGATTTTGAGATTTGAAATCTGAGATTTGAAATTTGAAATTTTAGATTTTAGATTTGCGATTCCCCGTTCCAAGCCTCCCACACCCTTGACCAGCAAAAGAGGAATGCCATGAAAAAGCCACTTGGTGTGCAGCTTTACTCCGTCCGCCAGTATGCGGCGGAGGACTTCCCCGCAACGCTGAAGAAAATCGCCGACATCGGCTTCAAGTATGTCGAGCCGGCGGGCTTCTTCAACATCCGCCCCTCCGAGTTCCTGAAGGTCTGCGGCGACCTCGGGCTGAAGGTCTGCTCCTCGCACTCCCCCTGGGCGCGCGACCCGCACTCCCTTGGCGAGGCGATGGACCTTGCCGACGACCTCAACCTCAAGACCATCGTCTGCGGCTGGGGCCCGGACGACTTCAAGGACATGGACGCCATCAAGCGCACCGCCGAGAAGACCTCGCAGATTCAGGAAGTCCTCGCACGCAACGGCTACACGCTCTTCCAGCACAACCACTACTGGGAGTTCGAGCGCATCGACGGCCGGGTGAAATACGAGATCTTCAAGGAGCTCTGCCCGAACGTCAAGTATGAGATCGACTGCTTCTGGTCCACCAACAAGGGCCGGGAGGACGCGGTCGAGATGCTCAAGCCCTTCGTGAAGGACACGATCCTCCTCCACATGAAGGACGGCGTCTGCAAGCAGGAAGCGGCCAACGCCGGGATGAAGAACGGCCTTCTCGACATGAAGGTCGACCTTCTCCCGCTCGGCAGCGGCGACCTCCCCATCGCGAAGCTCGTAGAGACGGCAACCGAGGCCCAGGCGGTCATCGTCGAGCTCGACTACTGCGACTCCATGGAGATGCTCGCGGCTTTGAAGAAGAGCTACGACTACATGACTGGCAACGGCATTGCCGAGTAAAGGAAAAAACTAATGAACGACAGGAATACTATCTTCCGCTGGCTGATCTTCGCGGCGCTGGTCGTCGCGTCGGTCGTCTGCGTGACGCCCACCTCGCAGAAGGTGCGGCTTGGCCTCGATCTGGCGGGCGGCATGAGCTTTACCGCGCAGATCGACGAGGCCGCGCTCCGCGCCGACATCAAGGCGTCCGACGACACGCTCGACGACAAGGCCGTCGACCAACAGGTCGAGAATATCATGGCCGGCGCCGACGAGCGCACGGTCGAGGTCATCCGCAACCGCATCGACGGCCTTGGCGTCAACGAGCCGCTGATCGTCCCCGGCAAGGACCACCGCATCATCATCGAGATCCCCGGAGCCGACGAGGAACAGCGCCAGATCGCCGAGCAGCAGATCGGCAGCCGCGCCAAACTCGAGTTCCGTCTCGTCCACGTGAAGGATGCCGAGCTCTCCTCCGCGCTCCTCGCCTCCGGCAAGGCGCCAGAGGGCTACAGGATCGTCGAGGACCCCCAGACGGGCCGCAGCTACTACGCCCGCGAGGCGAACTACAACACGCTCGTCCGCGATCCCGACTACAAGCGGCGTCTCCGCCAGTTCGGCAACCCCGATCCCAACCACTCCTTCATGCTTGAGCGCGAGCGCCTGGACGACGGCCGCGAGGTCTATTCGCCCACCTTCGTGCGCAACCGCGTGGAGATGGAAGGCGACCTCCTCCGGAACGCCAACTTCAACATCGACCCGGGCCGCGGCAGCTATGTCGTGAACCTCCAGTTCACGAGCGAAGGCCGCGACAAGTTCGGCAAGCTCACCAGCGACTACGCCCCGCACGGCCGCCGCAACAACAGCGACCGCGGCCGCCAGTTGGCGATCGTCCTCGACGACACGCTCTACTCGGCGCCTGTCCTGCGCGAGCCGATTCTCGGCGGCAACGCCGAAATCTCCGGCCGCTTCACCCGCGACGACGCGGCCCTCCTGGCCAACGTCCTAAAGGCCGGCTCGCTGCCCGCGCCGATGAAAATCCTCGAAAAGCGCATGATCGACCCGTCGCTCGGCCGTGACGCCATCCAGAGCGGCATCCGCGCCTCCCTCATCGGCGGCGCGCTGGTCATCCTCTTCATGATCATCTACTACCGCCTCCTCGGCTTAGTGGCCGACATCGCCCTCTGCCTCAACCTCGTGCTTCTGCCGCTGGGCGCGATGCTCATCGCCGGCTTCTTCAACGCAGTGCGCGTGACCGAGGCCGCCGCAGGCTCAGGCTCGGCGCTCCAGCTCCCGGTGCTCACGATGCCAGGCATCGCCGGTATCGTCCTCACCATCGGCATGGCCGTCGACGCCAACGTCCTGATCTTCGAGCGCATCCGCGAGGAAATGCGCCAGGGCAAGTCCATGGTCGGCGCAGTCGCCGCCGGCTTCGACCGCGCCTTCTCGGCGATTTTCGACTCGAACATCACGACGCTCCTCACTGGCCTCATCCTCTTCATCTTCGGCTCCGGCCCGATCCGCGGCTTCGCGATCACCCTCTCCGCCGGCATCATCGTCTCGATGTACACGGCGCTCGTGGTCACCCGCATGGTGCTGAAGTTCTGCGTCACCGACAAGACGAAGGCCATCTCCATCGCCGACTGGTTCAAGTTCAAGCCGGTTGACTTCATCGGCAAGGGCCGCATTGCAATGATAGCCTCAGCCGCAATCATCGTCGTGACGCTCGGCATCTTCGCCATCCGCTGCAAGACCTCGCCCCGCGACGTCCTGGCCATCGACTTCACCGGCGGCACCGTCATGACCTACGGCTTCGCCGAGACGCCCTCCGTGGACGCGATGACCAAGGCCCTCAAGGCCGGCGGCGTCTCCGATGCGGTTGTCCGCGTCCAGAAGTCCGCCGACGGCGTCACAGACGCAGTCGAGGTCAAGTCCGGCTGGGATGAGGTGGACGGCGTCGAAGTCGGCAAGGCGATCACGAAGATCCTCACCGACAACTTCGCCTCCAGCGGCCTGGAGAACAAGGGCCAGGAGACCATCGGCTCGCAGATTGGCGACGACCTCAAGCGCGACGCCACCCGCGCCGTCATCTTCGCCCTCATCGGCATGCTGATCTACATCAGCATCCGCTTCGAATTCGGATTCGCCCTCGGCGCCGTCGTTGCCCTTCTGCACGACGTGCTGATCACCCTTGGCCTCTTCACCCTCTTCGGGCGCCAGATCGGCGTGACGGCCATTGCGTGCTTCCTCACCATCGTCGGTTACTCGGTCAACGACACCGTGGTCATCTCCGACCGCATTCGCGAAGATCTGCGCCGGAACCCGAACATGGGCTTCCGCGAACTCTGCAACCGCAGCATCACCATCACCCTTGGTCGCACCATGCTGACCACGCTGACGACGCTGCTGGCGGTTCTGTCGCTCCTCGTATTCGGTGGCGGCGCAATCTTCGACTTCGCCCTCTGCATGACAATCGGCGTCATCGCCGGCACCTATTCGACGATCTTCGTCGCGATGCCCGTGATGTTCGCCTGGTACAAGGGCCACAAGCCCGGAATGGCCAAGGCTGCGCGCTAGCGCGCAGCCTTGGAGGGCATGGGAAAGAAAACATTCCAGACCGCCATCAAGCTGGCCGTAAGCGCCGGGCTGATGGCGGCTCTTTATTCTAAGCTCGATTGGAGCGACATCGCCGCGAAGTTGCGGGGCGCAGACGCCCGCTGGCTCGGCCTCGCCCTCGCGATCATGTTCCTCAACACGGCGGTTTCGGCCGCCAAGTGGCGCATCTTCCTCAAGGCCGACGGCCTTGCCCAGCCAATCTCGACGCTATGGGCGAGCTACATCACGGCCTCCTTCTTCAACCTCTTCCTCCCATCGACCATCGGCGGCGACGCCTACCGCGTGGCCGACATCGGCTCGCGCACCGGCCAGCATTCGCGCGTGGCAGCATCCATATTGGCCGACCGCATTACAGGCTTCCTCGCGCTGTCGCTCTACGGCTGCGGGGCGGCCTTTTTCGCGCGCAAGTACGTCGTGGAGTGGCAGCACTGGTTCCCGCTCCCTTCCTTCTGCGCGCTGGCCGCGCTGGCGGCCCTGGCCGTCGCCCTCTGCTCGAAGCGTCTGATGGCCATCGGCCTTCGCCTCGTTCCCGGGACGGCATTCCGCGCCAAGGTCGCCGGCATCACCGGCAAGGTCGTGGACGCCATGCGCCTCTACGCAGGACGCCCGCGCGTCCTTGCCGGAGCGATAGCAATCTCCTTCCTCTTCCAGTTCGACCTCATCCTGGCCGTCTGGGCCATCACGCGGGCAATCGGGCTGGGCATCCCCTTCGCTACGTTCTTCCTCTTCCTCCCAATCAAGACCTTCCTGGAAATGGTGCCGGTCTCCGTCTTTGGGCTTGGCCTCCGCGACCTTGGTTACGCGATCTTCATGGGCGCCATGGGCTTTGGAAGCGAAGCCGCCGCGTGCGCAGCCCTCATCTCCGCCGCCGAAGTCCTGCTGACGGTCGTGTATTCGTCAATTGGCGGCGTGGTGTTTATTTGTAGGAAAGGGAACGGGGAATAGGGAACAGGGAACAGGGAATAGGGAACGGGGGTGATGAAAATGTTGAAATGTGAAAACAGCCAATACCAATGTTGCCAATTATCAGTGTCCCTACTCGAATTGGGTATTGGGTTTTGGCAATGGCAACATTTTCACATTGGCACATTTCTTTCCCGGCTCCCGGCCGCAGCGCCTAACGCAAGTCGCTTCGCGACACGCAAGGGTTACGCTCGCATCAATGTGGCTACGACGGGCCATGCCCTACGCCACAATCGATCCTCGCGTGGGGCGAATGGACTTGCGGCAAAAGCGATTGTGGCGTAGCCGCCACGGGCGGCGTCGTAGCCACATCGGTTTTGACGCAGCTTTTGCGTCCGGCCATAGGCCGGTTGCGTTAAGAGAAGGGATTGATTTCAGGATTACAGCGTGCCTGGATCGGGAAGAAGCTTGAAGAAGACGCCGGCGCAGGCGAGGGCGTCGTCCAGGGCGTCGTGGGAGTTCACGCCGTCAATGCCAAGGGCCTCTATGAGTTTCGCCAGGGCGTGGCTTTCGAGGTCGGGTCGCATCTTGCGGGCGAGGGCGAGGCTGTCGCAGGTCTCAAGCCCTTCAGGCGCGTAGAGGAGGCCGAACTTGGTGCACTCGTTGTTAAGCATCCGCAGATCGAAGGTGGCGTTGTGCGCGACGAGCAGGACGTCGCGGCCGACGAAGTCGAAGAAGCGCCGCATCGCCTCTGGAGGCGCGATACCGTTGTCGGCGAGGAACTCCATCGACAGGCCGTGGACGGCCTCCGCCCATGGGTTCATGGGGCATGTCGGGCAGATGTAAAGGCTGAGCGTCCGCGAGAGCTGGCCGCGGAGATACTCCGCTGCGGCGATCTGGCAGATTTCGTCATGCGGCGAGCAGCCCGTCGTCTCCGTGTCGAAGACAACGACGCGCCCCTCGCGGGCGTAGGCTGCGATTGCCGGAAGTGTCTTTGCATTGACTCGCATTATATTCTCCATGCCTCCCCGTCGCTGCTGGGGGAGACGTTAAGATATTTTTACAGACGACTATGTTTTTGTCAATTCGTCAAAGATTATTTACACCATGCCAGGCGCCCAGTTCCACGAAACCTCTTGAAGCGTCACTCGCGCGACGCAAATCAAAGGCGGCGAGGGCAGCGGGAGCAATAAGCGCCACGAAAAGAGCGCCCCCGATCCAGCCATGAAGATACGGGATTGCCCCCTTCGCGATGCAGAGGCAAAGTCCGAGCGGGATTAAAATGGCGGACAGGACGGACAGGCGGTAAAGCGCCCAGCGCCGCGCCGACACGCGCGCCACATGCCGCAAGTCGAATATAAGACTTGCGCCGAAGCGGCCTGTGAAATCGACCATCAGCGCGCCCAGCGCCAGCGTCATCAGGAAAAACGGGGCGCGCAGCCAGACAGGTTGCGATTCAAGGCGACTCCAGGCAGACAGAGGCTCAAGCGAAGAGCCGACCGTCCGCATGATGAAGAAAAGCAAAACGGCCATTCCAGCATAGCAGGCGGCGATAAGGCCGAAATAGGATGCGCCCACGCACGGCCTCACCGGCCTGCGGATAAAACGGGATTGGGAATTCGGGATTCGGGATTGGCTATGTTCCATATTCATTGACTGGCTCCAGACGTTAGTTGTTTTACCAATGCATCCACGCGGATGCCGCATGACCTATTCGCAACATCCGTGCCAAGGCGCAAAAAGCGCCTTCTCGCGCCAAAAAATGCGCAACATCTGCTCAAATATCAGCCGTCTGGCCAAAAACTGACCATTTTATAATAAAACTACGGTCTGGGATTGCGCCGCCAACAGACAATTTCGAGGATTATCGGGCAAACAAATCGTCAAGAGTTACTTCAGATTGCACGACACCGGAGTGTTCGTTTTCCTTGACTCCACATGGCGTTATCATCGTAAGGAAAACCGATTTGCCAAAATGCTGCGACTGAGAAAAGGCTTCGATCTTTCGGGCAAGATTCTCGGCATACTCTCCGGAAATGACGAATTTCCCTGCCGAATACTTTACTTCACAAATATTGGCAACGCCATCTTTTCTATCAATGATAAGGTCAATTTGAGCACCACGATCATCGTCAGAGCCTGATTTGTGCCGCCATGCATAGACTTCAGACATGACCCCGGAGATACCAAGCGCCTTTTTGACTTGATCAATGTGTGCCATGCACACTCTCTCAAACGCAAGTCCGCACCATATTCTTCCGGTTTGGGAAGTAGCCATCCTCTGCCAGTGATCGGATGAGCGCGAGGCGGTGCCGCGTATGAATTTGAAATAGAAGAGCGAGTAGTTGTCCACAAGCCTGTAAAGCGAGTCTCGCCGTATTCTTCCGGGAAGATTGCTTCTCTCGATAAAGCCGCATTCTTCCAGTTCAAGCAAGGCTTTTGAAAAGGCGCCATTGTCCTCAGCCTTGAGGTCTGCAAGCAACTCCCTTCTCGTTTTTCCACACATTCTGTCGGCCAACGCAGTCACAATTCCAACATGAATGCCTGGATTTTTGAACAACGATGCATAGAGCCTGTCAAACTCCCCAGAAAACTCTGCATCTTTGGCTACGAAAAGACGATCCATTGACTGGGCCATGCTTTCACCTTTTCGTATCCTGTCCCAGTAGAATGGCACACCGCCCATCGCCATATATCCTTCGAGAATCTGACGCCTGTCAAGCCGCAGACCCCGCTTTTTAACCATCTCCTCACACTGCGAAAGAGTAAAAGGCCTCAGTGGCATGCGCATCGTCACCCTATTATGCAACCCGCCATGATCATTAATCACCTTACTTATTATCCAACTCGTTGCGCTTCCGCAGACAATTAGGATGATATCTTTGCGAAAACACGCCCATCCGTTCCAAAAATGTTCAAGAGCACTGACAAAACCCGACCTTGGAGTATCCATCCACGGCATCTCATCGATAAACACAACTTTCTTTCCACTAGGCAGACCTTCTAGCGATTCCTGCAGAGCATGAAATGCTCCAGACCAATCGCCAAAGGTTTTTCTCCTAACGCCAAAGAACTGTTCCAGCGAATAGCGAAATTCTGCAAGCTGCTTGCGCATTCCCTCGCGGGCAAGCCCAGTATGGACAAAGGAGAACGAATTTCCAAATGTCTCATGAACTAGAAATGTCTTGCCAATGCGACGTCGTCCGAAAACCGCGACGAATTCGGACTTGTCGGACTTCTTTGTCTCCAATAGCCGCCTACGCTCCAAATCACGACCTATAAGCATGGTGTAATCTCCAAATGTCAGCAACAATTATATGTTATTTTTTGCGGTAAGTCAAATTTTCGTGACGATACCGCAAAAAATAAGCCTAAAAATCTTCGGTATCACCTCCCCTTGCCGCTGCAATCACGGCATCCACCCAGTCCTCCGGGCGGATATGAGCCGCTGGATGGTGTATTTCACGACTGCAAATCCCGCACTATACCAAACCCCCAAGCGCAGCGCGACCTTTGGCCGTTAGGCGATATTTCTGGAAGCGGCTTGTGGGCTTGTCAGGGATTGTCCGCTCTATAAGCCCAGCGGAAAGAGCCGGTGCGATGTAGCGTAGCCGCAGATCGTCGCGGTTCTTCAACTTCAAGACTTTTAATAGTTCTGCATTTCCCTGGGCGTCCTTTAGAGCCTGGAGCAATGCCTTTATTTGTGGCGAGACTGCATGGGCGACTGCATGGGTGACTGCATGGGCGACTGCATGGGTGACTGCATGGGACACAGTCGGCGTCGGACCTTCTTGGGCGATGTCTTGGGGCGTGACCTGGGGCGTGGTTTTATTCCGATAGATGTTAATCCGCATGGCGTTTGGCCACTCGACAAATTCCGGCTCACGAAGCCCCGCTGCCTTGATTTCGGCGACATAGCGTTTCACGCCGCTGCCCCAGTTCTCAATCAGGTTCATGTAGGCGAAGGCTGACGCCAGGGCCTTGTTACGGCACTCCGAATAACCGGTGAGCATCTTCGCAAGGGTCATCCCACGCGGAAGGCCTCCCGGCGATGTCACTTCAAGGCGGTCGTCGTAGAGCGCCACAGTGACCGGACTCGCCTCGGCATTAACATAGCTGCGGTGAACTATCGCGTTCACGATGATTTCGCGAATCGAGTCAGGGGGTATCTCGTAAACGTCTTCGCGATAGGCCCCATGGAACCTCGCCCCCATGTTGATTTTTTCGAGAACATATTGAACGGCGCTCTCAACTTGATCCTGCACCGGACTGTCGAACTCGCGGCGATCCACAAAAAAAGTCCGGTCGGTTCCCTTGAAGATGCCGCATTTGACATGCGGAGAAAGCCGCGCATTCCCGGAAAGAAGTACGAATGCCCAGGTCGGGAGAAATTCGCCACCGCGTTCAAGCAAAACGCCCCATTTGACGAGCTGCGCCTTTGTCAATGGCTTCACGCTTTTCCTCTGCTCGTCAGTCTTGGCATTGCGTTTTGCCGTCCGCCGCATGGCCGTGCAGAGCTTCTCAATGTCGCGTTCACTAACCGACAGGCCACGCGCCTCGATTTGGTCGAAACTTCTTCCTGCGCCATCCAAGCGGAGTTCCCTCAGGATGTTCTCGTCGGCTGGCCTTGTGGTGGCATCGTAGCGGACATATACGCCGTCCGTATCCCCCTTTGACCGGAGATAATAGGGGCACTGCATCCCTTGACTGACTTCAAGCACGATTATAGATTTGCCGGACAGTGTCATCACGCCAATCGTGACTGGCGGGAGCGGACGAACGCCATTGGCTATTGCGTCTGCGATGGCGTCTTTTGCGCTAAAAATATCCTCTCCCATCCCAACGACGGAGCGGTCAGAGTCGATGCCGAACAGAATGCGCCCGCCTCGTCCATTTGCGAACGCGACAACGGTTTTCAGCCATTTTGAATCGTCCTTCGACAAGGCCCGCTTGAATTCCAGCCGGTCAGATTCGCCAATTTTTATCTCGTCTATTGTCATGGTGGTGGAAGTGTTTCGCCATTGCCTGAGGATGTTTGGAAGTTTGGCGCATTCGCGCCTTGGAGGTTTAGATGTTTCCGGCGCACATGGCCTCAATGGTAAATCATTATACCAAATTCGCGGCGCCGCGGGCGTCGCGAACACTTTTTTGAACAAGTCACCCAACTTTTCTGTCAGTATTTTCGGTTTTTCGACTTCAGCCTCAACTCCCAGCCCCAGGGGGCGGGCTTCTCGCCGTCGTCCGTAAGTATCCACAGGACCGGATATGGCGGCGGATTGTCCGGCGCGGGGCCGCAGCCATCCGTGATGTAGATGAAACAGGACGGCTCTATTTCGGAATGGTCGGCGACGTATTCAAAGGGCGGACGGAAGTCCGTCCCGCCATGTCCGTAGGTCTCCCATTCAGGCGAATGGAAAGGGTTTGAGACATCAAAGCGCTCGACATGCTGGATTTCGCAGTCGCACTGGATGACCGTCAGCTCGTAGTCCCCGAAAGTTTCGAGGAGCGAGCCGAGCTCCGCGAAGAACTGCGGGAGGTCAGCAGTCGTGCTGCCGCTTGTGTCGATGGCGACTACGGCGCGGAGACACTCCTTGCGCGAGCTTTGCAGGTAGAGGCCGCTTCCCAGGTGGCGTCGGCTTGGCGGCAGCCACCGCCGCGACCCGCCATAGCAGCTTGTGACGAACTGCGCCAGCACTTCCTGCCAGCGGATCTGCGGGCGCAGCGCGGCGCTGACGAGGCTTTCCAAATGCTCCGGAATGGTGCCCCGTGTGCGCTGCATCTGCTGCGCGACGGCGACGATGCGCTCGCGTATCTTGTCCGCAATCCCCTTTGGGATTGACGGCCTGAAGTCCTTGTCAAAACCGACCTCGCCCCACTCGTCCGTCACCGTCGCCCCGCCTCCGCCGCCCTGCTCTTCCTCCTCGTCCTTCCCGTTGTGGATATGGCGGTCGAACTGGCCGGACAGCCCATTGCCCTCAGCCCCGTCGCCATCGGAGCCGCCGGCTTTTGCGGCGCCGGACTGGGGCGGCGCAGGGCGTCGTCTTTGGAGCCGCTCATACATCTCCTCCGCCGAGAGGTCGCTCCAGTTGTCCTTCGGCATGAGGACCCATTGCGGCGGGTTCAGCCCCTCCTTCGAGAGCATCCGGTTCACCTCCATGTCCGCCGCGACATTGAAGAGTCGTTCGTCGCGGTCCTGGCAGCGGAGCATGTGCATCATTACGCAGTGCCAGGCTTCGTGCGCCATGACGAACAGCCGCTCGTCGGCGCTGAGCTTGGAGCAGAAGGAGAGGTCCATGAAGACGCGCTCGCCGTCCGTGGCCGCCGTCCTCAGCCGCTTGTCGCGGACGGGGATGAACTCCAGCCGCATCAAAAAGCCGCCCGTGAAGGGGAAGCGCACCAGCAGCTTCTGCCGGTCCTGGCACATCAGCGCAAGCGTCGTCTTCTTGAGTTTCGCCAGTTCCTTGTCTGTTAGGGGCATTTCCAACTCCCGTGTTTTGCTTGTTTGGATTTTCGGCTGCAATCGTTGGCCGGGTGCAATCGAAAACAAAGCTTCAGACTTTAATCGAGTAGCGCTTGCGGAGGGACTTGCCGTGCTTGTCCGACCACTCCTTGAAGCGCGGGTGGCGGAAGAGCTTTTCGGCGAAAACAGGATCGGACTCGCGCTTGTTTCCGGCCATCGCGTCCATCATCGCCATCGAGGCGAAGTCGCTCGACATCGCCATGCAGATGCGGTAGAAGCCGTCGATGCGCCGCGCCTCGTCGTCGGCGTCGCGGCCGCGCCAGAGCAGGTAGGTCATCGCCGCGCAGAGGGCGTATTTGCGATCCGCCGCGTCGGGGATGCGCACCGGGGCCTCAGGGTCTGTCATCATCGTCAGGACATCGTCGAAGGTCACGCTGCTCTTGTGGAACTCCATGAACTCGACGCCCGCGCGGTTGCCGACGAGCCCGTAAACTACCTTCCGCAGAAGGAGCTCCTCGTCCTCGCCGAACATCTTGAGCATGCGGCTCACGCGCTCCCAGGCGCGGGGTGTCGGCCAGCCGCGCTCGAGGTTCTCGCCCTCCTGGCGGAAGAGGCAGCCCGGGCGGAAGCGGATGAAGCCCGTCACAGAGGGGTGGATGTTGTGGGTCCGCGCCCATGCGATCCAGCTCTCGACGTCCTCCTGCAGCTCGACGTGCAGGAAGCGGTTCGCGAGCGCGGACGACATCGTCGTGGAGACGGCGCGGTCCTCGGTGCGGTTGCCGGCCGCGCAGATGTACCAGCCGTCCGGCACCTGGTAGAGTTCGCCAAGGCGGCGGTCGAGGATGAACTCGTAGGCGGCCACCTGCAGGGAGCGGTCGGCCGCGGTGATCTCGTCGAAGAGGATGATCCCGCGGGACGCCGGGTCGCGCGGCCATTCGCTTGCGACGAGCCACTTCACGCCGTCGGGCCCCGGCACGGGCAGCCCGCGGATGTCCACCGGCTCGCGCTGCGCGAGGCGCACGTCGATGAAGCCGATGCCGAGGTCGGAAGCCACGTCGCGCAGGATGCTGGACTTGCCTAGGCCCGGCGCGCCCCAGACCATGAGCGGCGGCAGCTCCTTCGCCGCCTCGGGCCGCTCCATCAGCTCCTTCAGTTGCCGCTTCAGCAACTTCTCGAGCTCTTCGCCCGTAACCTTGTTGTGAATGTCAATCGCCACTTTTTCCTTGCGTTCGTTCGCTGCCATTACTTATCCTTTCCTTTGTTTCCTGTAGTTCCTAAGCCGCATGTTCCTCCATTCGGGCTTACCGACATCCAGCACCCACTCGGTCCGCAGCTGCTCGCGCGAAACGAGCTGCCTCTCCACGTCGCTGTATGAGATGCCGTATTTGTTTCGGTGGTGAGGATCGGAGCCAAGCCCAACCAGGACCGACGCCAGCGTCCGCATTTGCGCGAGGCAATCGTCAAGGTCACTGTCCTTCAGTTCATGGCGCCGCAGCCTCAGAAGGGTCCAGTCAAGCGGCGTCTGGCCAAAGGCGTCCTCGCACCGGATGAGGCCGGGGGAGATTCCCGCAAGCGACTTCGCCAGCGCGGCCGTCTTGCCGAAGTCCTTGCAGTTGGCGCAGACGTAGAAGAGCATCTCCTTCGCGTCAAAGGCCTCCATGAAGGCAGGCTCCTCCTCTATCAGACGGGAGACGATGCACCGCCCATGCTCGTCGGCAAGCATGTCCCGCACCACCGTCTTGGTAAAGCGGACGCCTTCGATGTGCCGCTCAATCTCGTATGCCGCCACGTCGTCGCGCAGGAAGGACTCCGCGAGACGCTGGCTCACCTTGTATTTCCGCGACGGCATCCCGGCGACGCTTGGCTCCATCATGCGCAGGATTTCATGCCCCTCGGCGCACATGGCCACGCAAAGGGTGAGATATGGCTTCAGCCAGTCCTCCAGCGCCGAGCCCGTCATGTTGCCGCAGAGGCATGTCGTAAGGCCCATGTAGTGCATCCAAAGGCCAGTCTTGACCTCCTGCGGGAAGAGGTCGCCCCCCTCAAGCACGGCCATGTAGGCGCGGAGCTTCCGACGCCCCATGTTGTGGATTGCAGTGCAGAGACGGCGCAGGGCGTTAACATCCATGGCGGCCATGTTGAAGGGATGGAACATGCCGACGCCGCATGGTGCCCCGGCCTCATGCGAGAGGGGCTTTTTCCCGCAAAACGACTCCATCGACTTGACGATGAAAAGCGAGATCTCGCGAAGCGGGGAACCCTGCTCCCACATTTTGGCCGATTGACGGGCGATGTCAGCCATTGCATTTTTCTCGTTTGAATTTGCCATACTTATCTTATCGCTCTCTGTATTTCAAATATCGACATTCCCTTCGCAATTGCCGTGCCAAGTCTCAAAATTGGTCAAAAACAAGCCATATCCCCCTTTCCCCCGCCCAAAAACTTACCAACTGATCAGAAACTGAGCACTGGCACCGGCTGCGACAAGGGGAACCCTCTTTTGAATCCCCTGCGAGCACATGGGGCGTAGGAAGGCGGACTCAGACAAGGACGCGGACTTGGTACTCATCCTCCGCGGGTTCGGTTACGACTAATATTTTAGCCGCGCATTCGTCTAAGTTGACGCCACGCTCCAGGCAGACGCGCATGGCGAGTTCGGCGTAGGAGTCAAATGCATACCTTTTGTTCTTCGCATCGCGCAATTCGGCGCAGGTGACCGCGATCTTGCCGCTGGCCTTCGCCGCCGCGTTCAAATGGCATATTTCCTCAAATCCCAATTCCTCACTGAATTCTATGATTGCCATCTCACCATCCATGCCGTCAAACAGGCATCCCCACAATCCCGTCGGGTGCTCCAGCACATTGGCACATTCGTGCGCCTTGACTTCATCAATCGAATCACCCACCCATGTCGTTCCAGAGGGACTATTCTCGGCCAGGGCCTCAATCGGCAATGTCCACCGGTGGCTCTCGCGCCACGAGGCGTCAACCAGAAAGACGTTCCTTGTTTCAAAAGCCGCTTTCCAGGACCAGAATGTAATCCGGTCGGCATGCCGCGATGCGGCGACCAATTCGCAAGCGTTTAGCGCGATATCATCCCATGAGTATAACTCACAGCAATTGGCTATCAGGACAAGGCCCGGGCCGACATCGCCAAGTTCAACATTCCGCATGTCTATTCTCATTTCTGCATCCCCGCAAAGACATCGATGAGACAGCGATTCAGCATTGAGTTCGCTTGCAGCGTGTGAGACTGGTAAGAATCGTCATCCGACTCATCCCAGGAGGAGCAGACATAGTCTATCCATGGGGCAGTCGCGTCATTTACTGGCACGCGCACCGAAGCCACCAAATGGAAATCATAGCCGCATGACTGGAAAACGCGGCATGAGCAAATCCAGTTGCTGGCCGACTGGGACAAATCCAACAGCAATTCGTCGGCCTGGGTCTCATTGCCGTTCAGGAAGACCCGGCAGACGATTTTACGCCCAATCCCTTTACGGCGCGTCGCCCCGCAGGCAAGCGTGACATCCCCGCGACGGGAGACGACAGGCGCCATGAGGATTTCCTCGCCGCTTTCAGCAATCAACTTCGCAACCAACCCCTCCGCGTCGTCGTGAAAGACATATTCGTGTCCGTTTACAACCACACGAAGGCCAGGATGGTCGCGCGCCAAGCTTTCCCCAAAGACATGGAACATCTTCTCCGAGAAGGGCGAACAATCGCCGTCGTCCGGCAAATACAGCGGATCGACGACAAAGCGGAACCTGAAGAACCGTTCCGTTCCCGGATCGACTAGTCCGGGCATCAAATCCTCAATTGGGCCGACATTGCCGTTGCCGCACCGCACGGCCTGCCATTTCCCGTCGAGGAACGATTCCGCCGTGACTTCGCGAGACAGCGCGTTGATGATCGCGTATTTCAACTCGCCGTAGTGGGTGGCAAGGGCCCCCGGCGCCCCTCCGGCCTCCCCGCCATCCCCTTTTTCATCGAGCATGCCAGAGTCCAATGCCTTGACGACACGGCCAAGCGTATTTTTCCTCGGCCCGTCATGGCCAATGGTCACAGCCCCCGTCTCCTCGTTGAAGCAGATGTCGATCTCGCCGGCCTCGCCACGCGCGAAGGCGCCAACGCCGTCCGTGGCGAGGTCATGCAAGAGGATGTCCCACGCCGCGAACTGGGGAACGCCATTTCCCTCCACGGGCACATACATGCCCAGGCGCCGCCTGATATGCTCAATCAATGACGATCTTCTCAACCGCATAAACCGTGGATGCGCAATTGGCGATGTTCAACTTGTATCCGCCCTGGACCGGCACGAAGAAGCGATTGACAAACGCCTGCCAGTCGGCGGCGTTCCCCTCCCCTTTCCTGGAGTCATATTCGGGCGTGTGGAACGTCAGGAGCAGCATGATGCTGATGTCAACGTTTTTCACATCGGCAGTCCCCTTCGTGAAGTGGAACAGCTGGTAGCGGAGATTGCGAACCGCCTCGTCTTCCGGCGAAACCCCGAACCAATCGCAAAGCCCAGCGATACGGTCAACGGCGTGGCTTTTCGGCTTATCTGCTTTTGTCTTCGCCGCCTCGATTAGCGCAGAGCCAAGGGTGTTTTCCGAGAATGACTCATCGACTTTCGCCTCGACCCCGACGAAAAAGCGGCGGCCACTCTTTGTTCTCCCCCAGATGCCCATGTCCTGACGGCGGGGGTTCAGATAATCATCGAACGGGCATGGCGTTTCTATTTCCCCTCGCTCAAGCCCTTCAACGGAATCCCCGTCAAGGAGGCCATTTATTGCCGCGATGACCTCCGGCTCGCCCCTCCCTGAGAGGAAATACCGGGCGAGCGTGCAGGCGCTCCGCCCCTCCTTCCAGTGTCCGGGATTCTTGTCGATTGCGATGAATGCGTCCTTCCATGAGGACAGGGTGTCCAGTTCTTTTTCTGGATTCAGTGGTGATACTATTTTCATTTCTGCTTTATCCTTCTTTTTCGATGGCGGCGTTGTACGCAAACTCCGTGCCAAGGCAAAAAAACGGTCAAAACCGCATCGTGGCGCACCTTGGCCGTCCAATATTTGACCAGCTGGACAGAATTTGAGCATTGTTTGCCCCTCAAACTGGCCGCCAGCCATAGATTTGTCCACTGCAACTGGCATGGCACGGATGTTGCGGAGGGGAAGGCATGGAGAAAATGTCACAAGAAGAGATGGTCCGGCTGGTGTCGGACTACGACGAACGTGCCGCAAAGAAGCTGTCGCCCAGAGAGCAGGTGGAGCTCCTGGTTGAAATACACAAAATGAAACGCATCGACCCCGCTTTAGGCATGCCAAACGATACGCCGCACCTTCTGCTTTCCACCGATTTCGTTTTCGTCTCATCGTTCCGCATCCTGGACCTCTTTCATCCTGCCTTTCTGGCGACATTGCCGTATGACCGGCAGGCATTTCTGGCGGCAATCGGAAGCCGGGTGCGGCGAACGGCAGTCCTTTATGACGGCATAATCTACTCGTCCAGCATCCTTACTTCCGATTCCCGGGCGCTTTTCTGTGTGCCGCAGATGATGGGCCGTCACTGGACAACGGGGCGGCTCTTTTTTAATCATCTACTCGAAAAGGATGCCTTTGCGGCAAGAATCAACGGGACCGAGGCGCCGACCTTCCCGGCCTCTTTTTGCCCCTCCGACTTTTACCACTATTTCCCCAACTCCTTCGCGAACAATCTGCCTGAAAGTCTGCGACAGGCCATCGAGGACGACAGCCCTGCGCGGTTCGCCATCGCGCGTTCGCTATGCGGCAGACGCATGACACGCAATCTCTTCCTCTTCATGCTTCAGGAAGGCGCCGTGGAAATCCTCGCGGCGAATCTCAAGGCGCTGTCGCAGCAGCTGGCCGTCGTCCCGCTCGTCCTGTTCTGCGCCTCGTCCGTGGCGGCGCCGGTGGCCATCCGCCTTCTGCAAGCCATCGACGACGATTCCCCCGGAACGGTCGCAAACGCGCGGGACATCTTTGGCAACAGCGCCTTCTGGTATTCCATTTACCGGAGCGGGAACCTTCCATGGGAAGACGAAAGAGATTATAAGGCACTTGAGGCCGCGCTCCTGGCGTTGGGATGCGACCCCAATGCCCCCAACCGCCTTGACCTGACCTGCAGCTCAATCATGAAGGCGCAAAGGGCGCTCGCGGCCTTTCAATCAGTCTAGCACGCGGGCCTGGCATCCCGCCCCTTGCTCACTACACGGGGCAGTCGCCGCAGAACTCGCGGCGGCCGCAGTCGTGGCAGAAGTCGCCGCGCCAGACGGAATCAATTTGTCCGACGAGTCTACCTGTATCCTCAAAGGTATTCAGCCTTGCAGAAGCATCCAGCCATGCGCTCAATCTCGCTTCTGCGTATGTGCTGCTTCTCCGCAAGCTGGCGCCAGCCGGATACGGCAGACAGTATCTCCGCATAGCGCTTCTCGGCAGTGCGTTGATTGAGGTGAAAATACTCTGCGCCATCAATGAGTTCTGTCCGTGACGCCCCTGGCACACCGGGCAACAGATCAAGGGCCGCAAAGGCCGCGTCGGGATTGGGGTTCACATCGAACATCGGCGAAAGCCGCCATCCGCCGCCAGTCATTACAAAGCCGTGATTGCGCAAGTGGTCGTCGCTGTTCCCAACAAGCCGCGAGAACACAATGCGCGCCCATAATTCGGAAAGATCCTCGTCGGGTCGCGCCCCTTCGCGCACAAGGAACTCGGCCACGTCAAGATAGCTGTGGTCCTCCTCCCCATCCGTCGCGCCGGATATGGCCATTGCGCTTGCATAGTGGATTCGCCTTCCACCATCTCGGTCGAATCTACGCGAGAAGAAGGTCGATCCCGCATTTGACAGCCGCTCCAGGCGAGAATCGCTCATTCCAAGCCCCGCACCTTTCGCCAGGCGTGAGACAAAGAACTCCCATGCGCCCACATCCCATTCGTCGCTTGCGGACGGGAACTTGGCTATCCACAGCGCCCCCCTCTCATCAGTCACGTTCGCCTTTGGCCGCGCCCCTCCCAGCGAGGAGCCGGGCGCCAGAAGCATTTCTATCCATCGCTCATCCTGCCCGTCCTCGTCGGCATCGATCTTCCGTGCACACTCCTCAAGTGTCCTGAGCGTTGTCCACGGCGGCGCCGGCTTGGATGAATCGGAAGACACGAACTTCCCGTCAAGCATCACCCGGACGGCACCCGTGCGGGTCAGGTCATAGGCGCCTACGATAAAGTCGCTCGCCAGGAGTGGCCTTTCCGGCCTCCCTTCGCGTCTCGCAAGCTGTGCCTCTTTCCGGCGAATGAGCCTACGCCCCCATCTGTCGGGGGCGATGTCGCCAAGAAATCCGAAGACCTCCTTGCCAAGCGGGAACTGCTCTCCGGGGAACGGCATGATGTCAGGATCAATTCTCGGGAGACTACGGTTTTTTAGCCAACCCTCGTTGTATGTGAAGGAGAACACCTCTTTCCCGCGCACGTTTTCAACGCGCACTTTGCCCAATGGCTCATCCCCCAAAAACAATGCCAGATCCTTCATGGGTTGCCTCCTTCATCATCGCCGAGAGCCGCGCAGGAGCCGCGCGTCCTGGATGTCCCGCCCTTGCTCGTCAATTGCGCCGACACGCGCCATGTCATCCTGCAAGCCAAGGCAGAACAGGACGGACATGTAGTTGCCCATCGCCACTTTCGGCGAACCGCGCTCAATCGCCCTGAGAGTCATCAGGCTGAGGTCTGCCCGTTCCGCCATTAGAGCGGAAGTTATGCCGCGCCTGCGCCGCGCAAGCTTGATGTTCTCGCCCAGCCTCTCAAGCGCCGAAGCCGCCTTTGGATACAGTCTTGTCTGTCGCTTCATAATCACTCCCCGGCCATTGACGGATAATATAATAGCACACTAGTTGCTTTCATGCAACTTTAATGGCAGAAATCGGCATACACACTCAACCGTGGCAGCTGTCCCTGGCGTTGGGATGCGACCCCAATGCCCCCAACCGCCTTGACCTGACCTGCAGCTCAATCATGAAGGCGCAAAAGGCGCTCGCGGCTTTTCAATCAGTCTAGCACGCGGACTTTGTATCCAGTTCCATACTTCTCATTCTCAAAGACGACGATTTTCGTGGCGCACTCCCCAAGGTTCACACCTTGTTCCACGCAGATTTTAAGCGCCAGCTGGGCGTAAGAGTCGAGCGGGTATGGCTCGAGTTGGGTATTGTACAATGTATTGTGGACGATAGCAGTCGTTCCGCAGTCCTTAGCGGCTGCGTTCAGGTCACGCAATCCGTCAAAATCCAGGTGATACCTGATATCCAGCACGGCGACTCCATGTCTGATGCCATCCAGCAAGCGGCGAATGCCGGGCGTGGCCTGTCCGTTCAGTCCGTCGGCGACATCGCGCGTTAGAAAGGCGTCGGGATAATCCCCGGCCCAGGCCGTCCCCGGCTGCGATTCCGCCGCCAACGCCCGCAGGGGCAGCGTCCAGCGGTGGCACTCGCGCCATGAGGCGTCCACCAACTGGACCTCGCCCAGCGCCAGGGACGGCAGCCATGACCAAAGCGCCATCGACTCGCCACCGTCTATCTCGGCGATTTTCCTTCCAAGCGCGAAAGCGCATTCCAGCCTCGGCAAGCTGGGGTCGCCGACGATCAGGACGAGTCCCGGCTCAATCGGTCCTGTTTGCGCAATTGACTCAATTCCCTGAATGGCTAGTTCGTTTTTCATCGCCGCATCCCCGCAAAGGCGTCGATCATGCATCGCTTCACCGCCGAAACAAACCGCGCCAAAACGGGGTTGTCGCGCATCTCATTGGCGTCCACCCACGAGGATAGGCAGATGTCAACGACTCTATCGGCAGTGCGGAAATCATCGGCATCATACGGCAACTTTCCGGAAATGGCGAAAACAAGCTCATAGCCTCCCTGCCGGAATGCGCGGGCATCGCCGATCCAGTCGCAGACCAACTCCGAGAACATCGCCAGAATCGCCGATGATTGAACCCTGCGGCCATTGATGAACGCCTGGCCGAAGATACGCCGTGCACCATCCGGCCGTTTCCTCGCACCGCATGAAAACGACACGTCGCCGCAATGGAACGTTGCCGGCTCCATCAGGATGTCCGCCTGGTCGTTCCCGATATGCTCCGCAACGAAATCCTCAAGGCCCCGCTTGTGCAGATGCTCGCGCCCGTTGAAAATGACGCGCAGGCCGGGATGTGCGCATGCGAGGCAGTCGGCAAAGTCCTGAAGCCGTTCTTCGGAGTAGGGGCAGTTCTCGCTTTCCGGCAGGAATCTTTGACTGATTGTGAACCGGATGTTGAAATAAGGACCCTGCACCGGCTTGGCCAGCTCCGGCATCAGCCGTTCGACGGGGCCGACGGTCCCATCACGGCATGTTACGGAATACCACTCGTCGCCTTGGAATACTTCCATGGTGAGTTTCGCCGACAGGGCGTTGACGATCGTGAACAGAAGTTCATTATACCGCGTCTGGCATGCTTCCTGTGCCGCCTTGTCGGAGTGAAGAGCTCTCAACTCCCCACAATCATAATAGGAGTCAAGGTTTTTTGCGGCATAGCGGAACAATTTGACTTCGGGAGCGTCATGGCTAAAGGAGAGCGATCCTGTCTCCTGGTTGAAGTTGATTTCAATGCGACTAGCCTCTCCTCGCGCGAATGCACGCACTCCAAAAGCGGAAAGCTCGAAAAGAAGCCCATCCCACGCCCCTTCGGCGGGTTTGCCATCGGTGGTGGGCATATACATCCCCGTCCGTAGCCGGATATGCTCAACGGGTGTCAATGTCAGGATTTCATCCATAACCCCATTCCATCAAACAACGAAATCATATCCGCAACATCCGTGCCACCCCTCAAAAGACGCCAAAAGCGGCCAAAAATGGCCGCTTTCGCCTCGTTCATCGGTCAATTTTCAACCACCTGTTCAGAAATCGAGCGGACTATGTGGTGCGATTGCCACTGCACAAGAGTGGTTGCTGTTTGCCATATCCGCCATATATGGGCACGAAATATACTATTTCGCATGTTTCGTGCCCAAAATCAACATGGTAGAAACGGGCACGAAATTCAAATAATTCTTGTTTTCGTGCCCAAGATGTGGTAGAATACATTTATTATCTTCGGAGCAAAACTATGTTTGTAGGTAGAAAGAAAATCTTGGATAGGCTGGACGGACTATGGAGAAAGACGACGCCATCCCTTGTAACGGTGCGGGGACGACGGCGCATCGGCAAGTCAACTCTTGTCGAGCAGTTCGCACGACTGACCGCCGACCATTTCATCTCCATTGAGGGACAGGCTCCTGGGAAAGGCGTTAACAACCGACTGCAACTCCGCAGCTTCATGGAGCAACTTTCCGCACAGACGAACGCGCCGGAAGTGACCGTGCCAAACTGGCTTCAGGCGTTCCGCATGCTGGACAACGCGCTTCCACGAGACGGACGCATTGTCGTACTTTTGGATGAGATTTCGTGGATGGGCGGATACGATGCCGGTTTCGCCGGGACACTCAAGACGGCATGGGACAGGGTCTTTAAGAAAAGGGACAATCTCGTCTTCATCCTTTGCGGAAGCGTGTCCAGCTGGATTGCCGAGAACATCCTCAACGGAACGGGTTTTGCCGGCCGTGATTCGCTGGACATCGTCGTTGACGAACTTGCCCTCCCAGATTGCAAGTCATTCTGGGGCGCTGCGGCAGACCGCATTCCCACGGGGGACATGCTCGACATTCTTTCAATCACAGGCGGGGTGCCGAAATACCTTGAGGAAATAGACCCGTCGCTGACTTCAGAAGAAAACATCCGCCAGCTCTGCTTTTCACGCGATGGCATTCTTTTCCGGGACTTCAACCAGATTTTCAGCAATATCTTCGGAAATAAGGCGCAGACACGAAAGGCCATTTTGAAGGCAATCGCATATGGGTCAAAGTCCGCTGCGGAAATTGCGGAGACAATGGGCGCGGAACGCAACGGCCACCTTGTTGACAGCATCCGGGAGCTGGAGCTGGCTGGGTTCGTCGCAAAGGACGGAGGCGTCAACCCCTGCACCGGCAGCGTCGGCCGCATAGTGCGATACAGACTGAAAGACAACTATTCGCGTTTCTATCTCCACCACATAGAGCCTCATTCGCTGGAGATTGAGGCTGGCATGTTTCAATATGGTTCTCTTGCGGCTCTCAAAGGGTGGGACACGATCAGGGGGCTTCAGTTTGAAAACCTCGTCATGTCCAATTACAGGGCTCTACTTCCGATTCTCGGAATAGATGGGGCGTCGCTAGTGTCGGCGGCGCCATACCGCCGCGCGAAGTCAAAGACCGGGGGCGGTGTCCAAGTCGATCTCCTGCTTCAGACGCGATCCACTGCATACGTCGTTGAAATCAAGCGCCGGGAGTTCATTGGCGAGGAAATCGCGGGGGAAGTCAACTCAAAGGTGGACGCCATTGGATTCCACAAAGGCATCTCCCCCCGGACGGCGCTGGTCTATGCCGGGAAGCTCGCGCCAAACATCCGCACGGAGCACCAGCTAGACTTCGTCATCCCTATCGAACGCCTTTTCCGCCGAAAGGCTTTTTCCCCAACAAGGCGCACCCCGCTTATGAGATGGGGCAGTCGCCGCAGAACTCGCGCCGGCCGCAGTCGCGGCAGAAGTCGCCGCGCCAGACGGAATCGAACTGCTCGACAAGCGGAGCGACCAGGGCGGGGTCGTCGGTGAGGATGCCGTTCTCGAAGTTGCGCCACCACATCCATGAGACTTCGTCCAGAAGCACGACCTTGCGGCCGGGAACATCAAGCGAAGCGTCAAGTTCACGAAAGGCCGCGGCCCAGTCTGCCAGCCTTGGGACGGCACGTCCCGTTTGCGCGGACAACTGCTCGCGGAATGCCGCCAACTGCTTTCTGTTTGTCATGTGCTTGTCCGGTGCAAGCCCCTCCAGTTTAGTGCAAAAATGTCAAGAAAACGGGCTTGAAATAGAGAAATTGACAATTTCAAGCCCGTTTTTACGCACAATGGCTTCAAATATTATGAGGAAAACCGCCGGTCTCCTTAGGCCTCACCGAGAGCGGCGCAGGAGTCACGCAGCGGCCGCAGTCGTGGCAGAAGCTACTGCGGTATCGCAAAATCTGACTGGACAATGGGGTTGGGCATTGGCAACATTTTCACATTGGCACATTTTTGAAGGATTGCCCCCTCCCCTCCGGCACCATCCCGCAGATGACGGACTCGTATATGGAACGGTTGGAGAGGAAGGAGGTCATTGGATTCATGTCATTCCCTCACCGCATCACATGAATAGTAGTAAGTGTCGGAATAGAGGTCATCGTCTTCAACATAAGTTGTCGTGGTCATCACCCCGACTTTTATCTTCACCTTATGGAACTCAAAACAGAGCTCATTGGTCATTTCCGTCGGATCAATGCCTTCCGTCTTGAACATGAAGAACAAGTCCGGGATGAAAATCGCGACTGGTTCGAGCCATTCGGATCCATCGTCAAACTGCTTCTTAATCAGCATCCTCCCGGAATCCACATCATACGAGACAAGCGTAAAATCGGTGAAGACGCTCCCGTTGGCAATCGTATCACTTTTCATGTCTTTAAGTTGTTCCTTTCTGATGTCTTGTTATGTAGCAACACCCGTGCCACCCCTCAAAAGACGCCAAAAGCGGCCAAAAATGGCCGCTTCTGCCTAGCTGACCGGTCAATTTTCAACCACCTGTTCAGAAATCGAGCATGTCTTTTCAGTTCCTCGCATACGTGTTTCCTAAACGAAATGCCGAGACACATCGTTCCAGCACAGGCCAAGGTCATTCAGCCGAAAGGGATCGGCCCCCATCTCCATCAAAGTGCGTGCTGTTTTGGTGCAGCCGTAACCGCCAATTGCTTGCTGGTCTTGCCGGTATGTCAGATACCAAAGGATGCCGTTCCCTCTGGCATCGGTGAAATCGCTAACCTCCTCTACGGAGAAACTTTCGCGCAGGTATTCGGGCAATGCGTCATCTTCTCCGTGCGTGATGGATGCGATCAACGTCTGCCGCTTCGTCATCTCATGCGCTTCACGGGAGAATATCTCAATGTCATACTCCGACAAGGTCGGCAACAAATCCTCCCATCCGGGTAGACGGAGTTCTACAATCTGGCGGCGCATCGGCACGGCATCGACGAATGCCCGCCGAACCAGAGGATTGTCCAAAACATCGCCTTTCAGCACATCGTCCACACTCCACCAGATATGCGAGTAGCGAACCGCCCGCCATGTCGCCGCCTTCAGCGGGTGTGGCAAGTCGGCCGTCATGACCCTTGCAAAACACTCAAGCGCAAAAGCACCTGGCATTCGGTAAAACACGCTCTTAACCTTCCACACCAACTCCTCTAGATTGGCACATGCCGACACCTCTTTCTCGAACGTCGCTATTTCGTACTTTTCCATCGCGCCACCCTCAAAAGGAGATACTCACACAAGAATATCACGGGGGAGGGGCCCTCGCGACGGGCCGATGACGCCGCGCGTTTCAAGAAGATCCATCAAATGTGTCGCGTTGTCCATGGTTTTTCCTTTTTGTGAGTATTGGCGGAATTGCCGGTTGCCTATTCGCAAACTCCGTGCCAACCCGAAAAAAACACAACTAGCGGCAACAATTCGCCGCTTTGCCCTAATTCATCGGTCAATTTTCAACCACTCGTTCAGAAATCGAGCGGACTACTCCACGGGGCAGTCGCCGCAGAACTCGCGGCAGAAGAAGGTGCGGTGGCGGGTGCGCCGCGCCAGACGGGATCAAAAAGCAACCGCTCTCTTACTTCTCCGGCACCATCCCACAGATGACGGATTCGTAGATAGAACGGTTGGAGAGGAAGGGCTGTCATGGGGCGATAGTTAGGAGGGGCGTCCACCTCTTTAGACAAGCCGTGAAGAAGAACTTCATCCCGTGATGCATGAACTCCAATTTCATGGTACGGCATCGGATAGGGAGGAAGGTGTCGCCAGTCTTTCAAAATGGCCCGTGTAATCATTCACCTCAATGCGGAGAACCTCCTTGAACGGAGAGCCCGGTGCAAACGGCGCTTCGATGAAGTGTATCTTATCGTCATCGACTAGGGCGAGTATGTATTTGTCCCGATTCTCCTTGTCGTTGGCGAACTTGTACTCCCCAATTGACATGAAGAACGAATGCCCGTCGAACGCCTTCACTTCGATATATCGGTCTTCACCTTCAGGGGTTTTGTACGAAATGTCATAATGGAGGCTATCGTTGGCATCTCCCTTCTTGTTGAGCAGGGAAGACCAAGCCTGTGGATAGCGGTAGGTGCCACTGTCGCTGTTTATCGCCTTCCAGACCATCTCCTCAGCCCTCTTTCCAATCTGGCGCTTCCTTTTGTCTGACTGGTAATGTGTCACTTTCCTTGAGTGGCGGGACGGGACAGACGATTCTCGGCGGGGCCAGAAAATAGAAGACGGCAGTTCCTCAACGGATGACACCCTCTGGATCGAAATGGTTTGCCCCGCTGGAACAGTTTCATCCTGCTCCGGAGCAATTGGTTCGTCCTCTAATCTTCTTACCCTTTCGACGATCTTTCGGAACGCTTCTTCGTTTCCCGTAAAGAATGCAAGGCTAAGTTCAGGGGCGTCCACCCCATCTAATTCTATCCCGGCTTCGTTGAGAATGTTCAGGTAAGTTATCCCAGCATCGGGTTTGCTTGATCCTTCACAGTCTTCGGCCGTTTTGGGAAGCTGAACGGCAAATTCACGCTGAGTCGAATCTCTCAAAACGCCCCAAAGAGCTGCATCACCGGCAAGCGGGTTTTCCACCATCAGTTTTTCCAGCTTGTCGGAATACCAATCCGAATCCTTTTGGAATCGGAGAAGCGATGGAATGTAGGAACGTTGTTCTTCGGTGGGTTTCGTTTCAAACTGACGATGCAATTCTGTTGCCACGAATCCCGCAATCGCGCCATCGAGTTGGAAATCTTTGAATCGGGTGCGGCGCAGTTCCCGGAGCTTGTCGGCCGTCCGCTCGCCAAGGGCGTCCGCCGGAATCTGTAGCCAGCGGACGAAGGCATCGGTCTGGGCATTGTCCATGTCACCGAGAGGGATGCCTGTCGGAACATCGTCCGGCAACTCCATTCCGGTCAGATTGCGGATGGTCTCCCGTCGGCTTCCGAGGAAAGCCAAGCTGCTTTCCTCGTCTGCGGAAAGAGGCCTGGCGAGTCTTGCCTCCCAAATCCGCTTCTCTTCCAAGCCGAGTCCAAGAGCCTCAGATGCGCTACGCCATACATCGTCGGGGATGTCGGTTGCCCGATAGGCATCGATTTCGTCTTCGGTCATCTTGATGGCGTTGCGGATTTCCCCGGCAGAGCGAGGGCCGGTCAATTTGAACTGGATGCACAGCATTTCGCTGACGGACATGCAGAAACCGGGCTTATTCAAGGCATCCTCCAGGTTCGGCGAGCCCGTGCAGATGAAATACTCGTTGTCCGTGTGCAGAAGATCTCCCTCCGACATCGAATAGCGCTCGCCTTCGCATTCGTATTCACATGCGTGGACGAGCTTGATGGTCCCGAACAGATTGCGAAGGGCAAGGGCAGTCTCCTTTCTCTTGTCGAGGTCGGACAACTCCATGTATCGCAACGCAAGAATATACACCTGCCTCTCGCGGAGATGCCGTTCCAAGGCTTCGGTGAATATCGTATTCTGGCTGGAGCGTGTGATCGAGACGGCGGTTTCCCCCAGCATTTCAACGCCGAAAATCTGTTGGACGGACGCAGCGCCGACGCGATGTCCGATTTCCAGTTTGTAGAAGCGGTCAAGCAAACTGCGGGAAAGTGTGTCGTTGTCCCAATACCGGATTTGTTCGCGCGGGACTTTCTCCAGAGGACCTTTGCCCTTGCGGGCGTAAAGATGGGAAAGATGACGCTTCGTCAATTGTTCACACTCAGCGAGCATCCGTGTTTTTTTCTCGGCCGTGTCACATGCGTCGATCCGGGCCTTGATGACCATGCGAACCTGCTGATAGAACCCCTGGACACCAGAGCAGTCATCGAACTTTTCAAGCCTTCCGTAGAGTTCCTCCAAGGAAAGGTCTTTCAGCGTTCTGCGCGCACCCATTTTTGTAATCAAGATGTCCACGATGCATTCAGGCGAACGGGTCGTCCCCTGAAGTCGCCGTTCTAAGCTTTCAATCGTATTCCGATTTTCATCAATGACGAAACTATTTTGGGAATCTTTGAGTTGGAACGCGCAGTACGACCAATCGACCGGGAATGGTCTAGGATACTTTTTCCATTCCTCCTTCCATTGCACCACGGGCTTTTCAATGAGGAGGTCCGCAAACCCATTCCGTCCAGGGATGGTCAACAACCCAAGAAGATGTTCAATGGAAAGATTCCGGATGAACTCGGCGTCCCGAAGTTTTGGAAACAACTGTCGCGGCGGAAGTGGGTTGCCGCTCGGCGAGGGAAGGCTACCTGAGTCTTTGAGAAAGTTTAGATAGTCATCGTCCGTCGGTTTCGCAAGCTCAAGATACTTGACGCGGACATCGTCCCTGACGCCGAGACTACGGAAAAACGCCTTGATTCTGGCATCGTCTCCATCGGAGACGCCGAGAAGGCTCCGAGCCCTTTCATTGCTGAGAAAGATGTCTTCCGGCAGCGCCCCGTCATAAAAAACCTTTGCGCTTTCAAAAAGAAACTCTCCGGCATTCCTGACCTCGCCATCCGCATCCACATCAATGGGATATTCCAACCGGCGAGATGCGGACTCCCCCGAATCGGGAACCTCGTCAGATTCCTGGTCGTCCTCCGGATTCCATTCGTCGCCCGGATCGTAATTTTGATAGAGGGCTTCAAGGAGTTGCTTAACAAGGGTGCGTTTTTCCGATTGGTTCGTCACAAGACGGAGCCGCTCGCGGCATGCAGAAACCATTTGCCGGGTAACGGCGGTTTTATCGTACCATACAATGCCGACAACGGTTGACAAATCATTGCGGCAGAAAGAGCGCAACCAGTTCCGCGAATCCTGCTTTCGCCATTGGTCCAATTCGTATGAAAAGCGGTTTTGAACGGCAGTCCAAAGTGAGTCGGACAGGAATCCAAGAGACATGAAGTCCGGAATCTTCATTTTGGATTCCCCAACAGGCGTATACATCCTTTCTCCCGCGCCAGGGAATCGGTTGTCCGAATCTCTTAACACATTGAAGGTTCCGGTTCCGCCTGCACTTTGGCGAATCCGCCATAGCACATGGATCAACTCCGCCAACTCCTCGTCGGAAAGATTGGTGGAGGCCACGGCACCGTTGATTGCCCTTTCCAATTCGCCCGGTTTGCACGGGTGGTCGCCGAACGATTCCGGAAGGGGGGATCGTTGGTCGGAAAGAACATGATTCGGAAGAATGGGCGGATGCCGGTTGAAGAAGGCGACGATGTCGTTTCGGCTCTCTGTTTTCGCGAAAAACCGCGAATCGCCATGGCTGCGGTACGAATCGTCGACGCACGGAACGAATGCTTCGGTTTCCGCGACTTCCCGCAAACGACTATAGAGGAATTCCACAAACTCGTTTCCACCTTTTCCTTCTGGGGAAAGCAATTTCCAAGGGAACCATTTGTCATCTAGAAATGGGGCGTCGGTGTTCGAGTTCTTCTTGAGAAACTCCGCAAACCTGATGAAGGCGGAGGGGAGAATCTCAGAAAATATCTTTTGGTTCGCAGCATTTCCGGGAGACAGTGCGTCGCGGTTGGGGTTGAGGTCGACGGTCGCGTGCACAAGACATGGAAGCCGGATGTCGACGGAGCGAACGGGCAGATAATTGCGCAGCACATGGTCCAGTTTTTCGCGCCGCTCGGGTGCTAAAGGAACGGCAATGGAAAGATTGTAGTCGGATGGGTTCCCATCCTCTTGAGTCACGCCATCCATCTGGCCTTCTTCCCGAAAGGCGATCCAATTGTCAATCGAGGAATTATCCACCTTGATTCCTCGCGACCACACCAGGTTGTCGCTTCCCGGCGCCACTTTCCACTCGTCTGTAAGATAGGCGGTGGTCGATGTCAGGCCGCCGCTGATGATCTGTATTTCCACCGCACGTAAGTTAGGGAGGAACAGCAGAAGTTCCGATTGGAAATTCTGAAGTTCTGTCTCTATGTCAGAAAGCTTTGAGGAGGGCATGTTCTGAAGTTCGATTTCCGTCGACCAACTGGAATTCTCTTCCATCCGCTGGACTGCGGGAAACATCAGAATCGGAAGAGTTTCTCCTTCCCGAAGGCTACTCGCGTTCGCCTGCAACGCGGGGTGGCTCCCGACGATTTCGCGAACCGTGTTGGAGGAGAAAGATAATTCAAGCCCATTCGACCGGATCAATACTTTCTCGGGTTCCCAGTTCAGGAGGGATCGGAAACCGAGCCCCTTGTTGCCTATGGTTCTTCCTACCATCTTCGGACTCAGGTTCGGCATCATGATGGACTTGATGCCTTCAGATGAAAAGGGTTCGCCTTGATTTCGGAAAAACAAGGTCGCCCGGTCTTTGTCAAAGACGATTTGACTCGTTCGAGCGTTTTCGGGAGCGGACACCATCTGGTCGTCCATGTTCTGAAGCATCTCGAAAACCTGTCGACCCTTGTATTCCTTGACAATGCTAGCGTTTTGACGGACATAACTCTGAAGTCCGCTTTTGTCCACGGAAAACGCTTGTATTCTAGCGTCGATTTCCGCTTGAATAACCAGTTCAAAAGATGGGGTGTCATTCATCATGATTCTCCTTTACTTTGCCGCTTCGCGGGCGGCGGATTTCTACGCTTAAGCGTGGCCGAATATTGTTCTTCCTTAATCTTTCAGTTATCCTTGAAAGCAATCACCCGATTGCGGAATTATTCTATCAGAAAGGCGTTTAAAAGTCAACATCATTTTTGCCCTTCTCATGTCCGGCCGATGAAGGGGCGGGGGAACTGGGAATGGCGGCAGATGTCCTGGCGCGAATTGCTGCCGTCATCTGTCCTTTTGTGGAAGGCCCAGGCTCTGTTCATCTCGACGTAAATGCGGCACATGCGCCGACCGAAAGTCTCTTCCGTAAAAGGCTCCGCCTCGACTTCTGGATTTAGCCCTTTGGGACGCGGAACCTTTTCCGGCGAGTCGTCACCCAAGGCGCATGAGACTCTGTAGCTGAGAATGGCGAGCTTCCGGACTGCCATTTGGAGAAAGGCGGCTTGAAGCGAGTTGGGATTGATCTTCTCCTGGCGCGGCTCACGCGTTGTTCCATGGCACCGACTAGGCGCGGGCCAGAGGTCATGGAAGGCTGCGCCTTCCGGGAACTTCGACCAGCGTTTGAAGTCGGCGGGATCACAACGCCATACGCGCTCCTCGGGCGCATGGCGGCAGTTCCACGCGAAGTTGAGATGGTGGTATGCGTGGGCCATCGACACAAACAGCGCCCCCTCCGTCAGTGGCTGTCGCCGCTCTTCCCGCGCGACAGCCTCCTCCAATTCCTTGACGCGTTCGTCCACGACTTCGCCGAAGACGATGAACTGGATGCGCGCAAAAAGTCGCATCAGTTCCCACTGCGCCTCGCCGAGGTTTGAAAGAATCGGTTTCAATGCCAGCTGTTTCATGGTAACGCTCTCTTCGCAACATCCATGCCAAGCCACAAAAACACGAAAAAAGCGGCCCCCAAAGGCCGCTTTCGCATGCCATCCGGTCAAAATTCTGCCACCTGCTCAAAAAGCGAGCGGACTATGTTGTGCTATTGCCCCTGCACCAGAGTGGTTGCTGTTCGCCACATCCGCCATTTACGGGCACGAAATATACTATTTCGCATGTTTCGTGCCCAAAACACCCTCGTCTATGCGCCAAGCCAAGGGTCGCGCAGGCCTTCCTCTGCATGTATGGGCGGATGGGCCGGCGTTCTGCCCAGCGGATGTTGCCATACGCCAGAAATTAACGCAAGTTGTCTCCAAAAAATGAGCCATTCCAAAACAGATTTGCCTAAAAAATGAGCCATTCAATCCCGCAGATGACGGAGGCGTAGATGGAAGCAAAAGATTCTACCAAACATCGGGGAAAAAGCAAAGTTGATGGCGTAAAAAAGTTGAAATAGCAAGCGATAAAAATCGAATTAGTCTTCGTGAAAGAATATAAGTTGCGGCATGGGCGGTTTCCTAGTCGCTCCACTGGGCAGTCGCCGCAGAACTCGCGGCGGCCGCAGTCATGGCAGAAGCGACAGCAGTATCGCAAAATCTGACTGGACAATGGGGTTGGGCATTGGCAACATTATCACATTGGCACATTCCCGTTTGACCGCTCCCTCACCTCCGGCACAATCCCGCAGATGACGGACTCGTAGAAGGAACGGTTGGAGAGGAAGGTGGTCATGGCAAAGTTAATGCGATCAACCACCACGTTAGGCAGACCATGTGGAGGAAGGACTGCCTTTCGAGCCATCTAAATATCCATTTCGCGTTGCGGCTCGGGGGAGGCGGTGGCGGAAGATGCAACGGGAGGAGATGCCGTCTGGCCTTCGAAATGGCCCGTATTCTGGCATCGATCTCCGCTTGAATAACCTGTTCGAAAGATGGGGTGTCGCTCATCATGATTCTCTGTTACTTCGACGCTTCGCGGGCGGCGGATTATTCCGCGAGGGTGGTGTGGTGGTCGTTGATGCGGTCGCCGTGAAATACGGGAGTCCTGGTGCAACGGTTGGTGACGAGATTGCGTTGGTCTGGATAGAACCGCCGCAGAATTTCTGGAAGTATTCGCTCATGGTTGCCGCTCACTTCCCCTCTAGTTTCAGCCAGTCGGCGATCCCGTATTTATCGAGCAGGTGACGGGCCTCGGCAAGGCCCTCGTCCGTGAGATAAACAGACTTGGCCGTCCGGCTTGACGTAATGAGGCCGGCCTCCGCCAGTTTGTCGAGTGTCCCGAAGTCAAAGCCCTTCCATGAGCGCCAAAGACTTTTAGTCCCGACCTTCTCGCGGAAGCGGTTCAGAAACAGCAACGCAAGCGTCAGCTCCCGCGCCGCAGTCGCGGCATCAATTTTCTCATTTTGCTTCATCGCATCACCTTTTTTCTCCTTTCTCAGGCTTACGGGGTGCAATGCCTCCGCTTTCCAGCAACTCCAAATCCTGCATTTGAAGTCTGAAGAGTTCCTTTTGCGCTTCGATTTCGCGACGAAGCGTATCCTCGCCAGGAAGGAAGACGGCATCATGAGCGAACGGTAGTGAGTCCAGCTCAATTCGGAACGCAGCGCGTTCCGAATCGGGAAGGCAAGATAGAACTTCCGCATGTAACGAAGATTCCTCTCGTCATACCCGCTTCCGTATTCGGCGGTCAGCCGTCTCGCCAAATCGGCGAGGACGGCCTTGCCATACTCCGCTTTCCGCTTGCCCTGCTGCTCGTCCTCGACAATCAGGCAGCCAACGCGCCAGTACGTCTCGACCATCGCCCAATTGGCGACGCGCGAAACGACTTGCCGCCCCTCCTGAATAACGCGGCAGACTGATTGATACAGCTTATCCGAAACGCGCACCTGATGCCTCATTTGGATGCCTCCCTTGATAATCTCGCCAATGGTTGTCCATTCATTCCGCACCTACCCTATCATAAAATTCGCTTGTATGCAATACGCAACTGCGGCACACCTCCCAGGGGTGGCCGCCGCGCCGTTCGCGGTCGTGATACCAGCTGTGGAACGCCGCCGGCGAATCGGGATCGATTTCGCCAAGCCCCTCGTCGCGTCCGTCCGCATGGGCATCGTACATCTGCCGAGGAGTCTTGCCCTCAAGTCCCTCGTAGTGGTTGGCGAGGTACCCTGCGGCGCAGAAACCGTAGAAGTCATTGGCCGTCATCTCCTTGAGCCTTCCCTTCGGCTTGCTCCTTTAGAGATTCGTCTTGATCCATTCCCGGAAGAACGGGTTGTAAAATCGGTATCCGTTGTGGCGCGGATAGATCAGTCGGGACGCCACAAGGCTGTTCAGCGCCCGCTTCACGGCTCCGGGACTCAAAATTTGGACGCGATTCATGAACTCGGCCGAGAATACCCGCGCAGAGTCTGCCTCGGCAAGTCCCCGAAGAACCGAAAGCTGGTTGGGCGTGAGGTCTGCCACTGCGGTTTCAAAGCCGTTCTTCTCCCGTGCGAAGACAACGGCCAACGCCCTGGGCAGATCTGCGTCGGTCGCCGTCCCGCCCTCTTCCGTCACCCCCCAAAGCGCATCGCACAGTTCCTGCACATCGCCCGACACGCCACCCGCGAACTCAATGGCGGCCTTTGCCGTTTCCAACTTGATTCCGCAGCCCCCCTTTCGAAATCGCGCCACTATGAACCGCGCGAACTCGTCCGGGTCGATGGGGGGAACCTCGAACGCCAGGGCGGACTTGAAGAACGGGCTGTCGGGATGCGTGAAAATCCTCAGCATGTCATTGCGGACGCTGCCAAGGAAGAAATACGGCGTGTCGCCCTGGAACTGTATCGTCCCGCGCATTTCGGCGAGAATCCTGTCGGCATTCTTCAGTTTCAAAAGGTCCTGGAATTCGTCCATGACGACGCACAACCTCCCGTCTTCGGCCAGTTTCCTAACTGTGGACATGGCGGCGTCAAGGGAATCTGGTTCGGACGCTGCCTTCGCATCGACGGTGATGGTCGGGGCTCCGGTGTTCGAGTCGATGGTCAACGCGGGGCGCAGACGATGCGCGAGGGCCAGCGCTTTTTTAAGAAAAGGCATCTTCTCCGTGACTCCGCCCACCCCCGACATCACGCGGCGGCAGAAATCCGACAGCGTCCGAATGCCGTAGAGGTCGATGTATAGAAGCCGTTCTCCTTTCATGCCGGAAATGGCCTTCTTCACAAGGGAGGTCTTCCCCATGCGGCGTTCGCCCTGAATGACGAGGTTCTGCCCGGCTTCGGCATAGTCGCGCAACTGGCGCTCCAGGTTGGGCCGTGGGCAGAAATACTCACCCTCGACGACACACCCATATCTGAATGGCATTTTCATACTGGTTTCCCTTTCGCATACTAGTATATCAAAAATTACGCAATTATGCGATACGCAAGTTGCGTAATGGCGTCATTTCGTTATTTTCCCCCCCTGTTTTTCTGGGTAGTTCCAGACTTCATTTTCTGGGTAGTCTCCATCTTGTTTTTCTGGGTAGTTTCCCCATTGGCCCTAGCCTCGGCTTCCATTTTTCTGACCACCTTTCCCTGAAAGTTTTTTCTGACCACCTTTGTCTGACCACCTTGGCTCTTTATTGGCCACTGGCTGTTGGCTACTTTCACACTTCCACATTTTCACATTATTCATGTCCGGCCAATGAAGGGACGGGGGAACTGGGAATGGCGGCAGATGATTACGCAAAGGAACTATCGACGCTTCGGTAATCAAATGAACATTGTCATGTAGTGGGGCAGAGTAATCTTCTTCCCGCAAACCCCTACATTGCCATCAATGAACTTGTAACCATACGGCACATACTTGCTCTCTAAAGTTTCATTCAGCGAAATGGTCGCGCCATTCGACGCCTTCACCTCAATTGGCACGATTCCGCCTTCACGCTCAATCGCAAACTCGACCTCGCGCGACCCATCCTCGTTTTTGATGTAGTATAGTGGTATGCCCTTGCGCTCAAGAACTCCGGCCACAAAGTTTTCGTAAAGCCCACCTTTCGCGTTTCCCTTCAGTCTGCCGGAATACAGGAGCCCCTTAGTCTCTGTGCCGTACAAAGCCGCGAGCAGCCCGACATCGGAAAGATACAGCTTAAACCAACCTTCCCGGACCTGGGCCGCGAGAGGTATCTCTGCCACAGTGACGTTCAACGCGCGAGAAGCCAGCGATGCCTCGCAGAGCCAGTCAACTGAAGATGCGTACTTCCGTTCGCTGCCGCCTTTCTCCACCTCCGCATACTTGAACTTGCGGTTCTCCTTTGCCAAAAGACGTGGAATCGCGTGGTAGCATGCTTCAATCTTCGGGACATCCGTGGAATCGGCGTACTTGTGTATGTCGTCAATATACGAGGCGAGTATCTTCTCCTGCTCCTCCTGCACCGGTCCAAAATCGCCAGACGCGAGATATTCGTTCACGACAGCCGGCATGCCGCCGACAATCATATACTCCTTGAGCATGTCCGAGAACTTGCGGTTCACGGCTTCCGGCACAATCTCCCGTCTCTCGCAATATTCCCTCAAAGTGTCAATGGCATCTTCCGCAACCCCCCTGGCCCACAGGAACTCCTCGAAGTCTAGGGAATGCATCGCCATTTGCCGTTCATAGCCAACGGGGATGGACTTCGGCACATGGCGTTCGCGGGACTTCTTGTTCTTGTACTTAATGCCAAGGAGGGATCCGGAGGCAATGACATCATAGCGCCCGTCCAGCGCGAACGACTTCAGCGCAGTCCGCGCATTCGCACATTCCTGTATCTCGTCGAGGAATATCAGCGTCTTACCCGCAACAAGGCGCCTCGTCGCGTCGTATGCGGAAATCTTCCTGTAAAGGTCTTCCGCCTTGAGGCTGCCGTCAAATATCGAACAGGCATCCGGCTCTAGGACAAAATTGATTTCTATGAAACTCTCATACTGCTCTCGGCCGAATTTCTCGACGATGAAGGTTTTCCCAACCTGCCGAGCCCCCTTTACAAGAAGGCACTCCTGGCGTTTCGTGTTTTTCCACTGCACCAGTCGTTCATAGAACTTGCGCCTCAACTCTGCCATTTTGACCTCTTTTTACAAACCGGATACAACGCAAATATACTACCATTTTCATTTAACTTTTGCAACTTTTCGGACTGTCTGGGGCTCAACTTTTGCAACTTTTCGGACTGTCTGAGACTCAACTTTTGCAACTTTTCAGAACATACAGGCTAATCATGTCAATCCTGTGAATCCCGTCTAAGGCTTCGCTACCAGTTGGTCGTAAACCGCCTTGTCTCGATCCGAGAAGCAGCAGAAGACGATTTCCATCTCCTCTGCGTCCTCCGCCTCTCTGCACCTCTGCGTGAGATAATCCTTCGCCTCCCGCACGGCAATCTTCGCCGCGTCTTCAATGGGGTAGCCATAAACGCCAGTGGAGATGCATGGGAAGGCTATGGACTTGCAGCCGTTCTCCTCCGCAAGGGCGAGGGAGTTGCGGTAGCAGGCGGCAAGTTTCTCAGGCTCGCCATGCTGGCCGTCGCGATAGACCGGCCCCACCGTGTGGATGACGAACTTCGCCGGAAGCCTGAAACCCGGCGTGATCCGCGCCTCGCCTGTCGGGCACCTCACGCCCGGCCGCGCCTCCGGCACCTTGAGGCACGCCTCGTAGAGTTCCCGTCCGGCCGCGCGGTGGATTGCGCCATCCACGCCGCCGCCTCCCAGCATCATCTGGTTCGCCGCATTGACGATGGCATCCACCGCCAGCGCCGTTATGTCGCCTTGGATGACTTTTATCATGGCGTTCCCTCACCGTTGCCTTTTTGAGATGACATGTTCCCTAATGGGAAGACAGCTTGTCGAGCTTTTCTGAAATGGCCTTCAGCAACTCGCCGTGTTCGCGCAGAATACGGTCGTGGTCGTCGTCCTTGCCGCGCTGGCGCGCCAGCTCCTCGCCGTGCGCGTCATCCACATTGCGCTGCCGCCGCAGCTCCTGCTCGACCCTGGCCTCACGGCTCAGCCGCTCCGTCAGCCCGGCCGAGACGATGCCCGTTGGGATTGCAAGCGCGGCAATGCCGGAAATCGCGATGAACGCGCCCAGCAGCCGCCCGACAACGGTCACCGGGTAGATGTCGCCATAGCCGATTGTCGTCACGGTGCAGACCGCCCACCAGAGTCCCGAAAAGGCGTTGCGGAAGACCTCCGGCTGGGCATCGTGTTCCGCTGAATACATGAGAAGCGACGACACCAGCATCATCAGCACTACGGAAAACAGCGATCCTAAAAGTTCGCGTTTCCTCTCCGCCAGGACCTCCCCGACTGACGAGAGCGCTTCGCAATAGCGGTTTAGCTTGAAGATTCTCAGCAGGCGGAAAAGCCACAGGGCCCGCAGCGCCAGCATCGAGCAGGGGAGGAACATTGGGAGCCAGAACGGCAGTATCGCCGCCAAATCGATGAGCGCCATCGGCGAAAAGAAATACCTGACGCGGGCTCTAATCGCGCCGCTTTCGGGATACAGCAAGTCGGCAGTCGCGAGGCGCAGGATGTATTCGATTGTAAAAATGGCGGAGGCGACTTGCTCAAAAATAAAGAGCGATCGCATGAATGGCCTTGGCAAGTCGAACGTTATGATGAAGACGCTCACGACGCTCAACAATATGAGAATCGTTATCGTCCAGTCGAAAATCCGGCTCGCCGGCGACTGCCCTCGGTCGGGCTGCACGATTTCAAAAATCTTCTGTCTGATGGTCATGTTCTGGTGGTTCTCAAATGTTCCCAAATTCACTACTCTGCATTGAGGATGTCCTCGGCGGTTAGTTCGACGAGTTGCTCTGGCGTGGCGGAGTCGCCAAATTCGGCAAGGCGGTTAGCCTGGGCGATTGTCGCCTTCTCGAAAAGGTTCCTCGCCTCGCGCCCGTTCGCGTAGTTCTCACTCTTGCAAAGGGTCTGGACTTGGAAGCGCAGCGCGACTTCGCGGATGCAGTCTTCCGTCGGCTCATAATTCGAGGCCTTCGCGATTCTCTTGAAGATTTCAACTAGCTCGTCGGCTTCGTAGTCCCGGAAGTGGATGTAGCGGTTGAAGCGCGAGCGTAACCCTGGATTTGACGAAAGGAAACGCTCCATCGGCTCGGGGTATCCCGCGACGATGACAATCAAGTCGCCCCGGTTGTCCTCCATCCCTTTCAAAAGCGTGTCAATCGCCTCGCGGCCGAAGTCGTTTTCGGACGCGGTCCCTGAAAGCGAATAGGCTTCATCGATAAAAAGGATGCCGCCCGCCGCCTGCTTCAGCACGTCCTTGACCTTGATCGCCGTCTGCCCAACATATCCCGCTACGAGTCCGCTGCGATCCACCTCAACCAGCTGTCCTTCCGACAAAACGCCCAGCTGTCTGTAGATTTTCGCCAAAAGCCTCGCCACGGTTGTCTTGCCTGTTCCGGGATTCCCGGTGAAGACAAGGTGAAGCGACATCTCTGGCTGCTTGAGACCCTGTGCCTCGCGCCGCTTCCGCACGTTGATGAGGTTGACTATGGACTGTATCTCCTTCTTCACGCCGTCAAGGCCGACAAGCCCGTCGAGATGTTCAAGCAGACCCTTTACATCCTCCCCGCCAGCTTGTGTCGCATCATGCCCTCTATTCTTCGGCCTCTTCTCAAGCAGGGCGCGAACAGGCTTGAAATCCTCTTCGTCAAGACCGGCCATCTTGAGAAGCTCCCAGAAAGCATTTTCCTGTCCCTCGGCGATTTTTAGACGGCGCACCCCTTTTTCGAGAAGAGGAGCAAAAGTTTTTTCCAAATGACTTATGCACTGACGGAGGAAGTTCGGCAAAAAGTATTGAGCCGCAGTGCGCGTCCGGGGGTTTCCGGATATCCGCTTGACATGAAGCCCGATTGCCGCGAAAAGGCGCAGCGCCATAAGGCTGAACGAAGTTTTGTTCCCCGCCTTCGGGACCTTGCGATTGTTCACCGTATCGGCATCGAGGGCCGCCATGACCACAAAACCGTGAAGCGAGTTTTCCGCTCCCGACGATCGGACAAAACCAAGGAGGAAAGCCATATCGCCTTTTGCCATATTATCCGTAAGAACAGCCAGGAAATTATCGGGCGTCCCCGGCATATACGGGAGGCAGGCTCTTTCCGCGAAAACTCTGATGAATTCCGCCGCGCCACGCGACGGACGCAATTCTCCAAGCGTCGCCATTTGGAGCGCGAACCACATAAACCCGTCCCACGGCTTGCTGCGGATCCCGTTGTCATCAGGGAAAAGCGCGAGCATCAGACCATACGCCGACGAAGTGAATCCGCGCATCAGCGACCGGACATATTCGTAGGTTGAACCCGCAACGGCGCTTCCCTTCTTTTTCTCTTCAGCCTCTTCGGCCTTCTTGCGAGACAGCAATACCTTGCATTTCAGGTTGTGGGCATAAAGCATCTCACGATAGCGCCACAAATCGGCCTGTTCGGCTTCGGCCGCCTCGCCATCGGCACCCAGGAAAGCCTCGCCAGCCCTGACGAAAAGGTCGATTATTTTCTTCTGCTTCGCCGGCGCGGCATCGAAGACCCTCACGGACACGGGCACTGTTCTTAGGAACGACGCATAAAAGCCCTCGTTTTCCGTTAGGAACTCCGCTATGCCATCAGTCGTCGCGCCGACATTGAGAAGGGCGTTGATGAAGTCCGCCTCCGCGCCCGACACAGCCTCGTCGGATGCCGATAGCCAGAAGAGGAAATAGGCGAGTTCGGAGGTCACGGCCTCGCGGAGGGTGGAGAAGGAGCCGCCGGCCTTGGCGAAATCGACCTTCCCCGCCGAAGCCACGAAAGCGTCGAGATCCGCCCTCAGTTGCGCCACACTTCCCGTCTCTGTGCCTTGTTTTCCCAGTCTCATGACTTCTCCTAATTCACCCGCCTTGCGCCTTGTTTTGCGCTTCACGCCAAGCGATAGTTATAGCAAAAGCCGATGCTCTCCGCAAGGGGGTGAAGGGGGAACAGGGAATGGGGAGCAGGGACTAGGGAATAGGGAATAGGGGCTAGGGGCTAGGGACTAGGGGCGGCTTCCGGCTCCCGAATCCCGAATCCCGGCTCCCGGCCGCAGCGCCTAACGCAAGTCGCTTCGCGACACGCAAGGGTTACGCTCGCATCGATGTGGCTACGACGGGCTATGCCCTACGCCACAATCGATCCTCGCGTGGAGGTTGATGGAACTTGCGGCAAAAGCGATTGTGGCGTAGCCGCCATGGGCGGCGTCGTAGCCACATCGGTTTTGACGCAGCTTTTGCGTCCGGCCATAGGCCGGTTGCGTTAATGGGGGAATAGGGGAATAGGGACCAGGGGTTAAGGGCTAGGGGCTAGGGGAGAAGATAATGTGGAAATGTGGAAACAGCCAATTCCAATGTTGCCAATTATCAATGTTGCCACTCGAATTGGATATTGGGTTTGGGCATTGGCAACATTTTCACATTGGCACATTTCTTTTTATTGCGGGCGGGGTGGCAATTGTGTAGAATGGGTGGACAATGGATGGGGTTGAGACAAATTCAGGAGCGGGGGCGGTGATGGACGAGCCGGCCGTCGATCCGTCGTGGTCGGTTCTCCTTGACGACCCGCTCTTCGCCGTAATCGCCAAGAGCGGCAACCTCCCCTGCCATGCCGGCGGCCGTTACCGCGCCAACACCCTCGAGGCCATCCTTCTCGCCGCAGGATGGGGGGAGGTCCACTTCGTGAGCCGCCTTGACCGCGAGACATCCGGCGCAGTCGTCGTGGCGAAGACCGCCGACGCGGCGGCGCGACTTGGGCGCGACATGGCGGCGCGGCGCTTCGACAAGCGCTACCTCTGTCTCGTCGAGGGCGACTGGCGCGAGCCGCCCGCGCCAGACGGCTGGTTCGACGCATTCGGCTGGATACGCCCCGCCAGCGACGCCCTCGTCAAAAAATACCGCATCTTCGAGAAGGCGTCCGACATCGGGGCTTGGCGGCGCGACGCCTCGGCGCAGACGGCATGGACGCGGTTCCGACCGCTGCGCCAAGGCGATGGGCGCACCCTCCTGGAATGCATCCCGATGACCGGACGCACGGCGCAGATCAGGGCCACGCTGCACGCGCTGGGGTATCCCGTCGCCGGCGACAAGCTCTACGGCCCGGACAGGAGCCTCTACGCGAAACTCTGCGAGGACGCCCTCACCGACGAAGACCGGGCGCGCCTCGCCTTCCCCCGCCAGGCGCTGCACGCCTGGAAGGTCGCCTTCCCGCATCCCCTGACGCGGGGGCGCGTCGAGGTCGCCGCGCCCCCGCCGCCATTCCTCGACCCCGGCGCCTAGCGGAAGCCGATGGGCCGGCTGCTGTCCTTCTTCAGGAGGCTCTCCTTCTCCAGCCCGTCGAGACGCATGGCGTTCGTCACGTCGCCGCCGAGGTAGTGGAGGGACTGGCGCACGGTGCGGAAGTCGCCGGGGGCGAGCCTTGGGATCGAGGCGAGGCGCCTGGCCTCGGCATCAGAAAGCCCGCTCTTGAACATCCGCTCGAAGAAGAGGCGCTTGCCATCGTCGGTCAGGTAGTCGAACTGGAGCTTGAAGGTGAAGCGGCGCATGATGGCGGCGTCGAGGTTGGCGTTGAAGTTCGTGGCGCCGACCATCACGCCCTTGAAGTTCTCCATCCTGTGGAGAAGCTCGTTCACCTGCGTTACCTCCCAGCTCTGCTGCGCGCCGGAACGGTCCTGCACCAGCCCGTCGATTTCGTCGAGGAAGAGGATCGCGTCCTCGTCCTCGGCCTCATTGAAGGCTTCCTTGATGTTCTGCTCCGTGCCGCCGACCCACATGGAGAGGAGATCGCCCCCCATCTTCACCAGCACCTTGGCGTCGAGGGCCTGGCCGAGGTACTTCACGAACTCCGTCTTGCCCGTCCCGGGCGGCCCCCAGAGGAGGAGGTTCATGCGCGGGCGGTCAGGGTCGGACGAGCAGTCCTTCTCCGCCCTGAAGCGGCGGACGGCCTCCACGATCCGGTCGAGCGAGACGTCGCCCCTGAGGTTGAGGCCGTCGAGGGAGTAGTCGCGGGAAGGCAGCAGGGCGCTGTCGGCCTCCTCCGCCCCCATCAGCTCGCAGTGCGGCTTCATCAGCTTGTCGATGAGGGAGAGGGCGGCGTTCTTCTTCGGGCGCAGGCGCCGGACGTTCTCCAGGACAAGTGAGATGCCTCCGGCGTTCGTCTGGTACTTGTCCGCCAGGCGCACGATGTCCTCCTCGGAGATGATCTTCCCCAGGCGGAACTTTGCTACTCCGTTGCGCCAGATGGCCTGGCGCTGCGCCGCGTTGAGCTTGTCGAAGCGGATGGAGTAGTCGAAGCGCCGCCTGACGGAGTCGTCAAGCGCCTCCGCCGGGGTGTTGGAGATCCAGATGGTCGGGAGCTTCGTCTCGTCGAGCATGGTGTTTACGGCGCCCTTTTCGGAGTGGGGGCCGCCCATTCCGCCGAAGCGGGATGCGAAGAAGTCGAGGCTCGTGCGCAGGAGTCTGTCGGCCTCGTCCACCAGCACCATGCTGTGCCCCTTCGGGGCCTGGTCGTTGCAGATGCGGATGCCGAAGAGGCGGCCGACGCTGGTGTGGCGGTCGCCGTCCTTGGGCCCCTGGCGGATCTCGAAGAGGTCGAAATCCAGCTCCTTCGCAAGCGTCTTGGCGAAACTGGTCTTGCCCGTTCCGGCCGCGCCATAGAAGAGGATGTTCGCGCCGCGCCCGTCGCGCGCGGAGGAGGAGATGAGTTTCTTCAGCAGTCCGCCATGCTCCTCGGCGAGCCTGCCGTAGTATTTCCACGGCAGGGCGTCGTCCGTCTCCGCCTTCCTGTAGAAGCGCCCTTCGAGCACGCCGCCGTCGCCGCTCTCGAGGAACTCGTAGAAGGCGCCGTGCCGCTCGAGCTCGCCATCGTCGCCAAGCGCCTCGCCCTTGCGGAGCCGCCCGTCGGCGGCCAGCGCCTTGCCGACGACCCCGCATGGGCGGTCAACCGCCATGGCGAAGAATATCTGCGAGTCGTGCCGCCCCCTTGTGCAGCAGCGGGGGAAGTCGTCAAAGCACGTCAGGGCGCGGACCGCCGCGTAGAGGAAGAGGTCGCGCTCCACTTCGTCAAGCCCGAGGAGGCGGAAGATTTCGTTCGCCCGCAGCTCCATCGGGTCCTTGCGCCGGCGGGCCTGCGTCTTGCGGCGCTCCATGGCGTCGCACCACTCCAGGAGCATCGCGCGGCAGCGGGAGCGCAGCGACTTGTGGTTCCACACCCACTGGAGGGCGTCCGTCACTTCGCTGTGCATGTCGATGGAGATCACGGGCGCCGCCGCCTTGCCCTCTCCCTGATCTTTCTCCACGCACAGGTCGCGGCAGTCCTCGAGCTCCTTCGGCGAGAAATACTTCGCCAGCATCGAGGCCGCCTCGTCGTTGTCAGAGTTATTGCAGTTTCCGAACGGGTCGAAGAAATCGTCGTCCTCGACCTCGCTATCCCAATTGCGGATGAAATTCCGCATGAAGCGCAGTTCCTGCTTGAAGAGCCAGCCGTCGCTGACGTCGTTTTTGAAACCAATACTACCGGTACCGTTACGATTGCTTTTCTTGTTTTCGTTCATGATGTCCTTTCCTTTTGCCGCGGCAGGAAGCAAACATCATGCCAAGGCGGGAAAGTGGACAAAAACGGAGCGAAAGGGGGCGCCGCTGGTCAAAATTCTGCCAGGCGGCAGGATTTTGGCCAGAGGAGGGAACGGGGAATGGGGAACAGGGAATAGGGAATAGGGAATAGGGGCTAGGGGCTAGGGGCAGCTTCCGGCTCCCGAATCCCGAATCCCGACTCACGACCGTTTCCCAGCTTCAGCGCAAGCGCATGGGAAGTTTGAACCCTGATATGGCGCTACCGCGCCGGACTTTGGAAACTGTTGCACACTCGCGATACCGCGAACCATCGGCCCTTGATGTGGCCGCATTGGTGCAAGCCCCATGCGCCCGCATCCATGCCGTGTGGCTTCGCCACGGCGCAACAGATTGGGAACCGCCTCTGGCGGATTAGGAAAGTTCTTGGGAAATTGGTTGCGACAAAATG
>JAGCUY010000133.1 GCA_017962605.1 Kiritimatiellia bacterium | reverse complement strand
TTCCCGAGATGTGGAACGCCGCCTCGATGGCCGTCTGCTACCCGAACCCCTCGGTCGCCGAAGTCATGGCCGGGCTCGCCTACCCCACGACGCTGGTGAAGCTCATCGACCCGACCGTCAAGCAGGCCTCGGCCGTCACGCATCCGGTGAACTCGAGCTTCCCCGAAGAATAAGGATTCGTCCTCGGACCGTCTGGGACGACCTTCCTCCGCAAGGGCAAATACTACTTAACCGGCCTGCCGCCCTCCATCTCCGACCGCTTCTATGTGGCGGTCGAGGACGGCGGCCTCCTCAACCCCGGCCTCCACGCGACGATGAACCTGATCGGCCAATACGTCGAGAAGGAGGCCGGCGGCTCCTACCTGGAGCTCAACGTGCTCACGGCCGACGAGCGCGCGGCGATCAAGGCGCTGTGCGTCCTCGACCCGGTGCAGAACAAGGCCGAATACGACAAGTGGATGGCCGCCGCCGACTCGCTCGCCGTGACGGAGGTCGAGCCCTCGCCGCTCTCGAACACCGGCGCCCCCGTCCCGTCCAAGGGGGAGAAGGAGATGACGCTCGCCTTCCCGAGCAAGGCCACCTACACCAACTGGCTCGCCAGGATCGCGGCGGACGACTCGCCGCTCGCGACGAACCGCTTCACCGTCAGCGAATTCGAGTTCAGCACGCTCGGCACGACCCTCACGGTCCTCGCCGGCAAGAAGGCCGACATCCCCGGCGCCGCCTTCGCGACCTGGACCACCGCCGACGACCGGACCGTCAAGGTGAAGGGCGAGCGCCTTGCCTACGCCAAGGAGCGCTACGAGGAGCTGAAGCTCGACAAATACCTCGGCAAGTCCTGGGAGGACGTCGCCGGCGACGAGACCTCCGTCGAGGTCGCCTTCGTGAAGGGGTCCTTCTCCTGGGAGACCGAGGAGACCCCCGCCGCCAACACCTACCTGGCGCGCGACCACTACGCGCTCGTCGCGGACGGCACGGGCGTCGGCTACGTCACGCTCATCGAGAACGACAACCCCGACCCGACGCAGGTCTCCGAGGGCCTGCCTGTGCAGATGCACGTCATCAAGGTCGTCCCCGAACTCTACGCGGACGGCATCGCCGTCCTGTCCGACACGCTCAACAAGCTTTCCGAGAGGCTGACGCTCCTCTACCGCACGCCGCTCGGCTCCACGGCGGACCGCTACGAGTTCCAGTGGCGCTACACGACGCCGGCCGCCGACGGCACGGTGCCCGACAAGGACGCGGAATACGACAAGTGGAAGGACAAGGCCCTCGACGCCGGCCTCGTGTCGGTGCAGCTCGGCCAGAGCGGCGCGAACCTGCAGGACTACGTCAACACCTACTACACGCTCCGCTACCGCCCGCTCAAGGGGTCGGACACGTGGAACCTCCTCGCGGCAGCGCACGAGGACTGGACGAGCGACGACGACTTCTGGAGCCCGTGGGCCGACGAGCAGCTCGCCGAGGGCTGGCTGCAGCGCGTCCTCAACTCGCTCACGCCCTTCGCGCAGCGCGTGGAGGACTTCTACAACAACCCGAGCGACATCTGGATGACGATGCTCGAGCAGATCGGACGTCCCTACCAGGGCGACGTCGCGCTCAACAACGACAACCTCTCCGAAGTCGGCCTGCTGGAGCTCTACCAGACCGTCTTCAACCGCGCCGAGTCGATACTCGTCGCGGCGGGCGGCAACAACATCGACATGTCCAAGCAGCTCATTCTGGCGCAGACGCGCATGGGCGAGTTCTACTCGCTCCTCGGCGCCGAGGCCTATTCGGACGCGAAGAACCCGCTCGTCTCGCCCGACACCGAAGGGAACCAGTTCGCCTCCGGCACCTTCTCCTTCGCCAACCAGGTCCCGTCGCTCCTCGACGAGGAGCTGGCGCTCCTGCGCGGCCGCACGTCGGCGACGGCCTACCCGCGCATGACCGAGGCGCCACTCTACAACCGCCTCGCCTGGAACCTCACAAAAGGCATCACCGAGGGCGAGCCGGCCTACGTCGCGAACTACGGCATCCGCGCCCGCGACGGCATCCTCGACGTCAACTGCGCTGCCGCGCAGTATCCGCAGGGCCACGGCGACGCCTGGGGCCACTACCTCTCCGCCCTCACCGGCTACTACCGGCTCCTCCGCAACCCCTGGTTCGACTGGACGGCGGCGATGGGCGAGATGCTCATGGACCAGAAGCTCATGAACGTGGACTACCAGGACGAGCAGAAGTTCGCCGACGCGGCCGTGAAGCTCGTCCAGACCGGCACGGACGCGATGGACTTGACGCTTCGAAAAGCCTACAAGGAGAACTCTCAACTCGGAACTCTCAACTCGGAACTCGGAACTCGCAACGGAGTTGCTTCCGCCTACTTCGACAGCGACCACGAGCAGGCCTTCGGCTACGGCGAATGGGCCACGCGCACGGGCCTCGCCGCCGCCTACAACTGGATGGCGGTGAACGCGCTCCTGCCGACGAACGACGCGCCCTACCAGGCCTTCATCGACAAGGGCGTCAAGAAGGTCAACCGCGTGACGGCCTCGGAGCTGCCCGTCCTCGCATCGTCCGTCCGCGTCCTGGAGCGCAAGCTCAACGGCTTCGAGGCGGGCTCGAACCCGCTCGGCCTCTCCGAGAACGCGATCCCGTTCGACATCGACCCCGACCGCCTCGCGCAGAAGGAGTCGCACTTCGAGCAGATTCTCGAGCGCGCCGAGAAGGCCCTCGCCAACTGCCGCACCGTTCTCGGCTACGCGAACGAATACGGCAGCCGCCTCGCCCAGATTTCGCGGAACGAGGAGTCGCTCGTCGCGGATGTCGATGCGCAGGAACTCGCCCTCAACAACCAGCTCATCGCCATCTACGGCACGCCATATTCCGGCGACATCGGCGTGGGCGGCACCTACCCGCAGGGCTACGACGGCCCGGACCTCTACAACTACAACTACATGGACCTCACGCCCTACGGCATCCTCGACTCCCTCCAGACCACCTTCACCAACACCTACAGGCTGGTGGAGCGGGACACCGGGCACTACGTCGGCCTGGGCTGGAAATACCAGAACGAGCGCGACTGGCTGGGCAACGAGAAGCCCGGCTATTTCAAGGAGATCCCCATCAACTACATCGTGAACGACGGCGGCATCCGCATGAAGCCGCTCACGGTCACCGGCTCGCGCCGGATGGAGGGCTCGATCCAGGCCGCCTACCGCAACTACATCGGCGCCTACCTCAAGGTCCAGGAGGTGATGTCGAACTACGAAACCAAGATGACCATCCTCAAGGAGGGCGTGAAGCTCGCCCAGAGCGCCGAGAAGGCGCTTTGGCAGACGTTCGGCGTGGAGCTCGGCACGATTATCGCGAAGCTCCCGGTTGACACGATGGATGACGACTACCACATCGAGCTGGCCAATTTCGCGCTGCAGGTCATGATGGTGGACGACGCCATGGCCTCCGACGGCATTCCCGGCGTCGATGCGTTCGGCACGACCATCGCGATCGATCCGCGGGCGCTATACGAATCGGCCCTGATGGCCACGGACATGTTCGAGCTGCAGGCGCTAACGGCGCAGGCGCTGGTCGCCTACCAGACCCGCCACACGAAGCAGCTGGCCGGAATGCTCATCGACCTGGCCAAGAGCGTTTACGACATGGAGGAGAACATCCGCAGCTCCTACGACGATCTCCGCTGCAAGCTCGACGAGGCGGCGATGGAGGTCAACCTCGCGGTCCTGCAGATCCAGCCCGCCTTCGCCGAACTGGCGGCGGCCGAAGCCGCCTACCGCGCCCAGGTGGCCGCCGGCGAGCAGCTCCTGGAGCAGCGCGCCCTCTGGCGCCAGCAGGTTTCGAACGCCGCGACCGAGCAGCGCTACCTCGACATGTACAACCGCGTGCAGCGCAACCTCGCGCTCACGAAATACACGACCGCCTTCGACACAGCCCAGCGCTACGTGTGGGAGCTCGCGAAGGTCTATGACTACGAGACCGGGCTTCTCTCCAGCGACCCGCAGGCCGGCCGGAAGTTCCTCGCGGACATCATCGCGACCCGCTCGCTCGGCCAGGAGGGCGTCTCGATCAACAGCGCGACCACGGACGGCGGGCTCTACGACATCGTGAACCGCATGAAGGCCAACTGGGACGTCCTCAAGCCCCGCCTCGGCATCAACAACCCGGACAAGCCGGCGAAGTGGTTCTCGCTCCGCCGCGAGCTCTTCCGCATCCGGGAGGACGCGGCGGGCGACGAGGCATGGCGCAAGGAACTTGCGAAATACCGCGTCCCCAACATCCTCGCAAACGCCGACTTCCTGCGCCACTGCCAGCCGCCGGCGAGCGCGAACGCCGCCGTCGCCCGCGAGCCGGGATACATCATCCCGTTCTCGACGTCGATCAACAACGCCGAGAACTTCTTCGGCAAGATGCTCCAGTTCGGCGACCACCAGTTCTCCAGCTCCGACTACGCGACGAAGATTGACGCCGTCGGCGTGAACCTCGTCGGCCTCGACCAGTTCGGGGGCGGCGCGGGCGTGGAGCCGAACATCTACCTCGTGCCGGTGGGCCTCGACTACATGCGCTCGCCGGCCGGGACGCAGCGGGCGCTGCTGAGCTGGAACGTCGTGGACCAGGTGCTTCCCCTGCCCTACACCGTCGGCTCGGACGAGCTGGACGCGACGGACTGGATCTCGACCTTCTCGGGCCTTGACGGCACGAGCGACGCGACCGCGACGATCCGCCGCCACTCGACCCTGCGCGCCGGGGCGGACTTCAAGTCCACGCGCCTCGTCGGCCGCAGCGCCTGGAACGACCGCTGGCTCATCGTCATCCCCGCCTCGGCCATCGACGCCGACCGAGACAAGGCGATGAACCTTATCGAGTCCGGCGTCAAGGACATCCGGCTCGGCGTCCGCGCCTACGCGCGGCAGGGGAACTGAGACGGTTGAAAAGTTGAAAGGTTGAAAAGTCGCCAATGTTGCCAGTTCCAATACCCAATGCCGATTGGGAACTGGCAACATTGGCAACTGGCGGCATTACCACATTGGCAACATTTCGATTTGCGTTTCTTCAGGCGATATGCTAGACTTGTTCGCGTTGTTGAATGACACTGGTCGAGGCTGAACGAAAAACGGAGAGAATCCATGCCATACGCAGCACTTGAAAATGAGATTGGGATGCTGAACGCGACGCAGCGGGACGCTGTCGCCATGTTTGTCCATTTTCTCATCTCGCGCAATGCGACAGTCGTGCCGATTGCAAATGCTCAACCAAACAATGCGGGGCACTCCGACACGTCTTGGGGGGCGTTTGACCGAATCAGGGCGAAGGCCGCCATCGACCACAAGGATCACGACTGGACAATGGAAGAAATCGACGCGGAAATCGCCGCCGCAAGAAAAGAACGGCGCGAACGCCAACAGGCGGGGGCAACGGCATGATGACCTGCGCCGTCATCGACACGAATGTCATTGTTGCGGCGATGATGTCCAAGCGTCCAGACAGCGCAACAGTGAAAGTCGTGAACGCCATTCGTTCAGGGAGTCTGAAACCCGTGCTGTCATCGGCCATTGTCGACGAATACACCGAGGTCTTGGCGCGTGGCAAATTCCAATTTGACCAGAACGATGTCCGCCAGATGATTGACGCCATAGTGGCGAGAGCCGTATTCCTTGACCCGTTGCCAAGCGGCGAGATATTTTCCGACGAAACCGACAGGGTCTTCTACGAGGTTGCCCTGGCCGGACAAGTTGACGCGACACGGCTTGTCACTGGCAATCTCCGCCATTACCCCATTTCGCCAATTGTTGTCAACCCCGCGCAAATGGTGGCGATTCTGGAGTCAAGCCATGTCCGATAATCCAATCCTTGATGAAGTTTATGCCGCCCGCGAACAAATCCTCGCCGAATGCGGGGGGACAATGCATGGCCTGTTTCTGCGCTACTCCAAGCGCCGTCCCGGTGTTCGCTACGCCGAGTTGAAGCCTGTCAGGTCTCGCATGCCAACCCGTGCGCGTCCAACGCGCACCTCAACGCGCAAGAAGGCCGCCCGTCCGTAGTCCCGTGCTTTTTTGTCAACCTCAAGCCACAAACCAATCCCAAATGGTGCGCGGAGAATTGGCAACTGGCAACATTGGGATTGGCAACACTTCCACATTGGCAACATTTCAATGTTTCCCGGCTGTCGGTCGTCGGCTGTCGCCGCATTTCCGTGACCCAGCCCTCGCTTTGCGTTTCCATAGGCGATTTGCTAGAATAGTTTGCGTTCGCCTTCCACTTGACCCTACCCGCCCCAGACATGAAGCCACCTGCCAAAACAAGCCGATCCTACGCATTCTGGATCGCCGACCTCAAGAACCGCTGGCGCGCAACCCAGATCAAGGCCGCGCGAAATCGAAGATCGTCCCACAGCTTGTGGAACAAACCGGTGTGCTACCTGTCTTCGGCGGGGGTCAACAAGCCGTTGACCCGGCAAAAGTGCCACAAGTTGCGGCAAAATCTGCCAGGCGCAATCGCCAACAGCCTGTTGACGACGCGACTCTGCAACCTGTTGCAGAATTGGCCCTCGTCCCGTAGGGGCATCACCGCCTACCAGATCAAGCGCCTTCTCCCGACGCCCGCCCAACTAGCCAAATGCTTCTCCGACGCCGAAGCCCAGCTCGCCGCCGCCCAATCAAGGATTTTGTCGGAGCGGATGTAACCTTTCTTCCCTTTGCGTGTAAACAAATCGATAGGAACAAGCATCAACCTTTCAACCATTCAACTTTTCAACCCCTAAACCTTTCAACTTTTCAACTTTTCAACCTTTCAACGGGAGACATCCATGCCACTCGACATCAACAACCAGAATCGTTTCCTGAACACGCAGTTCCAGCAGTTCGTGGAATTCGCCGAGGCCGCGGCCGCGGCCGGCAAGCAAAAGGCGGTCGCCCGCCTCGACGAGGGCGAACTGGGGGGGATCGTCAACCGCACCATCAAGCCCGGAAAAGGCGACTGGGTCGGCATCGGGGCGGGGCGTCTCGCCAGTCTGAAGAGAGCCAACAACATCACGCGCGACGCCTTCATGAAGGCGGTCGCCGACATGTTCGGCGGGGAAGGCCGCATTCCCGACAGCGTGAAGGACGCCATGAAGCTGGAGGACTACGGCAAGGGCAGGCCCCTGACCGCCCGGCGCATCCTCGCCGTCAAGGCCGCCATCGAACAGGCGGTCGAAAAAACCAAAACCGCCGCCGCAGACGCAAAGGCGGACTTCTCCTGCCCCAAGGGGGAATCGCCCGAAAAGGCCGGCGAGCTCATCGACAAGGCGTTCTCCCTCTGCAACGGCAATTCGGACGCCATCGACATCGTGAAAGCGCACATCTTCCCGCTCACGGTCAATGCCGAATCCAGTCTCCGTTCGGAGGAGTCCGTGCAGAAAAAGGTGGAAGGACTGATCGACAACCTGAACGAACTGAAGGAGGTCTCGAAGAACAGTCCCGGGATTTACGCGGCCGGCAAGAAGATGCTGGAGGAAACGGGCGTCTCCCTTCCCAAGGGAATGATCGCGAAGCTGGT
>JAGCUY010000132.1 GCA_017962605.1 Kiritimatiellia bacterium | reverse complement strand
GTCATGTATGGCCGAGAGGCGCGCGGACGCTTTGGCGAGATCAGCGCGCCTGTCAAGGCCGACCGCCAGGTCATGGGCATGAGCGTCCAGTGGCTGACGGAAGAGCGCCCATCTTCGGCACCGTTCCCCGACATATCCGCCTGGGCGCTCCCCATCGACGATGCCACCGGCTACTACCAGACATGCGGCTCGTGGGAGCAGGAGACAGGCTTCATGCGCGACATGGCGGACGACGCCGAGCGCATCCGCGACTACAGCCTGCTCGCCATATTCTCCAACTGGAACTGGCTGAAGAACCATTCGCCGAAGAGGGCAGACTACGCGAGAACCGCCTTCTCGTGGATTTCCCCGACGGGAGGCAAGCGCGAGAGCTACCACGTCGTCGGCGACTACGTGCTGACGCAAAACGACTTAGAGAACCATATCCAGCACCCAGACGCCACGGCGTCGATCACCTGGGATATCGATCTGCACTTCCCCGACCCGGAGAACTCCCGCAAGTTCGCTGAGCCATTCCGCAGCGCCGCCTACCACCGAGGCTTCGGCGACGACTACCCCGTTCCCTACCGCTGCCTCTACGCCCGCGACTGCGAGAACCTCTTCCTTGCCGGACGCGACATCTCCTGCTCGCACGTCGCATTTGCGGCGGTGCGCGTCCAGCGGACGCTGGGGATGCTTGGGGAGACCGTAGGACTTGCGGCATCGGTTTGCACCGCGCATGGGGATACGCCGCGAGGCGTCTTCGAGCGCCATCTCGACGAGCTCAGGGCAAAGATGTCTGAAGGCGTTCCGCCACTGCCGACCTTCCACGGATACAACAACGGACTGGGCGAGAAATACGACTTCAACCGTCGCGGTTGGGCGCAGATTTACCCGCCACGTGGCGACATCGACCCTGCCATCGCCGCCGATATCCAAGGCCTTGGCTTCATCCACCGCAACGAGCATCCGCAACTGGCTGGCGCATCAATCGACAATAAGGGCAAAAAGGTATAACTGAAAAAGAGGCCATGAAAAAACTGGTTCCAACACTACTGGCAATGACTACGTTCGCATCATTCGCGGCAACTCCTGCCGCAACTGACACCCCGGGCGGGCAGCCCGCGCAGCACCCACGCACGCTCTTTTTCGCCGGAGCATCTACCCTTGACGAACACGGAGGCGACGAATCGAGGTTCGCCAGCTGGGGCAGTTCCCTACGCCCCTTCCTCCGCGAAGGGTGCGCCATTGTGAACTATGGCCGCAGCGGGCGCTCTACGACCTCCTTTATCCGCGAAGGCTGGTGGGGGAAGATCGTCGAGGCTCTCAACCCTGGCGACTTTGTCATCGTCCAATTCGGACACAACGACCAGAAGCTCGACAAGCCCGACGTGGCAACGCCCATTCCGCAATACAAGGAGAATTTGCGGCGCATGGCCGCCGATGTGCGCGAGAAGGGCGCGACCCCGGTATTCGCCACCCCGATCGTGCGCCTCACCTACGGCCAGGACGGCCTCTTGACGGACGCCCCGCGCCTTGACGACTGGGCGGAGGCGATGCGCGAAGTGGCGAAGGAAGAGGAAGTCGATCTCGTTGACATGCGCGAAATGACACGCAAGGCGGCCAATGACGCGGGCGAAGAGGAGGCTCTGACATGGAACGCCCCCGGAGACCGCACGCACCCCGCCGTGAAAGGCGCGAGGCGCTACGCGCAACTCTTTCTCCACGACGCGAAGCGGCGCGGCCTCGCAGTAGCGTCTCTATTCATAGATGTCGCGGCAGTGGCCCCCGGCGTCGCGCTCTCCGTCGTTGAGAATCGCCCCGGTTACAACTCCTGGCCGATGATTCAAGCCGTTGGCGATACGCTCGTGTGCGCCTACGGGCGCGGAAAGGGACATTTTGTGGAGAGTTCGCGCGGCGCGTATGTGCACACGTCGTCCGATGGCGGTCGCACCTGGTCGCCTGAGGTCTGTATCGCGAATGATCCCGTGATCTGCGAAGGCGTGGAAGGGGCCGGGCTTGACTCGTCCGGTGCGGCTCTCTTCTGGATGAACTGCCGGGGGAGGGGGCACATCCGGCATGAGCTGTGCCGCACCGAAGATGGCGTGACCTTCACGAAGATAGCTGCGCCCGAGATGTCGCCCGAGCCGATACAGGTGACGGACATATTTACCGTGCCGGGCGTGGGGCTGATGTCGCTCTGGTTCATCGGCGACTACAATAGCAGCGAGCCCTGCAACTCCTGGGGCACGCTCGTGAGCCGTGACGACGGGAAGACCTGGACGCAGCACACGGTGGAAAGCGGCCTTGCGAAGGCCGATTGGCCCACGGAACCATCGGCTGCAGTGCTGCCCGACGGGCGCATCCTCGCAGTCGCGCGCACCGAGGTCTCGCGCGCTGGCCAGCTCCAGCTTCTCTCCGCCGACGGCGGGCAGACCTGGACGAAGAGGCGCACGAACATCACCGATGTCGGCCAATCCACGCCGTCGCTCATTCTGGACGCGGCCCGCGGACTCGTACACTGCTACTACTTCGAGCGCGGGCCGGGGCTGCTGAAGCGGCGGACAGCGCGCGTCGCGGACATCCTCGCCGACCCGGCGTCATGGCCGGAGCCGGAAGTGCTGGCCCTCGGCGGCAAAGTCCGTCCATACGACTCCGGCAACGCCAACGCGACGGCCATCGGCGACAGGCATTTCATCGCCTACTACGTCGGCGACCCGACAAACGCCGCCGTCGTCGTCGCCGCGACGGAACCGTCCGCGCAGCCACAGTGGCCCGGCTTCACGCGCGGCATGGGCATCGGCGGATGGCTCACGAACTACAAGCGGTTCAACTCCCTCCCCCAGAAATGGCGCCTCGAAATCACCCGCGGCGACCTTGAGCACTTCGACTCCTACATCACCGAGCGCGACGTGGAGAACATCAAGTCGATGGGCTTCGACCATGTCCGCCTCGGCTTCGACCAGATCGTCCTTGAGGAGGAGCCGGGCAAATGGCGCGAAGGCATTTTCGGCAAGCTCCGCGAGTTCGTCGGCTGGTGCGACAGGCACGGCCTGAATGTCGTGCTGAACCTGCACAAGGCCGTCGGGAACTACTGCGACATCAAGGAGGAGGTGTCGCTTCTGGACGACGAAGGGCTCCAGCGGCGCTTCATCGACCTCTGGCTCGAACTTGAAAGCCGCTTCTCCGATGCGCCCGACGTGGCCTTTGAGCTGATGAACGAGGTCCGCGACATCGACCCCGCAAAGTGGAACGACCTTGCCGACAGGACAATCCGCGCCATCCGGGAGCGGAACCCCAATCGCTGGATCGTGGTGGGGCCTACGCGTTGGAACGCGCCCGACAAGCTTGGCGTCCTCAAGGTCTGGGACGACCCCAGGGTCGTATATACCTTCCACGTTTACGAACCCTTCGAGTTCACCCACCAGCGCGGCGTCCTGCAAGCCCCCGCGCTCTATCCCAACATGGTTCTCGAATACCCCTGCGCCGACGTGGACCGCTACCGCTACTGCCGGCGGCTGGCGTGGGGGGAGGAGGACCGCTACCCCGACGACGCTGAGATCGGGCGCGACGTGGTGGCCCGCTTCATGGAGGGGGCCTTCGCCTTCCGCGCCGCACACCCGGACAAGATACTCTGGTGCGGGGAGTTCGGGACAATCCGCCACGCCCCGGCCGCAAGCCGCGTCGCCTGGATGCGCGATGTCGTCTCGCTCTGCCGCGAACACGGCATCCCCTGGTGCGTCTGGAACTACCTCTCAACGCCAAACGACGGCAACCGCTTCTCCCTTGTCGATGACGACACCCGCCAAATCCTCTCGCCAGAACTTCTCCGAGCATGCCTAGGCGAGTAATCCTTCTTTGCATCAAGCTAGGGAAGTCAGCCATGACTATAAAAAACTCCAACATACTTGTCACCGGCGGAACCGAAGGCTACGGCCGAGGCATCGCAGCCGTCCTCGCCGCAGCGGGGGCGCATGTCACAGTCACCGGACGCAACCCGGCAAAGCTCGAGGCCGTCGCCAAGGAGCTTGGCGTCCGCGCCATCCGCGCAGATGTGGCGAGCGGCGCGGACTGGGATCGCGTCCTTGCCGAATGCGGCGACCTCGACGCGCTCGTGAACAACGCCGGCGCGGGTGGCCGCATCGCCCCCGTCGCCGAGCAGACCGACGCGGAGATCGAGGCGGCAATATCGACGAACCTCGTCGGCGCGATGCTCGGCTGCCGCCGCGTCGGCGCCGCGATGGCCGCGCGCGGGCGCGGCACAATAGTCAACGTCTCAAGCGTCTGCGCCCTCTACGCATGGCCGGGATGGAGCGTTTACACGGCGGCCAAGGCAGGACTCGCCAAATTCAGCCACGGTCTCTACACGGAACTGCGCCCACACGGCGTCCGCGTGACATGCCTCACGCCATCGTGGGGCCGCACCGGCTTCAACAAGGCCGCAGGCATCACAGGCGCCTCCGAAGATCCCGCGCTTGCCGAAAAGTGCACATCGCCCGAGGAGCTCGGCGCCATCGTCAAGTCGATTCTCGAAACGCCCGACCACCTTGCAATCCCCGACCTCGTCGTCCAGCCAATGGTGCAGGACATCTGCCCGATGTAACGCCGCAGCGATACAGTGGTAAGTGGCTTGTGGTTAGTGGCTAGTGGTTAGTGGTTAGTAGTTAGTGTTCTTATGTCCCTTCTTATCCGATGTGAAAGTTTTCGCGATTTGGGCGGTTGGGTGCTGGACACCCAATCGACGCAACAGCTGGGCTGCGGATACCTGATGGCGCACGGCATGGGAGTCCCGGTGGCGGACGCAAAAACCGAGGTCGAAATCCCAGAGGCCGGGCGCTGGACCGTCTGGGCCTATTCGCGGAACTGGAACGCCGTCTGGCCGCGCATGGGCGCGGATGGCAAGCCTGTCGCGGCGGGGCGCTTCCAAGTTCTTGCAAACGGCATGCCGCTGACTGCCGAATTCGGAACAGGCGACGCCAACTGGCACTGGGCAATGGCTGGAGAAATCAACCTCCAAGCCGGAACCGCACACATCACCCTGCGCGACCTCACTGGCTTCAACGGCCGCTGCGCCGCGCTATATTTCTCGTCCGATGGCTCAACGCCCCCCCCTTCGCTCCCGTCACTTGATCCCCGCAGCTCGTCTCCCAATGACGAAATCGCCGCCGAATTTGTCGTAGTAGGCGGCGGCGTGGCAGGCGTGTGCGCCGCGCTTGCCGCCTCGCGTTCCGGCGTCAAGACACTGCTGCTTCAGGACCGCACAGTGCTTGGCGGCTGCAACTCCTCGGAGGTCCGCGTCGGCATGGGCGGACGCATCAATGCGGAGCCTTACCCCGCGCTGGGACGCGTAGTCGAGGAAATCCAGCCCATCTTTGGCTACGGCCGGCCGTTGCCCGGCTCTTATTACGAAGACGCCCGCAAGGAGGCGGCCTTCCATACCCGCGAACTCTACGGCCCCCGTGTTCCCGGCGTGGCGCCAGAACTATTGCTTGGCCGCCGCGTCGTCGGCGTCGAGATGAATCCAGCTAAATCGCGCCGCATCGCCGCCGTCCTCGCCCGCGACACGCGCACTGGCGCCGTCACGCGCGTCCGCGCCGCAATCTTCTGCGACGCGACAGGCGACGCCGTCCTTTCGCGTCTTGCAGGATGCGAGGTCATGTATGGCCGAGAGGCGCGCGGACGCTTTGGCGAGATCAGCGCGCCTGTCAAGGCCGACCGCCAGGTCATGGGCATGAGCGTCCAGTGGCTGACGGAAGAGCGCCCATCTTCGGCACCGTTCCCCGACATATCCGCC
>JAGCUY010000131.1 GCA_017962605.1 Kiritimatiellia bacterium | reverse complement strand
GAATCCCTGTCTCTCCGCCATTATACATTATGGTAAAGGAAAGCTCCCCCAAGCATGTTCTGGGGGAGCTTTTTCTTGTACTACTGCTTACAGTCAAAATTCCACTCATTTTCCAATACAGCGTGTTTGGGGAAACGCGGCAAGCATTTGTATTCAGGCGTCTTCGGAAATAATGGTTTTCTGGCTGCAGCATGCTCTGACGCATAAAATTATTCGACCGTCTTGCAATGTTACTTTTTCTCCTTGCCATTCCAATTTGTAACAGCTTTTTGATAGTATATATTATAATTAATAATGTATATGTCCAAACCGCACGCACACCGTCTTCAATGTGGCGATCGCCAATAAATTCGAATGAGAGTCGCTGATTCCCAACGATGAGAAAGCAAGGCAACCGTGCACTGGCTGGGCTACTGCTGCCGAACTCGCCCCCGTCGCCCGTTTCATGCAGCCAATCGACCACCCGCGTCACCTAGGAACAACTACCATGGATTTCACTGAACTCGTTTCCAACTTGGCCGAGCGCCATGCCGTGGAGGGGCTTGCCGCCGTTGACGGGCAGGCCGACATCGACATCGATGGCATCCCCGTCACTCTCGTCGAAGATGGCTGGAGCCTCATTGCCATCGCAGAAATCGGCACCCCGCCGGCAGAGGGGCGCGCCGAATTCGCGGAAATCCTGCTGGAATCGAACCTTGAATCCGCCGCGTTTTTTGCCAAGACACGCGAAAGCGGCAATTACGTTCTCGTCCAACGAATCGCGCTGTCGGATCTGGATGCCGATACTTTTGACGCGGTCCTCCAATCCCTAGCCAATACCGCTGAAACCTGGCGAAACCTCCTTGCAGACTTCCATCCCGCCGCAGATCAGCCCGCCGCAGACCGGGCCGCTGCGGATGATGCGAACTTCAACGCTTTTGGGGCCGGCGGTTTCATACAGGTCTAGTGTAGTTTGGAGACAAATAGAGAATAGCACCGCCTTCCAAATCAAACATGAGGATGCTCCATGACCATCAATTTTGCAAACGTTGACATATCTCTAAAGAAATTCCAGGATATTTCCACTGGCGACTACAACGCTGGAGAGGTCAGGCTTTCCGGCAAGCACTCGCTCGCCAAGATGAACCACCACATCACGCGCCGCAGCGCCAATGATACGGTCATCTCCCATGCAGAGGTGCTCGCCATCAAGAACGCATTCATACGTGCGCTCCAAGGCAACGGCGTAAACGATAAAGAGATCGCCCTCATCCGCCAGGAGCTAGGTCTTGCCCCGAAAGGCGCCGTGGACCGTTCCCTCCGCGCCCGAAGCATCAGGCCGCTATCCCGCCAGCAGATCCGCGATATCCTCGACCGCAACGCCGACACCATCAACGCCCATAACGCGAACAACCCGAACGCAGTCCGCATCCGCACTTCCCAACAGATTTACGGACCTGCCGGCATGGATGCCGAGTCCGTCGCCGTGCGCGATGCCGTCAACGCCGCAAACGCCCATCTCCAGCACAAGGAAAACACAAAGATCTCACTCCAACAGGCACTCGTTTCAGGAGACGTTGATTTCCGTTCCGAAAACGACAAGGAGGAAATCCTCAAGATTGCCGAGCAACAGCTTGACAACATCCTGGCGGCTTCGCACGGAAAGCCACGCGACAACAAGACCCCCTTAATACATTACACCATGAGTTCAGGACAGAAAGTAGTGTTCCCGACGGGAAAATCTGAAGCGGCCTATGTGCGCCACCTGGAGGACATCATTGCGCGCCTCCGCACCAACGGCCCCACAAAAAACGAGATGGAAATACGCAAGAAAATCAGCTCCTTCGCCAACCGCGCGGAGTGCGACGCCTGGCTTCAAACACTCGCCAACGATAAACAGGGCGGCCTCAAGGCCCGCGTCTTTCTGGTCAAGCTCCTGCACGACAGCGGAATCGCCGATGCAGACACGCTTACGCTCCCAAACCGCCTCAACGCCGCCGACGCCATCACGCTGGCCCGCCACCTCATATCGCTTCCCACAGGCACGCTCGCCGACCAGCTTCTCGCCGACCCGCAGCTTCGCGCCATGGCGCAAAAGCCCCGTGCCGTAATCGAAAAGAACGGCAGCGTATTCGTCCCCGCCACGAGTACCCAAGACTACAACAAATGGGTTGCAAATCAAATCAACTCCCAGAAAGGCGCCCTCCCACCGAATTTCAAGGCGCTCATGAATAACATCAAGGTCGAAATCCGTGCACTCTACGGCTCCATCGGCTGCCCCGACAACCTCTCGCTCTCCTCCCTCGTGCCCCAGAACATGGTCACCAAAATCTGCGGCGCAAATGACCCCGACGCATCTCGCGTCACTCCCGAAGCCGTGCATGACGCCTTACTTGCGGAGGCCAAGAACCTCGCCATTGACCGATTGATTCAAGACAAGGCCAGAGCTGCGCTTGCGTCTATCGAAGGCGGGGCCGATTTCAACGAAAACCACGTCCTCAATCACCTCAAGGGCCGCCATCCCGCCCTTGTCAAGAGCCTCCTCGACGCGAAGAACCCCGCCGAGGCCGAGGCAATCCTTGCCAAGCACACTGCCGACATCGCCAATTGTGCACGCAACGCAGTGCGCCTCAAGGGCTTCCAGGGAAAGGTCAAAGAATGGGCTCACGAAGCCCTCGCCTGGAAACTCGGAGTCTCCGCCGACGTGTTCGCGGGGGATGACCTCAACCTCAAGCGCCTCAATTCTAACGCCGAGACGCTCGTACTGGAAATCGGCAAAGGCATCAAGCCCCTTGAAAGCGATGAAGCCATTGAAGGCGCCTTCCGCGAACTTGTCAATAAGTTCGTTGACGAGCGCATCCTCTACATTCAGAAGATTGACGCATCTCCTCTGCCCGCCGCCGCCAAGGAAGAGCTCAAGACACTGATCATCACTGGCGAAAAGATCAAGGACTTCGACATGGAAGCCCTCCTCCGCGAGGCCGCCGCCATCGATGTCTCCGAAATCGAAACACTCATCCGCAACCACGCGCCAAAAGACCAGATCTACGCCGCCATGGCCAAGTACACCACCGCCGTTGACACCGCCGTTCAACAGCGCCTCCTCGCACACCGCAAAGAGATTGGCCCTGAAGACTGCCATCTTCCTGAAGACCTCATCACCACCGCCGTCGTCATGGCACGTCCCGGTCTTGACAGGCTTCTTCGGGAATTCTTCCAACGCGACGACGTGCGCAATGACGACTTCTTCTCCTGGCAACACGACCCCAACGGCCCTGCCGCCGCCCGTCGCCTCCTCCGCTACTCCCCCTACAGTGAGCTTGACAACCACCGCGCTTTCGCCAAACGCCTCCAGGATTTCCGCATGGTCAATACCTTCCTCGAAGGGCCAGGCGCACAGAAGGCCATTGCCGAAGGCTACCACAAGTCCGAGCTGCCTGCCCTCGCCAAGGCATACGCCTTCTACAAAGCCGCCACAGGCTGCTCTGACGCAGATGCCATCACAGCCGCCCTCGACCCGCAAAGCAAGGCAAACCGCCTCATTAGATACGGCGGACGCTTCGCCAAAAACGCCGAAAACTTCCGCCAGGGTCTCGCGCTCATGGACAAATTCACTGCATGGTACGCCCAAACCCACGCTGACTACAAGGCTGGACGGCGTGACACCCCGACCCTCCTCAACTTCGCTCCTCTGGTCTGCACCAAGGACGCAACCCACGCCGTCGAAATGTTCCTCTTTGATGAAATCGCCCGCAATGATGCGCTCCCGCTCAACGCAGATAATCCCGAGGAGGTCTTCGGCATGGAGCACAACCCCGCAATGCGCTTTGTCGGTCGCGGCTATACACAGTCCTTCGCCAACTCCCTCGCACAAATCCCACCCGAAAAGCGCCAGACTATCTACGCCGTCTTCGACGCCATGGACCCGCTCTCCCGCACTGCCCAACAAAAGGCCACATCGCATGAAGTGAACCAGGGCGGACTCCTCGCCGCGCGCATTCTCAAGAACTACGACGCCGTGATTGCCCTCCAGAAAAACGGCCAGTTCGACCGCCCGCACCTTGTCTCGCTCCTTTACGCCGACCTCGGCGTAGAGCCGAATGCAACAAACCAGAATATTGACACCGCCTACTACGCTAAGCTCGCAGGATATGGAAACATCTTTGGCTCAGTGCATCTGCTCATCGCGGAATCAGGCGACACCGTGGAAGACGGGGTCGCCGCCATACGCGAAGGCAGGCGCCTTCCACTTGCACCAGGCATATCGGCCTTCAACGGAGCCCTCGAGGAACTGGACGGCACCTCGAAGCACGGACGCACCACGATGGTTGGCGATCTGATCCGTCCCAGCATCCCGGCCCGACTTGACACCAAAGGTCACGCCATTACAAGTGAAAACGCAGTATTCACCTTCCATTTAGGAAACGGTGAGACCCTCGTCTCAAAGCCAAAGCCCGATGAGAAAATGCCAGGGACCGACAAGCCTAAAACCATTTACCAAAAATGCGCGGAGATTGCCGACAAGCTAGAGACCTTCTGCGGGAAAGTTCACTCCAAGCAGATTTCATCCCTCTTCTACGCCCTATCGCAGAGCGCCGTCGGCACCAACGTCAAGGGTGGATTCATCCCGCAGGGCATCATGAGCGATGAACACATGGCGCTCACCTACACCCTGACGAAAAACGAAGAAACTGGAACCATCACCATCAAATACAGCGAACCCGCTGGCTTCCCCTTACATTTCCACTGGACCGCCGACATTGACCTCAACGGCATCGTCACCACCACTCCAATGGTGATTGAAAATGTTGGCGGCCAAGCCAACTGATCGGTAACTGCAAAGTAACTACTTGACACAAACAACTGGTAGCACGATAATTTCAAAAATAGCGTGAAATACGCTGAAAGATGGGCGCTGTGGCTGAAACAACGGTCGAAGTCGCATTTTCGCTGCGAGAGGCTTTGACAACTCCAATGTGTTCATATTGATGCGCATTCCGATGAGAGTTTGATACTACCTCAGTATATGAGCATTAATAATGGTCCGAGAGGGGCTGACTGTCAAAAAGGATACCACCATGCTGAAAAAGGCCATCTGGCTGTCGATTATCTCAACTGTTTGCGTTTTAGCTGATTCCAAAGAAGGAAAGGCTTGAAGATCTTCCTTGAAGAGAAAATCGTGGACATCAGTTGGCGAAGGTGGCAGCTCTGGCGTATAGAGAAAATATTGTGGATGGGCTAGCATGATGAGCAATGCCAATTAAATTAATGTTGCCTCTCACCGTCCGACGACGGTGCGAGGCAAAAAAACGTCTCTAATTTATCGCCATTTTTTGGCATTTTGGGTGGGAAAAATGGCCAGCACGGGGGCCTCTAAATTACCCTAAAAGT
>JAGCUY010000130.1 GCA_017962605.1 Kiritimatiellia bacterium | reverse complement strand
TAGACGAAATCCGAAACAACCCGGACGAGGGCGCGAAAAGGCTTGAACTCGCGTGCAAGCCAGGACTGCTCGCGCTCGCCCGTAGTCTTTGCGTAGATAGCGGCGATGCCGAGGAGCTGGTGAACCGCACGATTGCGGAGGCCGTCGCCAACATTGACTCGCTTCTCTCGCAGTCAGCCCTTTTTGGATGGATGTGCCAGATACTCGTCGGGTGCCATCAAAAGGACACGCGGCGCAAGTCGCACGGCGAAATCATATATCCGGGAGTCGTGCCTGATGTCGCAGACGAGGACGCCCAGGAGGAAATCTACCGGAACCTGGACCACTCGCTGCTCCGCGAGGCGATTGCGAGGCTGCCCGAGGAAGACCGTGAAATCCTGCTCCTGCACTATTTCCTAGACATCCCGATAGCAAAGATGGCGAAGGTGCTGGCCATCCCTGCCGGAACAGTCAAGAGCCGCCTCCACTATGCCCGCAAGGCGCTGGCGGCAAAAATGGGCGCCAAGGTGGCGGAGGCGGCCAAGAAGCCTGGCATCAAGGCGGTGCTGCTGGCGCTGCTGCTCTGCGGCCTTACGGCGCTAGGCGCGGTGACTGGGCTGTCTATTGTCCGCTCGCTGTCGTCGCCGTCGGCCGCCGTGGAACAGCAAGCGGACAACAGCAAGGACGCAGGACATGCGACAAGCGACATGCGACAAGCCGAGGCTTGCGCAGCCACCCAGTCGGCAACCGATTGCTATCGGCCACCGGCAACCGAAAACTCCAACTTTTCAACCGATAACTCACAAGGAGAAACTATGAACATAAGCAAAAAATTCACGCGTGCAGCCATGCTGGCTGCGGCAACGGTCGCGACGAGCGCGGCAATTCCGGCAACGGGTGATACCATCACCTATGACGGGACGGCGCAAACCATCAACGCCGACACGCACTACGAGGTGCTTGTCGTATCGGCGGCCACCACGGTTACGGTGGCCCAGGGCGCCACGCTCACCGTGGACGAATTCATCGGCAACGCGCAGCTCACCAAGGCAGGCGCCGGAACGCTGGCGGTGAAGAACTTCTCCGCAAACTCCAAGATCACCGCCTCGGCCGGCACCGTTCGCTTCGCCGCCGGCGGCCCGACGGACACCACCGTCTTCGATGACGCCAACACCTTCTTCCATGTCGATGCCTCGGCCAGCGCCTCCATGACGACAGCCGGAACGCTGGACGGCAACGCACTCGTTTCGCAGCTGGCCGACATCCGCGGCGCCGGGCATCCGACGGCCTCGCCCGTCGGCGCGACCGGAACGCAGTTCAACAAGCCGTGGATCGACGCGGGCGCGCTCAACGGCCTCAACGTCCTTGACTTCGGCACGTACTACAAGACGGGCACGGCCGAGGACGGCTACGGCGCGGCGCTCTGCTGGAGCGAGGCCTCGTCGGCCATTCAAGAAGTGCTGATTGTCCAGGCCGACGCCCACGACTGCCGCATCCAGTTCCTGCTGGGCTGCAAGTGGCCGGAGAACAACTCCGGGCGCACCTACGACTACCACCGCGGCTCCTCCGGCGCCCTCTTCAACGGAACCTATTCAAGCGCGAGCATCCGCAATGGCTCCATCTACATGGATGGACTTTCGGCAACTGCGGCGACCGTCCCGTCCGAAGGGTTCCACGTCTTCCGCCTTGTCCAGAGCGGCGCGACAAAGGCATCGGCCTTCGCGGACGACCGCGAGACGCAGTGCCGTGGCGGCATCCGCCTCGCCGAGGCCATCGTCCTCACGGCGAACCTCGACGCCGTGTCAAGCCGTCGCTTGGAGATGCGCCTCCAGCAGAAGTGGCTCCCCGGCAACCGGCCCATCGCCAACCTCTCGATTTCAAGTGGCGCCACCCTGACGGTGGACGAGGGCGTCAAGATCATCGCCAAGGGCGGGACGCTCAACCCGTCCGCAATTGTCACCGGCGCGGGCGAGGCGCAGTATGAGGTCTCCGCCTACCAGTATTCGCACCCCGCGAAATCCGTCGCGAAAATCGGTTCGGCGGCCGTCAATCTCCGCGCGTCCGCGGCCCGCCGCGTCCGCGTCGATGAAGGGACACTCTCCATCGTCACCGCCGCCTCGAAGCTCACGCCCGCCCTGCACCTCGACGCCACGCACACGGGGACGTTCACAATGAACAACGGGAAGGTGCAGTACTGGAAAGATATCGTGACGTTGAACTCGTCGAGCGAAAAGTTGGCACGGCAGGACAATGCCGCGCAAAGGCCGCTTCGGATGGAGAACGCGCAGAACGGCCTCACCGTCGTCGATTTCTGCGAAATCTACCGCCCCGGACGCTGGGGAACCGGGGCGAATACGCCCATGAACATGGCGCTTTCCACCGAGTTCACGACGGTGAGGGATGTTTTCCTCGTCGTGGCTGACACGGACGATGCACGATCGGCGGTCACCTCTAATCGTATTCTTCCCCAGTTTTTGCTAGGACACAACACGGCCTACGACTTCCACCGAACCGGCTCCGGACAATTCGGAATCCTTAACTTGTCTTACGGGTGCGGGACAAGCTCCAGCACCACGGTGGCACTTGACGGCGCGTCCGCCGAGCGGAACGCCGCGCTTCCCGAGGGCTTCCACCTCGTGCGCATCTCTCCCGCGAGCAACGCGAAGGTGAACCAGCTCTGCAAGGAGCGCTCGGGCGATAATGCTGTCTACGGCGGCCTGAAATACGGCGAAATCCTGCTCTACACCGGCGCGAAGCTCTCCGACGCCGAGGCGGCGGACGTGACGGACTACCTGCTCAACAAGTGGGGCCTCCCGAACGCCGACCACACGGGCGTCGCCTACGAGTCGCTTGACATTGCCGCCGGGGCCACGCTGGGGTTGCCGCCCTATTCCTCGACGGCGGCGCTGTCCGGCGCGGGCACCGTCAGCGGCGACCTCAAACTCGCCGACGGGTTCTCGCTGAAAGTCTCCACAGGCGCCCCGCTCTCCGTGTCCGGCGCGCTGACGCTCCCTGCGAACGGAACGGTCGAGATTTCCGGCGACGTTCTCTCTTACGAAGACAATGACGTAGTAACGCTTCTCTCGGCCGGTTCGGTGTCGGCTGCCTCGCCGCTGAACTACACGATAGTCGGAGACTTCGCCACGACCAAGCGCACGGTGAAGCTCTTTGCGGACGAAAGTGGACTCAAGGCCCGCATCGTCAAGCATCCTTTCGTCGTTGTCGTGCGGTAGGATGCCGATGCCACGAAATCCACGCATGAAACTGTCCATGATCGGGTGTTCATTCTCCATCGCGGCCGCGGCGATGTCGGCCGCAGCAGCAGAATGGGGTCGCGCGCCAAACGGCGAATTCTGGAACGGCCACGCGCAACGGTTCATCCACGCGCCGGCCTTCGACTTCGCCGACGTGGAGGGCGCCGCTCGCTACCGCTACGACGTGACGGACGACTATCACAAGATGTCCGTCTTCCGCGCCAATTCGCCCCACGCCGCACTGGAGGGTCTCTGGGACGCGCTACCCGTCGGCTACGTCACCGTGGTCTGCACGGCCGAGGCGGCCGACGGCAGTCCGCTCACAGAGGCGGGACGCCGCACGTTCTGGAAGAAGAGCGCCTTCGCCGGGGAAGGAGCCTACCCGCCGCCCGCGCGTTCATTCGCCCTCGCCCGCGTCATGGCCTACGACTGGTTCCTCGCCCAGCCGCAGACGCGCTTTCTCGCCGAGCATGGACGCCCCGACCCGTCGTATCCGCTCAACGGCTACCCGTCGAAAATGCTCGCCGCCGAAATCCGCGCGCTCGTTTCCCGCGCCAGGACGCTCCCCAAAGGCGGCGAGGCGGACGCCCTCGTCGCGACCGCCCGCAAGGCGGCCGACTACCTCATCGGCGAGGCCATCCCGGAGGGGCTCCCGCTCGCGCACTTCACGCGCACCTACGCGTCGGAGGGCAGCGAATACGGACGCTTCAAGGGCGAGCAGGACACCATCATGCTCATCTACCCCGCCGACGCCGGCCGCGCCTTCCTCGAACTGCACGCCCTCTGCGGGGAAAGCGGAGCAAAATACCTCGACGCCGCCTCGCGCATCGCGGACACATACCTCAGGCTTCAGGGCGACGACGGCTCCTGGTGGCTAAAGCAGAACGCCGTCACCGGAAAGGAGACGTGCCCGAACCGGCTCCTTCCTGTCGGGGTGATGGAGTTTCTGGAGGAAGTCCACCGCGCCACGGGCCGCGAGGACTGCCGGGCGGCGGCGGACCGCGCCTTCGCCTACATCGAGAAGGGGCCCATGGCCGACTGGAACTGGGAGGGGCAGTTCGAGGATGTGCGGCCCGACCGGGAGCGCTGGAGCAACCTCTCCAAGCACCCCGCCTGCTCCACGGCGATGTATCTTCTGCGGCGTTTCCCCGGCGACCCGGCGCGTCTTGCCCAGGCGAAGGCGCTCGTGGAGTTCTGCGAGGACCAGTTCGTCGAATGGACGCCTCCCTACTCCAACGGCCGCTCCCACGACCAGCCCGCACGCGAGGACGACGGCTCGTGGGCCTTCTTCTGCAAGCCGTATTCGCGCTGGATGACGCCCTGCGCGCTGGAGCAATACCGCTGCTACCTCCCCATAGACGCCTCCGCCGCGAAGTTCATAGACACCTATCTGGCGCTCTGGCGCGCGACGGGCGAAGGCGAGTATCTTGCGAAGGCGCGGGTGCTCGGCGCGACGGCGACGCGCGTCCAGGAGAGCGACGGCTTCATCGGCACATGGTGGGTCGCCAGCGCCGGACGCAACGACCACCGCTACCACACATGGGTCAACTGCCTCCTCGCCACCGCACGCGCCCTCGATAACCTCGCCAGCGCGGAGGGGGAAAAGAAGTGACGCAACCCGACACCATGAAGTTCACTCTCATCCAGCCTCCTTTTGACAAGATGCCAGCCAGGCGCCTCTGCGCCCACCGCGGCTTCTCGACCATCGCGCCGGAAAACGGCATGGCCGCCTTCGGCGCGGCCGTGGCCCTGGGCGCGTCGGAAATCGAGTTCGACCTCTGGTGGACAAAGGACGGCGAAATCGTCTCGATTCACGATCCCACCCTTGACCGGGTTTCAGACGGGTCCGGCAATGTCTGGGAGCACACGCTCGCGGAACTCCGGGAGCTGGACTTTGGCGCCAAAAAAGGACCGCACTTCAAGGGAACGAGGATCGTCCGCTTCGAGGACATCCTTGCGAAGTTCTCACGGCAAGTGATCATGAACATCCATGTCAAGGACCTCGCCACGGACGCCCGCGCCGGCGGCGGGGAGTGGGACGAGGCCGTCCTGCGGAAGGTAATCGGCCTAATCGACGACTACGACGCCAGGCGGCATGTCTATTTCATGGCGGTGCCGGACGCCCTGCACCGTCAGCTCGCGCGCCTCGCGCCCGACATTCCCCGCTGCCAGGGCGAGGGCTTCTGGAAGGACGGCGGCGACATAGTTGACCACGCGATAGCCAATGGCTGCTCGATGGTTCAGCTCTTCAAGCCCAATTTCACGCAGGCGACCATTGACCGCGCCCACGCATCGGGCATCCGCTGCAATGTGTTCTGGTCCGATGACCCCGATGAGGCTCGCCGGTTCCTCGACATGGGCATCGACACCATCCTCACCAACGACTACCAGCCCATAGCGGCCGCAACCGGCCTCAATTGATTATCGCATCCTGCCGCGCCGCGTTTAGAATGAAATTATCCGCTGTTCCTCTTTTATTGTCCATTGCTGCTGCAGCCGCAGCGGCGCCTCTGCGCATTGAGGTGGAGGCGGGGGCGTCGCTTCCTGCCGTTCGCGACCGGGTGCGGGCGATGTCCGCCGCCGAGCGCGCCGGCGGCGTCGAGGTGGTGCTGGCCCCTGGCGAATACTTCCTGCCCAGTGGCCTTGACCTATCCCCGGAAGACGGAGGCGTTTCGCCCGACACGCCCGTCGTCTGGCGCGCGGCGCGGCCAGGCTCCGTCCGAATTGTCGGTGCGCGGCGCATCCCGCCAGAGTCCTTCCGCAAGGTCGAGGATGACGCCATGCTCGCACGCCTGCCCGAAGAAGGACGCGGCCGCGTCTGGGCCGCGCCGCTAGAACTGCCCCCCGGCGGCATCGCGCCGCTCCCCGATGTTTTCGAGGACGTTCCCCCGCCAACCGTTTTCTTCGGCGACATCCCAGGCCATCTCGCCGCATGGCCCAACGGAAGCGACTGGGCGAGCTTCACCGAGGGCGTGGACCGCGGGACGCCTGTGAAAGTCGGCGACCATACCCTTTGGCGCAACGGCGCCTTCGTCTGGTCGCATCCGCGCGCCACCCGTTGGAACTTCGGCGGCGTCTGGCTCAACGGCTACTTCACCCACGACTGGCGCAACTGCACCGCCCGCGTCGGTTCCTACGGGAGCGAAAACGGCACGAACGACGTGATGCGCCTCGCCGCCGACATCCCATACGGCGTCCTCGGCGGCACCTGGGGCCGAAAGGAGCGCCGTTTCCGCGCCGTAAACCTTTTTGAAGAGCTCGACGCCCCCGGCGAATGGTGGCTAGACCGCGAGCGTGGTGTGCTATACGTCGTTCCGATGACGGACACGGCCGACATTCGCGTCTCCTTCTCCGCAAAGCCGCTCCTGCGCGGCGCGGGAGTGACGAACATGCGCTTTGAGGGAATCGCCTTTTCCCGCAACCACGGCCCCTTCGTCTCCTTCGATTCGCCTCGCGGCGTCTCCTTCCGCGACTGCTCCTTCACCGGCACGGCCTCCGACGCCGTAATCCTTTCCGGCGACGCGCGGGACACGACTGTCGCCGACTGCGAAATCGCGCACTGCGGCGCTGGCGGCATAAGGCTTTCCGGCGGCGACCGGCGCACACTCTCCCCATCCGGCTCATCCATAGAGAACTGCCGCATCCACGACTTCGGCATCTTCCGTCGAACCTACGCGGGCGGCGTGCGGCTGGAGGGATGCGGCCATGTCCTACGCGGCTGCGAAATCTGGGATGCCCCGCACACTGCGGTATTCTGGGAAGGCAACGACATGCTCCTAGAATCGAACGACGTCCACCACGTCCTGCTGGAGACGGGCGACGCCGGGGCTTTCTACACCGGACGCGACTGGACCACTCAGGGCAACGTCCTGCGCGGAAACTGCGTCCATGACATCGGCGTCGGCACGACGGCCGCCGAAGGCGCCGACGCCGCAGTGTCCGGCACGAACGCGATGGGCTTCTACTTCGATGACTGCGATTGCGGCGACGAGGTCGTCGGAAACATCTTCCGCAATGTTCCCCGCGCGATAATGATTGGCGGCGGGCGCGACCACCCGATTCGGAACAACATCTTCGTGAACTGCCGCCTGGCCATCTCCATCGACTGCCGGGGAATCACCTGGGGCGACAAGTGGAAGACACCCGACGGTGAAAACCTCCTTGAGGTGAAGGCGCGGGCGCTTGGCTATGACGGCGGCGTCTGGGCCGAGCGCTACCCGCGCCTCGCCTGCATCCTGGCCGACCATCCGGGCGAGCCGCTCTACAATCCAATCGAGGGGAACGTCTTCGACGGCTGCGGCAGAGTCCTCGCCATCGGCGATGCCTTCCGCCTCGACCGCGACGGCACGGCGCCCGGCCTCGCCTCGCGCCTCGCCCCGATCCGCGACAACATCGTCATCGACCCGCCAGACGGCCCGCCCACGCATATCGCCCTTGAGGTGTCGTCCGGCTTTCGCCGTATTGGTTGTGAAGTTCCCGAGAGCAATCGAGAGCAATCGAAAGCTGTCGAATGCAATCGGGCGAATGCAATCGACGGCAATCGATAGCAATCGAGATCATCGCCATGTCCGCCTATCACTGGCTTATCATCTTTCTTCCGTTCCTGTTCGTCTGCGGGGTCGCGCTGCGCTGCCGCCGCTATGTCCGCAGCGTCGCCGACTTCCTCGTCGCGGGACGTTGTGCCGGGCGCTATGTGATGCAGTCGGGAAGCATCATGGGGCCGCTTTCGGTGATGACGCTTGTCGCCACTTCCGAGATACAGACCCAGGTGGGCTACGGGGTGCAGTTCTGGAACAGCATCCTCATGCCGCTCGGGGTCGTGCTGGGGCTTTTCGGATGGATTGGCTACCGCTTCCGCGAGACTCGAGCCATGAGCGCCGGGCAGTTTCTGGAGATGCGATACAGCCGGTCACTGCGTCGCTTCGCCTCCGTGCTGCGCGGCATCGGTGAAATGCTTTCCGTCTGCATAGGCCCCGCAATCGCCGCGCGCTTCTTCATCTACCTGCTTGGGCTGCCGCACCGTTTCACCGTCCTCGGCCGCACAGTGGAGACATTCCCCGTCCTTCTGGCCGTCCTCATCGCGGTCGCGCTCACGATGATCTTCACAGGCGGGCGCATCGCGCTCCTAGTTACGGACGCGGTGCAGGCGCTCTTCTCCCTTCCGCTGCTGATCCTGCTGTGCGGCTTCGTGCTGTGGCGCTTCTCGTGGACGCAACAGATCGCGCCAATCATGGCCGACCATGCCGCCGGTGAGAGTTTTCTCGACCCCTTCGACGTCTCCGCCGTCCGCGACTTCAACCTCTTCGCCCTTTTCGTAGTCATATTCCAGCGCTTCTTCGGCGGATTCTGGATTGGCAACAACTACGGCACCGTGTCCCGTTCGCCGCACGAGGGCAAGATGAGCGGCATCATCTCCAACTTCAGCGCCGACGTGCTGTGGATGCTGCCCGTCTTCTGCGTCCTCATGGTCATCGGCACGATGAACCACGCCGACTTCGCGCCCGAGGCGCGGGAAGTTCGCCTTGAGCTGGCCTCGCGCATCACCGACGAAATCTGCCCCGACGCCGCCCTTTCCGACGCCGTACGCGGCCACCTTGCCGAATTGCCTGGCAATCCGCACCGCCTGGGCGTCGATCCCCCGCTCTCCCGCTTGCAAAATCCAGACACGCCGTATCTTGCCGCCGCGCAGGAGACGTTTCGCGGCGAACTGGGCCAGACGGGCGGCGATGCCGTGTTTGGAAAATTCCGTGCCCTGTGGTCGCAGCTGACCCTGCCGCTCGTCCTGCGCCGCATCCTGCCACAGTGGCTGCTTTCGCTCGTGGTGCTACTGGGGCTGCTGATGGTCGTCTCGACCGACGACACGCGCATCTTCGACCTCGCAAACAACTGGACGCAGGACTTTGTGCTCACTTTTTTGAAGGAGCCGCCTTCCCCTCGCACGCATCTGCGGATATTCAAGGCAGTCGCCTGCCTCGTCGGCGTCTGCTTCTGGGCCGGTTCCTGCTTTCTCTCGCAGCTCGACTACATCAGCATGTTCGTCTCCATAGCGGCCGCGCTCTGGACCGCCGGCGCGGGCGCGGTCGTGACATTCGGACTCTACTGGCGGCGCGGCACCACCGCCGGGGCGTGGACGGCGCTCATCGCGGGCGGCGGACTTTCCGGCCTGGGCATGGCCGTGCAGCGCGGCTGGGCTTCGACAGTCCACCCGTTCCTCGTCGTCCACGGCTGGGATGCCGCCGTGCGCCACGCCCTCGAAGCGGCCTCCGCGCCCTTCGTCCCGTGGATTGACTGGCGGGTGCCGGACGCCCTCTGGCCAGTCAAGTTCCCCATCAATTCCGGCGAAATCTACTTCATCGCCGCCGCCACCGCCGTGCTGCTCTACGTCATCGTCTCGCTCATCACCTGCCGCAAGCCTTTCGACATGGAGCGGATGCTGCATCGCGATACGCGCGAAAAGAAGGATTGCGGAGCAACCTCCACTTCATTTGCAAAGCGCTTCATGGCGCAACTTGTAAACATCACGCCCGACTACACGCGTGGCGACAGGATTGTAACATGGGTGGTCTTCTGCTACTCCATCATCTACAAGTTCATAATCGCATTCGTCATGGCGGCAATCGTCAGCCGAGTTAGGCACTGGGGCGCGGAACAGTGGGGCGGCTACTTCTTCGTCGTCTCAGTCGTCGTTCCGGCGGCCGTAGGGCTTGTCACGACGGTCTGGTTCGGCATCGGCACAGTCCGCGACCTAAAGCGCCTTTTCCATGACCTTGAAAACCGTGTCCGCGATGACGCCGACAACGGCTTTGTCGCCAAATGACGCCCTCTGCAATTTCTTTTTGCTATAATGGTTGGCGTTCAATTGAACATCCGCAATGCTTTTTTAACCTTAAATAATCACCAACCATGTCTTCCTCCTGCATAGACCCCCGGACGACCAAGTCGGCCGCCTTTTCTATTTTTGTCGTTGCCGCCATCGTCATAGCGTTCGTCATGGCGGGCTCGTTCGTCTCAATCGACGCCGGTCACGTAGGTGTCGTGACGCAATTCGGCCGCGTAACTGGCCGGATCCTCGAGCCTGGCCTCCATTGGATCACCCCCTGGGAGGAATGCCAGCGCTTCGACTGCCGCGTCCAGAAGTTCGAGGGCGACACCGAGTGCTTTTCCAAGGACCTCCAGTTGGTCGGCGTGAAGCTTTCGCTGCTCACCACCCTCCAGCCCTCCAAGGCCAGGGAAATATACGAGACCATCGGCGGCACCTACATGCCCCAGGTCATACCGCGCGTCTGGGAAATCCTCAAGCAGCAGATTGCCGCCTACAACGCCGAGGAGGTCATCGAGAAGCGCGAGGCAATCCGCCTGAGTATCCTCAAGGCTTGCAAGGAGCGTCTTGCCGAAGTGGTCGAAGTGAACGACGTCGTTCTTGTCAACATCACCTTCAGCGACGTTTACGAGAAGGCGATCGAGCAGAAGCAGGTCGCCCAGCAGGAGGCCCTCCGCGCCAGATACGAACTCGACCGCGCCAAGACGGAGGCGCAGAAGGCAATCGAGGTCGCGAAGGGCGAGGCCGAGGCGATTCGCGTTCGCGGCGAAGCACTTAAGGACAACCCCGGCATCGCCCAGTTGGAGGCGATCAAGAAGTGGAACGGCGTCTCGCCGCAGACCGTCGTCCTTGGCTCCGGAGTCGATGTTCCTGTCGTATTCCCCGTGCAGTAGGGGCGGCGACTCTCTTCGCTTCACGTATTGGGTTAGTGATTCGTGGGCGAGTCTTCCCATGAATGGGGAGCGGAAGTTGCGGCATTGAGGCGGCTGGCTTGCCGGAGCGATGTTGCTGTCGCCAAAGGGTCATGGCGACATTGGCCCTTGAGTCTTCGGCGAT
>JAGCUY010000129.1 GCA_017962605.1 Kiritimatiellia bacterium | reverse complement strand
TAGCCCCTAGCCCCTAGTCCCTATCCACCCTAACCCCTAGCCCCTAATCCCTAAAATGTCCGACGATGAACTGACGCCGATGATGCGGCAATACATGGCCGTCCGCCGATCCCTTCCGGCGGAGACCATCCTCTTCTACCGCCTCGGCGACTTCTACGAGATGTTCTTCGACGACGCCGTCCGCGCCGCGCCAATCCTGGGCGTCGCCCTGACTCGCCGCGCCGGCGCACCGCTCTGCGGAGTCCCCTACCACGCACTCGACACCTACCTCGCCAAGGCCGTCCGCGCCGGCCTCAAGATAGCCGTCTGCGAGCAGATGGAAGACCCATCCACCGCGCGCGGCCCGATCCGCCGTGAAATCGTCCGCATCGTCACGCCCGGCACGGCCACGGAGGACGCCATCCTCGACGCCTCCTCCAACAACTTCATCATCTCGGTCTTCAAGTCGCAGCGCGGCACATGGGGCCTCGCCGTCCTCGACCTCTCCACCGGCGACTTCCTCGCCGAGCGCGCAGCCGACGCTCGTTCGCTGGCCGACGCCATTGCGCGCTACTCGCCCGCCGAATGCATCGAGCCGCGCGACGCCTCAGAGGACGCCTCCTCCGGCTATGCACAGGCGCTGGAGCGGCTTTCCGCGCCCATCACGAAAGTCGATGATTGGACTTTCCAGTTTGACGCCGCCACCCAGGAGCTAACGCGCCAGTTCGGCGTCCAATCGCTCGAAGGTTTCGGTCTCGGCGCGGCCCCCGAGGCCGTCTCTGCAGCTGGCGCCCTCCTCAAATATGTGGCGCTCGACCTCAAGCACGATGTCCGCCACATCCGCGGCATTCGCCTCGCCGCCTCTGGCGACTGCCTTGTGCTCGACGAGACGACCTGCCAGAACCTCGACCTCTTCCCCGTGCGGGGGCGTCCCCGCGAGAACACCTTGCTTGGCATCCTCGACGCCACCCTCACGCCAATGGGGGCGCGTGCGCTGAAGGCGCGCCTGACGCGGCCGCTCGGCTCGCTGAAGGCAATCGTCGAGAGCCACGACGCCGTAGCCTGGCTGATGGGCCATCGAATCGCCTGCTCCGCCCTGCGCGAGGCGCTGAAGGGCGTCCGCGACCTGGAGCGCCTTATCGTGCGCATCGGTGCGGGCCAGGGCAACGGCCGAGATCTCAACGCTATCGGCGACTCCCTTGCCGCCCTGCCCAAGGTGCGTGAGGCCGTCGCCAGCTGCGAGGGCGGCCTCATTGGCTCGCTCTGTGCCGCCATCTCATGCCTCCCCGAAACGGCCGCACTCATCAGGAGCGCCATCGCCGACTCGCCATCCGCCACGCTCAAGGACGGCGACATCATCCGCGACGGCTACAGCGCCGAACTTGACGACCTCCGCCGCCTCTCGCACGAAGGCCACTCCTGGCTGGCCGAGTTCCAAGCCGCCGAGCAGGAGCGCACCGGCATCAAGACCTTGAAGGTGCGCCACAACAGTGTCTTCGGCTACTACATAGAAGTCTCAAAGGGCCAGCTCTCGCTGGTGCCGCCGCACTACGAGCGGCGCCAGACCCTTGTGAACGCCGAGCGCTTCATCACACCCGAACTGAAGGAATACGAGGAGAAGATCGTCGGCGCGCAGGAGAAGGCGCAGGCCCTCGAATACCGCATCTTCTGCGAGGTGCGCGACAAAGTCGCCGCCGAAACGCCCGCCATCCAGGCCAGCGCGGCGGCAGTGGCGCAGCTCGACCTCCTTGCCTCGTTCGCCGACCGCGCAATGGCGTTGGGCTACGCCCGCCCAGAGATGCACTCCGGCGACGAACTCCGCATCGTCGCTGGCCGCCACCCCGTGATCGAGTGCATGCAGGATGCCGAGCGCTTCGTGCCCAACGACACCCTTCTCGACTGCACCGACAACCAGATAGTCCTCATCACCGGACCGAACATGGCCGGCAAATCGACCTACATCCGCCAAGTCGCGATGATCGCCGTCATGGCGCATGCCGGGTCATTTGTTCCGGCCTCCTCGGCGAAGATCCCCGTCATGGATAGGGTCTTCACCCGTGTCGGCGCCGGAGACGACCTTGCGCGTGGCCGCTCCACCTTCATGGTCGAGATGCAGGAGACGGCCAACATCCTCAACTGCGCCACGGCCAGGTCGCTGATCGTGCTCGACGAAATCGGGCGCGGGACATCGACCTTCGACGGCATCTCGATTGCCTGGGCGGTGGCGGAGTTCCTGCACAACGCGCTGTCGGTCAAGGCCAAGACCCTCTTTGCCACGCACTACCACGAGCTGACCGACCTCGAACTCCAGTTGCGTGGCGTGAAGAACTACTCGGTGCAGGTGCGGGAGCAAGGGGAGTCAATCGTCTTCCTGCGCACCATCGCGCGCGGCGCGGCCGACAAGAGCTACGGCATCCAGGTCGCGCGCCTTGCTGGACTGCCGCCTCCGGTGGTGGCGCGGGCGCGGGAAATCCTGCACAACCTTGAGGAAGGTGAGCTTGACGCTGCGCGCCAGCCCGCCCTCGCCCGCCGCTCTCGCCAGAAGATCGACTTCGACGCCGCCACCGGCCAGCTGCATCTTTTCGAGCTTTAACTAAATAGGCTCTCGTTCCTTTAAAATCTAAAATCTTGTTTGCCACAGACTATTTTCATTCCTCACCGTAGTCTTGCAATTCCTTTTCCGTTGTGATATCCTTGATTCCATGAGATATTCATCGCATCAAAGGATGGCCTTTTCCGAAGCCTTCGACATCTTCAACAGGCGCGACGCTCTGTGCCTCGTCGCGTCGGCCGCGTTGTCCGGCGCAAAGGCCGGGAGCCACATCGCAAAAAACAACGGCCCATTTGGACGGACGCCTGCCGGCGCTAACATGTGCTTTGCGCTGGCGGGGATGCTCGCCGCCGCCGGAGGCGTATCTGTCGCGCTGGGGCTGTGGACCCTTGGCAGGATGACAAGGAACCTTCTTGCGAAAGTGCGGAGGCCGGCTTACTACCCCCGGGAGCGCGGCCGCAGGGAGCGGTTCGCGCGGGAGCGACGTCGCGTCCGCGACCGCTTCACCACAGGCGCATGCCCCAAACCGGACGAACTGCTGGCGCAGTACGCGAAGGCGCGGACGGGGGCGCGCGAGGCATTGCGGTTCGGCTCGATGCTTTGCGACCTGGAGGCATTCTGCGACAACTCCCTGCTGCGGAACGGAGACGGCGAGATCGTGGGGCGCAACTCCGGAGTGAAGGGGTGGCTCGGGGAGAACTGCCCCGGGCTGCTTGCGCACTACAAGAACGCGATGCGTTACAAGGGGCTGGCGGAGAAGTTCCGGCAGGCGTCCGGGGCTGCAGACCCGATCCCCGCAGCGGCGTTGGCGGGAGAGAATCCCGGCGACGCGCTGCGGCTGCTGTGCGGCGGCCGCAGCCGCAAGGTCACGGTGCGGATGAGGAAGGCGAATGGGCATCGCGCCGGAATGACGGTGAGCGGGACATACGCGCTGGAGGCCGACACGCTGGAGGCGGCGTGGAAGCGCGCCCACGAGATTCTCAAGGAATGTGAGGGAAGAAACGATGCAAGACTACGGTGCGGAAAGACAACGGTCAGGGGGATGTCTGGCGGGAAGACGCCGAGAAATGCCAAAGCGGAAACTGGCGATAGACTACGGAGCGGAAAAGAAAATGAAAGGTGGGGCGAAGTGGCAAGATTAGAGCGTGTCGTTGAGGAGAGGCTGGGGGAGTTGCCGATGAGGGGATATGCTTGGTCGAAGTGGCGGATTGGCGTGACTACGGCGAATGACGGCGGCATTCGATTGGCGAGCGCGTAGCGTCAACAACGGTTTGAAACCGGCACTTTGACGAGCGCATGGCGGTAGCAGCGGATTGAAGACACAAGGCGAGTGGATTTGATTTGATAGATTACGGTGCGGAAAAAAACGATTAGCGGCAGCAACAGATTGAAAGGGCGGGAGGAGAATATAAGGGCGGAGAAGCGAATACAACGGCAGGGAGTAGAATACGCGAGGGTGCGTATTGCCTAGGCATTGTCATGCCGCCATTCGCCAAGAGCCCCACCTTGGCATTGTCATGCCGCCTCACGCCGAGGGGCTTGCATAAGCATTGTCGTGCCGCCACTCGCCGAGGGTCTTGCAAAAGCGTTTCTTGAAGACACGCGAAAGATAGGGGCGCGAGGAGAAGCCAGATTCTTCGGCTTGATTTCCCTTTGCAGGATATGGTATTGTCATTACCATGCCAACGCTCATAAACAAGACCGTCATTCTCGCCGCAGGTGACTACCCGACATCGCCGGCGGCGCTTGAGGCGCTGGCGGCGGCCCGACACGTCGTCTGCTGCGACAGCGCGGCGGTCGCATACGAACGCCGCGCGCACCGCGCGCCCGATGCCGTCGTGGGCGACCTCGACAGTCTCCCGGCCTCATATCTGCGCCGCCATGCCGACATCGTTGTCCGCAATCCCGGCCAGGACGACAACGACCTGGCCAAGGCCTTCGCCCTCTGCATGGAGCGCGGCTGGCGCGACATCGTCATACTTGGCGCCACCGGCCGACGCGAGGACCACACCATCGGCAACATCGCATGGCTTGCGGAGTTCGCGAAAAAGGCCCCGAAAATCGCAATGCTCACAGACCACGGGATATTCACCGTCGTTCATGCGCCGGGCGGTGTAGTTTCAACAGAACCCGGGATGCAGATATCGTTCTTCGGCTTCGACACCAACCAGCGGCTCACGGCGGATGGCGTCGTCTTCCCGGTGAAGGATCTGGCGCTGCGCAGGTGGTTCACCGCCACGCTCAACGAGGCAACTGGCCGCCGCGTGCGTCTCTCCTTCTCCGGCGCGCCCGTCATCGTCTTCCGCGAAATCCCAAGATAGCGACCGTTCCCCATTCCCTGTTCCCCGTTCCCCCAAATTTGCTATAATCTCGCCATGGCTGAAAAGAAGAAAAACTTCGAGGAGAGCCTCGCTGAATTGGAGAAGATCGTCGCCGAAATGGAAGGCGGCGGCATGGGGCTAGAGGAGATGGTCGCCGCATTCGAGCGCGGCCAGAAGCTGGTCAAGGAGTGCGGCAAGCGACTTGACGAAATCGAGCGCAAGATCGAGGTGATCCGGCGCGGCGCCGACGGCGCACCCACCGGCACAGGCCCCCTGCCCGAAATGGAAGAGCCGACTGCGTGAGCGACGACCCGACAATATCAAGCTGCGCCCTCTGTCCGCGCCGTTGCGGGGCCGACCGCTCCGGCGGTGTCCTTGGCTGGTGTCGCGCCGGAGCGCGGACGCGCATTTTCAGATGGGGTCCGCACTTCGGCGAGGAACCGCCGATTTCGGGCACGCGCGGCGCGGGCACGATTTTCTTCTCGCGCTGCACCTTGCGCTGCCTATACTGCCAGAATTGGCGCTGGAGCCAGCAGGGCGAGGGCGAGGAGTTCGACGTTGACGGACTGGTTGGAATAATGCGCAGCCTGGCCGAGGCCGGATGCCACAACTGGGACCTTGTCTCGCCCACGCCGTGGCTCCCATTCATCGCGGAGGCGCGCCGGCGCTACGCAAAAGTTGATAATCTTCTGCCATTCGTGTATAATAGTAGCGGTTTCGAATCTCCCGAAGTCCTGGCCAAATACGCCGAACTTGCGGACGTTGCGCTGACGGATTTGCGCTATTCGACTCCCGCCTTGGCCTTGGCCGCGTCGGGAAGCGCCGAATATGTGGAAGCCGCACGTGCCTCGCTTCTCTGGTTCTGCGCACGGCTCGGGCCACTGGAGACCGACGACGACGGAATCGCGCGGCGCGGGGTGATCTGCCGCCTGCTCGTCCTGCCGGGACACCCGGAGGAGGCCATCGCGAACCTGCGGTGGATGGCGGACAACATCGGCCCCGAACTGAGCGTGAGCATCATGTCCCAATACACGCCCGCATGGCGGGCGGTCGGAAACGGCGAATGGGGCAGGAAGGTGACACGCGAGGAATACGCGATGGTGACCGACGAGGCGGAGCGCCTGGGGTTCGAGGCCGGCTGGACACAGCCGCTCGACACGGCGGGCGACGACGATAGTTTGTTAGGAAGTGAAATGTCCGCAGGCGAAGGCCGCGTGGGCTAAACAACAAGGCAGAAAAGGAACGCAACAATGAGTGGACATAGCCACTGGGCAACAACCAAGCATGCAAAGGCCAAGACGGACGCGGCGCGCGGCAAGATCTTCTCGCGCATCGCGAAGGAAATCATGATCGCCGCAAAATCCAACGGCGATCCGAATACCAACCCCGCCCTGCGCACTCTCATCGAGAAGGGCCGCAAGGCCAACATGCCGAAGGACAACATCGAGAACGCCATCAAGAAGGGCACTGGCGAACTTGCCGGCGCGGCGGCTTTCGAAGAAATCAACTACGAGTGCTTCGCGGCGGGCGGCGTCGGCATCATCGTGAACGTGCTGACCGACAACAAGAACCGCGCGGCGGCCGAAATCGGCAACATCTTCAAGAAAAACAACTCCGAGTTCGCCAAGGTGGGCGCCGTCTCGCGCAACTTCGAGCGCAAGGGCCTCATCGTGGTTGACGCCGAGGGCCAGGACGAGGACAACATCATGATGCTCGCCCTCGACGCCGGCGCTGACGATGTGGAGAACACTGGCGACTCCTTCGAAATCTCCTGCACCTCCGACACCTTCCAGGCCATCAGCGACGCCCTTGAAAAGGCCGGCATCCCGACCGTCAGCGCCGAGGCGTCCACGCTCGTCCCGATGAGTACCGCGATGGTCTCCGACATCGCCGTCGCCAAGGCGGTGAACAAGTTCGTCGACGCCCTCGAGGACAACGACGACGTGCAGAACGTCTATCACAACATGGAAGTCAGCGACGAGGTCGAAGCGGCCCTCGAAGCGGAAGACGCCGAGTAGGCAGTCAAAGAACCATGCTCGTTTTGGGCATTGACACGTCCCTGCGATCCACGGGCCTCGGCCTGGTGGAGAGCAGGGACGGCCGCATTTACGGGGTGGGGTTTGACACCATAAAGAACCCGCCCAAGCTGCCGCTCTCCCAGTGTCTGCTGAACATCCGCCAGACGCTGTTGAACGTCGTCGGCGAATTCAAGCCCGATGTCGTGGCGGTGGAGGGTGTCTTTTACTCCAAGTTCGTGAACACCACGCTCATTTTGGGCGAGGCGCGCGGGGTCGCGATTGCGGCCTGCGCAGAATCTGGGCTTCAGGTCTTCGAGCACGAGCCGCGCCGCGTGAAGCAGGCGGTTGCCGGCTGGGGCAACGCCACCAAGGAGCAGATGCAGAAGATGGTCGTGTCGCTGCTTGGCCTCCAAACCACTCCGCCGGAAGACGCCGCCGACGCTCTGGCTATAGCAATCTGCCACATCCAGAGCGTCATCCGCCTCCAGCTCGCCGGCGTCAAGGCGCTTTAATAGCCGCATCAACGGGAACACTGTTTGCCGCTTTTGTCTTATGGGGACAGTCCCTTCAAGACAACAATGGTCGCTGTGCGGTGAAGTTGTTTTAATACTGCAATAGGCTTTGAAATAGGGTTTTTGCGTGGTATTATTAAATATTATTAACAAAATTATTGACAAGTGTTAATAATCGTTAATATTTCGCCACAGAGGGTATGGAGGGCGAAGAAAAAAGTGGGATTAGGGGCGACTTTTGAGGATGTCGCGGAAGCGGAAGCCATTTGCCTCCGTAAGGGCGATGATTCGGATGGCGGTAGCGCCAACGCGCCATTCACGGTCAATGTCCAGCCAGAGCATACCGTCTTTGCGGACGAGATTACGGTCTGTAATGCCTTCAAGGCGCTCGGCTGTGGCAATATCGTCACACGCGCGCGCCGCAGCGGAAAGGAATGCGGCCGAGGCGACTTGCGAAACGCCGGCGGCAGGATCGCATGGGTCATATTCCCCATCCGTAGCGACATCCGGCTTTTCAAGGGTCGCCCAGTCGATGCATGCTGCGGCTTCGTTCCAGAGGGTCAGGGCGGACGCCCGGTCGGTGGCCCACGGCTCATACCAGACTAGCGACCAGCCGTCGAGTCCGTTGTTGCCACGCGGGAACATGATGTTCGAACGCGCATGCCAGACGAGATTTAGCGCCCCGCCTCCGAACATTGGTCGCCGGAAGCGCCGGAGCGCCCACTTCTCCCAGCGGCGGGCGTCGCCAGACCAGTCGCCATGGCCAAGCCGCGAGAAAAGGGCGAGGGCGACATGCGGGTGATTGTTGCAGGGGAAGAACATGAGCCCAGGCTCGCAGCAGACTCCGCCATTCGGGCCGCGCCGCATCTGGTGGACGGTAACGCCAATAAGCTTCTCCACATCGTAGTGGACGCTGCGGCCATCGCGCCATACGAAATCCCAGCCTTCCCGCCAGAAACTTTTGTCGCCGGAGAAGGTTTCGTAGAGGGCGAGGAGCTGAAGCAGGTGGCCGGTGAACATTACGTTTTCACGGTAGCAGGGGTCTGGCGCCCAGGGCTTGCGGCCCCAATAGGACTTGGACATTGAATATCCCCAGACATCATTGCGGATGTAGCGTCCGATGCAACGGAGCAGGATGCGGGCGGCGACCTGGCGCTCGACTTCCCCGCCGCGCCAGCCTATGGCGGCGGCGGCGTAGCCGCAGAAGGCGATGTGGTAGCGCTTGGCGAAAAGGCCGTGCTGCGACCCGCCAATGTCCCACCACTCGCGCTCCTCGTCCTGTGGGAGAAGCCCCGTGACATGGTCGAGCCAGCACAGGGCGGCGCGTTCGTCAGAGGTCAGCGAGTGTTGAGAAGTTGGGAAGGGGGAACGGGGAACGGGGAACGGGGAACGGGGAACGGGGAACGGGATGAGGATGTAGGCGAGGAGGGAGACGAAGGCGAGAAGGACGAGGGAAAGGAGAATGGCGGCCTTGCGGCTGCGCGGGCGTGCGCACCAGGCAAGGTGGACTAGCCAGGCAGTGAAGGAGACGATCAGCGCCTTCTGCAAAGTCGGAACGGATGGGGCGAAGCGAATGAGTTTTAAGGCATGCATGCCAACCGCGATGCTGAAAAGCCCGACTATCGAGAGCAGGGAAATCGTCCAGGCGCGGCTAAACACGCGGCGGTTGAGAGCGAGAAGCGCCGTGCCACCGCCTATTGCGGCCAGCCAGCAGCCGACATTGTGGAAGGGCATGCTGATGTTTTCCGGAACAGCGGCGATGGAGAGGAGTCCGGCGGCGTTGATTGCCGCGCCCCACGAAAGGGCGGCGCGGCGGCCGCCAGTGACGCGGTCGCGCAGCGAAAGCAGTGTCGCCAGAGACGCGCCAGCAGATGCCGCCATCCCGATGGTGAAAAAGAAATGGCACCAGGGCCATTCGATTTCGCGGACGACTGTGCGGCCCAATGCACTGAGCATCCGCATACAGGGGTTGTAGCCGCTGCCCGGGAAGGTCGCCATCGCCGCAAGGAAGCAAATGGCCGCGACGGCGCCAAGGGAGAGGGTCAGGCGAAGGGGGTCGCGCACCTGCCTGGCGACAGGCCGTACCTCATCGCGCATGAAGAATGAAGCGAGGAGGCATAGTTCCGCCGCGATGTAGAACGGCCCCACGAGGCTGCCATACCCTGGCGCATGGATGATGCGGCCACCAATCATGATATCGGAGAAGACCAAAAGCGAAATCCCGATGGCGTAGGCGCGGCGCGGGGAGGAAGAGGCGACGGAAAGCGAAAAGGCGCTCACGGCGGCGTAGGCGACGATTGCAATCGCGGTCGCCATTGGCAGGACCGGGGCAACGCGGACGCCCGTGAAGAGGAGAAGCGGGATGGCCGCAACCAGAAAGGGGCGCCAGCGGGGATGGGCCTCGCGTAGCTGTCCAACGGACCAAAGGAGATGCGCGGCGGCGAAACAAGCCACTCCGGCGAGAAATCCGGGGGAACGGGTAGGCGAGCCGCGAATGGCAAGAAGCCAGTCCCCGGCAAAGGCGGCGAGGAAACCGGCCAGCATCCACTTTCGTCTGTAGGTCAGTAGGCTCATGGAATTAACTCCGAATCATTTTACTATATTTTCAGGATTCGGGTTCCGGATAGGAGTGGTGTTGAGAGGGCGGGGCGGCAGAAAACAAGAGAGTTTTGTATAATAGTATTGCTATGGGCGGATTTTTTGGAGTAGTATCTAAACGCGAGTGCGTTAATGACCTTTTCTACGGAACGGACTACCATTCCCACCTCGGAACTCGGCGTGCGGGCATGGCGGTCTTCGGCGACAGGGGATTTCGCAAAATCATCCACGACATCTCCAATGCGCAGTTCAGGTCGAAATTCGAAGAGGAACTGGACGAGTTCCACGGGCGCGCCGGCATCGGCGTAATCTCGGACTTCGAGGACCAGCCGCTGCTCGTCGCGTCGCACCATGGCACATACGCCATCGTGACGGTGAGCTTCATCGGCAACGCCAACGAGATCCTCCGTGAACTCTTCGCGGCGCGGCGCGGCCACTTCTCCTCAACAACGGGGCTGGGCATCAACCCGACCGAACTCATATCCGCGATCATCGACACCGAGCCAACGCTCCTCGACGGCCTCATGCGTATCCAGGAAGTGGTGAAAGGCTCATGCTCACTGCTCCTCCTCACCGACGACGGCTCCGTCATCGCCATGCGCGACCGCTACGGGCGGACGCCTGTCATCCTCGCGCGCGACTGCGACGGCGGCTATGCGGTGGCCATGGAATCGACCGCCTTCGCCAACCTGGGCTACACCCCCGTGCGCGACCTTGGCCCCGGCGAAATCGTCCGCATTTCGGCCAACGGCGAGCAAATCCTCTCGCTACCGCGCCCCGAGATGCGCTTCTGCACATTCTTCTGGATATACTTCGGCTTCCCGTCCTCCAAATACGAGGGCGTAAACGTCGAGGAGATGCGCTACCTGAACGGCGCGGCGCTGGCCCGCCGCAGCCCCGTCGATGCGGACATCGTGACCGGCGTCCCCGACAGCGGCGTGGCGCACGCCCTGGGATTCTCTCACCAGACGGGCATTCCCTACAAGCGCCCCTTCGTCAAATACACGCCGACCTGGCCGCGCAGCTTCATGCCGCCCGACCAGTCGCGCCGCCAGCTGATCGCCAACAAGAAGCTGATCGCCATCCCCGACTTCATCCAGGGCAAGCGCATCGTCTGCCTAGACGACTCCATCGTCCGCGGGACGCAGCTCCGCGACCAGGCGCACCGCCTCTACGACAACGGCGCAAGTGAAGTCCACATGCGCGTTGCATGCCCGCCGCTCCTCTTCGGCTGCAAGTTCCTGAACTTCTCCCGCTCCAGCTCGGAGAACGAGCTAATCGCGCGGCGCACCGCCCAGGAGATCGACGGCCCCAACGCCAACATGGACGACTTCGTCGATCCGAAGTCCGACAAGCACCAGCAGATGGTGGAGCGCATCCGCGCGCGCCTGGGGCTGACCTCACTCAAATACCAGCGGCTCGACGACATGCTCGAAGCGCTCGGCGTTCCCGAAAACCGCGTCTGCACCTACTGCTGGAAGGGCCGCGACCCCGCATGCGAGTGCTGCTCCGGCTGCAATAAGAAAGCATGATTACGACAATCCTTCAAATAGCTGGCGGGATCGCCGGGGTGGTGCTGCTATTCTTCCTGGCGATCATGATCCACGAGTATGGCCACTTCATCGTGGCGCGACGCCTTGGCTTCAAGGTCGATGCCTTTTCGATATGCTTCGGGCCGGCCATCTGGAAGAAGAAGGTCAATGGTGTCGAATACCGCATCGGCTGCATCCCGCTGGGCGGCTATGTCGCCCTGCCCCAGCTCGACCCATCCTCGATGGATGTAATCCAAGGCGGCCACAAGGAGGACGACAAAGACGAAGACAAGGACGGGACGGGCGACGCGGACGCGCCATCCGCTTCCGCACCGCCGATGGCTGCGTGGAAGCGAGTGCTTGTCGCCCTGGCCGGCCCGGCAGGCAACGTCGTGCTTGCAATCGCGCTAGCCCTGCTCATTGGCGCCTTCGCGCCTAAGTCCGACTTCGGCGGCGAGGGAACGGTCATTGGCTCCATCAAGGGCGAACGCGCCGAAGCCTGCGGCATCCGCGCCGGCGACGAGATCGTGGCTATCGCCGGACGCCGCGTCTCCTTCTGGAGTGACGTGGTCATCGAGTGCCATCTCGCCGGCGATGCCGAGGAGGGCCTGCAAGCAACAGTCTTGCGCGACGGCAAGGAGGTTGAACTGACCCTGCCGGTGAAGAAGGACGATGACTCCGGCTTTCTGCGGCTTGACGGCATCACGCCATGGCTAGACAGCGAAGTCGCCGACATCGCTCCGGAATCGCCGGCGGCGAATTCCTCAATCATGCGCGGCGACCGCGTGGCAACAATCAACGGCAAGACGCCAACCTCGCCGATGGACGCCGTGGACATTGTCCGGGAGGCGGGGACAAACGAAGTGACACTCGTCGTAGAAAGGGCGGCGCGCCGTGGCGGTCCGATCCAGACCCTGACCTTCACGCTTCTCCCCAAGTTCGACGAAGAACTCGGACGCCACATTATAGGCATCGCCTTCTCCAACCCCGCGGCGTCCATACCGCAATGGATGACCTACCGCAACCCCTGGCGCCAGCTCACCTCGGATGCGAACTCCATCTTCCGCATGCTCGGCGCACTCGTCGCGCCGAAGGCAAAAGGCGAGCAGAAGCGCGCCGCCAGCGGCATGGGCGGCCCCGGCACCCTGCTCTTCATCCTCTGGAACGAAGTCCACAAAGGCTTCTTCCGCTCGATGGGCTTCCTGCGCTTCCTCTGCATCAACCTTGCGATCATCAACCTGCTGCCGCTGCCCGTGCTCGACGGCGGCCACATCCTCTTCGCATTGGTTGAAATCGTAACGCGGCGGCGTCCTTCGCGGAAGTTCGTCGAATATGTCACCACCGCCTTTGCTGTGCTGCTGATCGCGCTAATGGCGCTGCTGATGGCGCGCGACGCCATCCGCATCCACAAGTTCGTCTCGCGCGAAGCCGCAGAAGAGTCTTCCGAGCGCTAACGCGAAGCCACCGTAGCGGCGGCCTCTGCACGCCTCCATGCGGCAACGGGATCCTGGGCGCGTGTAATCGGGCGGCCCATGACGATGTAATCAGAACCGGCGGCGAAAGCCTGCTCCGGCGTCATTACCCGCTTCTGGTCGTCGGCGGAGGAGTCCGCAAAGCGGACACCCGGCGTTACTGCCAGGAAGCCTGCGCCGCAGTGCGCCTTGACGGCTGCGGCCTCCAGCGGCGAGCAGACAACGCCGTCCAAGCCAGCGGCCCGCGCGTTCTCGGCGTAGTGGAGCACCGTCTCCTCCATCGGCGCGCCAATGAGAAGTTCGTCGCGCAGCATCTGCGGCGAAGTGGATGTTAGCTGGGTTACGGCTATCAGCAGCGGGCGGGTGCCGTCTGGCCGCACAAGCCCCTCCAGCGCGGCGCGCATCATATCCGTGCCTCCGGCGGCATGGACGTTCACAATGTCTGCGCCAAGGGCCGAGAGCCGCGCCATGGCGCGTTTGACGGTGTTGGGGATGTCGTGGAGCTTGAGGTCGAGGAACACGCCATGCCCGCGCCGCTTCAGTTCGCTGACGATGCCAGGCCCTTCGGCATAGAAGAGCTCCATCCCGATTTTGACGAATGGCCGTTCGTTCGGCGGGAAGGGATCGAGGAATTGCAGGGTTTCGGTGGCCGAGGGGAAGTCTAGTGCGATGATTACGGACATAGGAGGTTGAGAAGTTGAAAAGTTGAAAAGTTGGGAGGTTGAAAAGTTGAGAAGTTTAGAAGTTTGGCGCTGACGCGCCTTGGATGTTTGGAAGTTTAGAGGTTGGGAGAAGGGGGAAGTTAAGCTGTTAGGGTGCGGAGGCGGGCGGCGCGGGCGCGGGCGACGGCGCGGGATGGGATGTCGGGGAGGGCCAGCGCCGCCGTGCCCTGGCGCGGGCTATATGGGAAGACGTGGATGTGGTCGAATGAAAACTCTTTCACGAGGTCGCAAGTGCGCTGAAAGGCTTCTTCGTCCTCGCCGGGAAGACCGGTGATGAAGTCCGCACCGAGAAAGAGGTTCGGCACTTTTTTGCGGTAGAGGGTGAGGATTTCCCGTATGCGTTCGCCGTTGTAGCGGCGCCGCGCGAGGGCGAGGACCTTGCTGTCGCCGCTCTGGATGGGGAGATGCACGAAGCGCTTCAGGTTTTTGTGCGCAAGCATCAGGGCGACTATGGCCTCGTCGCAGATGGCCGGCTCCACGGAGCCAAGCGAAACTGTTGCGCCCATTGGCGCGACGGCCTCGCAGACGGCGGCGGCAAGCTCCGGCAAGCCGGCTACCCCATCGCGGTAGCATGCGAGGTTGCAACCGGTCATTACGATTTCCGGCACTCCAGCCTTTGCCATGGCCGTGGCCTCGGCGACGCACTCGGCAAAGGGGCGCGATGTCGCCGGGCCGCGCGTGTAGGGAACGATGCAGTAGGCGCAACGGAAGTCGCAGCCATCCTGCACCTTTAGCATGGCATGGTGGCGGCCAGGGCGCAAATATGGCCTTTCGCGCAAGCTTGCGCGCCCCGCCGGCGGAGCGGCGGGTGCAAAACCTGAAGAGACGGCGATGGCGGCTTCAATGGCGAAACGGAGGTTGGCGTATTGGGTGCGCGGGATTATCAGGTCGGCGCCGGCCGCGCGCAAAACCTGCTCCGGAAGCGCAGCGGTGGCGCAGCCTGTCACGGCCACTATTGGCGCGGTCTTGGTGGGATCGACGCGCTTGAGGGCGCGAATCGCCTGCAAGGTCTTGCGCTCGGCCATGCGCGTCACGGCGCAGCTGTGGAGGACGACCACTTCCTGACCATCGGCGCCGGCATCATCGCCGCCAAAGGCCACATCCCAGCCATTGGCTGAAAAATCGGCGGCGAAGATGGCCTCCTCCGCCTGGTTGAGGCGGCAGCCTAGGGTTATGAAGCGGACACGGGGCATGGGCGCTAGAGCCGGAACATCTGGAGACAGCGGCGGAAGTCGGCCGGAAGCGGGCTGTGCGCGCGCAGGGCACCGCGTCCAAGCGGGTCGAGAAGCTCAAGCTCGGTCGCGTGAAGCATCTGGCGCGGAACGCGCAACAGGCGCGGGTCTGCGCCCTTCTTGAGGCCGTGGACGCGGTCGCCCAAGACGGGATGGCGTATTCCGGCGAGGTGGATGCGGATCTGGTGGGTGCGGCCAGTCTCAATGCGGGCGGAGCCGAAAGTCGCGTCGTCGTTGCAGGAGATGCGGCGGATGGTGGTCTTGGCCGGCTGGCCGTCAATGGGGTCGGTGATGGTGGTGGGGTTGTTCTCGATGCGGCCGGCGGCGACGAACTGGTAGAGCTTCTTTACGCGGCGGGTCTTGAAGATGGAGATAGCGGCGTCAAGCGCGGCGGGGGTTTTAGCGAAGAGCATGCAGCCGGATGTGTCGCGATCGAGGCGATGGACTGCCTGGATATCCGGGTTGCCAAGCTGGAGGCGAAGAATCTCCTCCATGCCGCCGGGGCCGATGGAGAGAACGCCGCAGGGCTTGTCGGCGAAGAGGTAGTTGGAGTTCTCGGAAAGGACGCGGATGTGAGGCGCTGCAGGCGGGGCTTCGTGCCCCGCACCCCGCGCTGGCGCAGCCTGAGGGCCTGCGCCGACAGGACGGGTGCCGACACGGCGGGCAGGGGTGGCAGCCTGGGCTTCGACAACATCGCCGGCCTTGAGGGAGTGGTGTGCCATCCAGATGCACTGGCGATTGACCCATACGAGGCGCTTGTCCAGAAGGTCCTTGGCTGCGCGGCGGGAAAGGGAAAGGCGGCGGGCGAGAAACTCCTGAAGGGATGCGCCGGCTTCTGCGCGTGTTACTGTAAGAACGGTGTTTTTCATGGGGGATCGGGGAATGGGGAACGGGGAACAGTGTGTGGGGAACGGGGAACAGGAGGATGGGGGGAAGAGGGAAGAGAGAATTTGTAACAAATCGGCGAAGTCGGAGATGGTGGGGATTTCGTTGGCGGCGGCGTAGGCGGCGGCGGCGGGATCGTCGATGTCGGCGGAAATGCGGACGGCGCGAATGGAGGCGCGCAAGGCGGCCTCGAGGTCGCGGCGCTTGTCGCCTACGGCAAGGCAGCGCTTGGGATCCAAGTGGAACTTCTCGATGGTTTCGAGGATGAAGCGCGGGGAGGGCTTGCGGTAGCCGCCCTCGGTGTCAGGCGGCTCGGTGGCCAGGCATACGCCATCAAAGGGGGCGTCAATGCCGATAAGCTCGGCCATGCGGTCGTTGCAGGCGATGACATCGTCGATGGTGCAGAGGCCGCGCGCAGGGCCGCTCTGGTTGGTGAAGAGGAATAGGAGAACTCCGGCATCGCGAAGGGCGCGGATGGTCGCGGCGACGCCAGGCAGGAGCGCGACCTTGTCAGGCTCGTGGAGATAGCCGGGGTCGTGGATAAGGGTGCCGTCGCGGTCAAGGAAAAGAGCGGGCGGGGCTTCGCGCCCCGCACCCTGCGCTGGCGCAGTCTGAAGGACTGCGCCGACAGGACGAGTTGCGGTTGCGCCGGCAGGACGGGTTGCGGCTGCGCCGATAGGACGGAAAGAAACAATGGCTTGAGCGTTCTTTTCCATATCGGGGCGGCGGGAATTATCCCGCATGGGCGAGGATTTCGGCGGGGGTGGCGGTGGCGGTGCCGAGCTTTTCGACAACGACGCCGGCCGCCTGGTTGGCGAGGGCGGCGGCCGTTTCGGGCGCGGCGCCAGCCGCGATGGCCGCCGTGAGGACGGCGTTGACGGTATCGCCGGCGCCGGAGACGTCGAAGACCGCGCGGGCGGCGGTGGGGATGTGCGCCATCGGCTTGCCGCCTGTGGAGAGGAGCATCCCCTCTTCGCCAAGGGTGATCACGAGCAGGCGCGTTGCATGGCGCTCGTGGAGGGTGCGGCAGAGGGCCTCGGCGGGGAAAGGCTCTCCGGCTGGTGGCGGCTGGATGCCGGCCAGCTGGAAGGCTTCGGCGCGGTTGGGCGTAATGATGTCGAGGCCGGTGAATGTCAGGCCCTGGCGGGGCTTGGGATCGAGCGAGACGGGCTTGCGTCCGGCGGCGAGCGCCTGGATGCGCGCAATCAGCGCCGGGGTCACGACTCCCTTCGCGTAGTCGGAAATCAGGACGGCGTCGGCGGTCTCGATTTTTGCTGCAAGGCGGCTCTCAAGCCATTCTTCGGGCAGGGCGTAGGCGGCGGGGGCGGCTTCGCGGTCGATGCGGCAGAGCTGCTGGTTGCGGCACATCACGCGCTGCTTGAGGATGGTCGGGCGCGAGGAGGAGGCGAGGGTGGGGTCGAAGGCGACATTTGCGGAAGAGAGAACCGCCTGCAGGCGGTGGCCGTTTTCATCGTCGCCAATGGTGCCGACGAGCTCCACGGATGCGCCAAGGGCGCGGAGGTTGGAGGCGACGTTTGCGGCGCCGCCGGCTGTGAAGGTGTCGCGCTCGGTCTTGACGACTGGCACCGGCGCCTCCGGCGAAATGCGGGTGGCGTCGCCCCAGAGGTAGTGGTCAAGCATCAGGTCGCCAACGACGAGGAAATGCATCGTGGCGATTTTTTCGAGGAGCTTTTTCATGTCGGGCTTAGGTGAAGAACTGGACGATGTCGGGATCCTTGCAGCGGATCTCGTCCAGCGTGAGGCCTTCAAGTTCGTGCGGGAAGACAATCCACTCGTTGGTGGAGTGGAGGTAGAAGTCGGGAACGATGTCGGTCTTGTTGTTGGCCGGCTTGTAATAGAGGGTCGCGATCTTCGGCTCGCATCCGGCATCGGTGAGAAGCTTCTTGATCTTGGCGGCGGTTTGACCGCTGTCGAAGACGTCATCCACGACGAGAATCTTCTTTCCCGGCGTGAGGGAGGTGTTGAACTTCTCGGGAAGGTCGATTGAGAATGTTGAAGTCTGCGACATCCCGGCGTATGAGGAGCACTTGACGGGGAGGTTGGCGCAGGAGTGGCCCATGTAAACGAAAAACTCGTGGACGGAGATGGCGATGGGTGTGCCGCCGCGCCAGAGTCCAATGAGGAGGTCGGGGCGGTATCCGGTATCCCAAATCATGCGGGCGAAGGCGAAGGAGTCGCGGCACTGGCGATCAGCTGAAATGTAGGTCTTTTGCATTTTTAGTGATTGAGCATGTCCTTGAGTGTCGTGTCGAGATTATAGCGCGGAACCCAGCACAGGGCGCGGAGGCGGGAGGTGTCGAGAAGACGGGAGAAATCGGTTGGACGGTAGAAGGCGGGGTTGGTCTCGATAGGCGCCTGCGCGCCGGATATGGCCATGATTCGGTTTAGAAGGGCGCGGATGGTGATGCGGTGACTGGCGCAGATGTTGTAGGTGGTGCCGCGTTCGCCATGCTCGAGAATGTCGGCGTAGGCCGCGACGACGTCGCGGACATCGGAGAAGTCGCGGCCGCTGTCGAGGTTGCCGGCGGAGTAGGACGTCCTGGTTCCGGCGAGGATTTCGCGCGCCTGCGCCACAAAGGATGGAGCGACGAACTTTGGCGACTGGCCGGGGCCGGTGTGGTTGGACGGCCGGGCGATGCGGATGTCGAGGCCCCGGTAGAGGCCGTATGCGCGTGTGGCGGACTCGCTGGCGACCTTGGAGATGGCGTATGGCGAGAGCGGGTAGAGCGGGGCCTCCTCGATGACGGGCGCGTCGTTCGGATTGAACGTGCAGCCGTATGCCTGCGCGGTGGAGACGAAGAGGAAGCGGGTGCCGGGGGATTCCTCGACGAGGGCGTCAAGAAGATTGAGGGTGCCGCCGACGTTGATTGCGTAAAGGCGGCCCGGATTCTTGGCGGCATCCGGCACGAAGGAGACACCGGCGAGGTGGATGCAGGCATCGGGGCGCACCTGTTCCACGAGGGCGCGGACAGCCTCTACGGAGCAGAGATCGCAGGGGATGAAAACGCAGGACAGAGCCTGCGAATCAGGACGGGCGACGACATCGGTGGCGGCGACCTCATGGCCACGCGAGCAGAGCTCGCGCACCATGTATGGTGCCACGAAGCCGGCCGCACCCGTCACTAGAACCCGCATCCCTACCGGCCTTCCTTCACGCGCTTCAGGTCGGCATCGACCATCATCGCCATCAACTCCTCAAGGGAGGTCTCGGCCTTCCAGCCAAGCTGCTGCTGGGCCTTAGTGGGGTCGCCCATGAGGATTTCAACCTCGGCGGGGCGGTAGAACTTGGGGTCGATGACCACGTAGTCCTCATAGTTGAGGCCCACATGGCCAAAGGCGATACGGCACATGTCGCGCACGGTCGTGGTGACGCCGGTGGCGACGACATAGCTGTCGGGCTTGTCGCGCTGGAGCATGAGGTGCATTGCCTTGACGTAGTCGCCGGCGAAGCCCCAGTCGCGCTTGGCGTCGATGTTGCCGAGATGGAGATCCTTCTGCTTGCCGAGCTTGATGCGGGCGACGGCGTCGGTTACCTTGCGGGTCACGAACTCGATGCCGCGCAGCGGGGACTCGTGGTTGAAGAGGATTCCGCAGCAGCCGAAAATGCCGTAGCTCTCGCGGTAGTTGACCGTTGACCAGTGGGCGAAGAGCTTGGCTACGCCGTAGGGGCTGCGCGGGTGGAAGGGCGTGTTCTCATCCTGAAGCGGGCGGTCGCGGAGGCCGCCGTACATCTCGGAGGTGGAGGCCTGGTAGAACTTGGTGTCGGGCTTGATGGTGCGGATGGCCTCGAGCATGTTTAGGGCGCCCATGCCGGTGGCCTGCGCCGTTAGGACGGGCTGCTTCCAGCTAGTGGCGACGAAGCTCTGGGCGCCGAGGTTGTAAACCTCGTCCGGGTGCACCTCGGCGACGGCCCGCATGCAGGCGGCCATATCGGAAAGGTCGCCCTCGAGAAGATTGACGCGGTCAAGGATGCCGAGGTATTCAAGACGCCAGACCGTAGGGGTGGAGCGGCGCGGCATCATGCCGTAAACCTCATAGCCGAGGTTGAGGAGATGTTGAGCGAGGTAGGAGCCATCCTGGCCCGTAATGCCTGTAATCAGTGCCTTCATGGTGTTGTTCGTTCCAATGTCCGATGAGTTGTTAACATTGCCTGGGTCTTGCGACATGCAATCTGGAACATTATATCAAATTGCGGGCGCGGGCGCGGGCGCAAGGAAGGCGGGAAGCGCGGCGCGGGCGCGCTCCATTGCCTCTGCGACACTGCAGTTTTTAATCGTTGCGCCGGCGGCGACGCGGTGGCCGCCTCCGCCAAAGAGGGCGGCGAACGCGCTGGCGCTCACGGGGTCGTAGGCGCGAATGCTGAGATGGGTGGAAGATTCGTCCTCGCGGCTGCGATAGAAGAAAATCGCCAGCTTGATGCCACGAACGGCGCGGGGAATGTCCACGAAGTCCTCGCTGTCGGACTTGGAACATCCGCAGGCGGCATAGTCGGGGGCATCGAGCCTTATGATGGCTACGGCTCCACCGAACCAGATCTGCAGCGAGGCGTAGGCGCGGGCGCGAAGGCGCATCACGCCCAAGGCCGCCTTTGCGAATATCTCGTCATTTAGGAAAGACTGCCGGACTCTGCAACGAATGAGGTCGGCGCCGCATTCGAGGGTGGAGGCATGCGTGCAGGAATATGAGAAGCGGCCGGTATCGGTTACGACGGCCACCCAGAGCGCCTCGGCTATCATGCGCGAAAGGGGCCATCCTGCGGCCTTGGCGAGCGTCCAGACGAGTTCTCCAGTCGAGGAGGCGTCGTCAACAACCCAGCTAACCGCTCCAAATCGCGGGTTGCTCTCGTGGTGGTCGATGTTGAGGATATGGAAGGAGTCGAGGTTGTCGCGGATGAAGGGAACGGAAACGCGCTCAATAGAGGCGCAGTCAAGGCAGACAAGAAGATCGGGACGCTTTGCCGATTCGGCCAGCTCCGGGCGGACAAGGCGATCAAGGCCCTCGAGGACGCGCGGTGCGCCTATGTCCTCGATGCGCGCATAGAGGGTCACCTCCTTCCCCTGCCCCTCCAAAAGCAGGGCGAGGGCGAGGGATGATCCGATGGCGTCTCCATCAGGGCCTCGGTGCGTGACGATGGCGATGCTTTGCGCTTTCTCAAGTTCGGCGATTGCGAGTTTCAGTGTGTCGTTCATAAGAGGGGAACGGGGAATGGGGAACGGGGAACAGTGTGGAGGAAACGGGGAATGGGGAACGGGGAATGGGGAGGATTGTGAAAATGTGGAAACAGCCAGCAGCCAATGTGAAAATTGGGGAACGGGTTTATTTGATGGCGCGGAGGGTGGGGTCGCAGATAAGAAGCGAACCCTGGAAGGTGGCCTCAATGCGGAAGACTATTTCCTCGTCATCGGCTTTGATGCGGACGGCGCTCTTCTTTTCCATTGTGCGTTGCGTTAGCTGGAGCACCCCCGGACGCGTAAGGAGAAGGTCCTCGTTCATAAGCGTGCGTTCTCCTTGCGCATCGGGGTTGGCCACAACACGGAAGGTGGCGCCGCCGGAAAAGTTCTCTTCCGCACGAGCTTTGACGGTGGCCTGGAAGCGCAATCCCGCGGCGAAGCCGTTGTGGCGCCAGCGCGGCGCCTCCAGAACAAAGGGCAGGCGGTCGTCGTTCTCAATCAAGATAGCGGGGAGTCCGCTACCTTGCTCCGTAACGAGAGAGACGCGTTGGCGCTTGGGATCAACGATGGAGTAGCGCCACCCCATGATTTCGGAATCATGTGGTAGCACGCCGTTTCCAGAAGGAATTTCAGGAAGCAGCTGGCGTTCGGTATCGCGTTGGACTATGGCCTCAATTGGCGGAAGCGGGGCGGCCGGAGTAAAGGGAGAGGGCTTTGGACGCGTTAAGATTCCCACCATGACCCCCGCGAGGGCGGCGATGACAACGGCCAGGAATGCGGTCGCCATGCGAAGCCGACGGTTCGCGCGGCCAAGCTTGGCCAGCTCCGCGCGCTCGGCAACGCCGCGCGCCATGGCGGCCTCGCGACTCGGCGGCGCAAAGCCAAGCGTTTCGCGGACGGGCTCGCGGCCAGGCACGGGATCTCGCCGAAGAAGCGGGATGGAATCAGGCGCCAGGCCCGCCGCCTTTACATGCTCGGTCAGCGCCGAATAGTCAAAGGCCACGCGGCGGAAAGAGACTACGCCGGTGGCGTCGTCGTAAAGGCAGTAGGAGGCTCGCGGGTCTTCGTCACGAGGGTCGCCCACCGAACCCACATTGACGATGAAGCGCTTGCCCTGCTCCAGTTCGAAGTCCTGCGCCGGCAGGAGATGTGCCACGCCCGATGCGCCGATGACGGCCAACCCAGGCTGGTGCGTATGGCCGACAAAGATCAGCTGCTTGTCCGTGGCGCGGAAGGAGGCGAGGGCCTCGTCGGGCGAAAGGATGTAGTTGAACGCGGCGGGCGCTTCCAGCGAACCATGGACGCAGACGAAGCCGCCGCAGTCAAGCACCAGGGGCTGGCGGCCAAGGAAGGCGCGGCCGCGGCTGGAGATTCGGGAGGCGCTCCATTCAACCATCTCCCGGGCATGGTCGTTGAAGCAATCGGGATCCATCTTGCCGGCTACAACAGCGTCGTGGTTGCCCATGACGAAGGCATCGACATGGCGATAGACCGACTCCAGCACCTCCGATGGATCTGGGCCATAGCCGACAACGTCGCCTAGGCAGATGATCTTCTGCGCCTTCATTGCGGAGAGATCGGCAAGAACGGCGTTCCATGCGACGAGGTTGGCGTGGAGATCAGAGACTATGGCGTATAGCATGGCGGAAATTAGGAAACGGGGTTAGAAACTGAAGGCATCGACATCGACTGTGGCGCGGAAGGGCGCCTCTACGGGGACGGCGGCGAGAGCGGCCTTGACAATGGCGTTGGTGCGCATGGCGGAGGTGGCGCGCAGGACTATCTGGAAGCGGTAGATGCCATCGGCCTTGGCAAGGGCGGCGGGGCAGACCTCGGATACGCGCACGGACGGTGCGCTTGCGCCTCCACTTCCGGACTCGCGCAAGCCCTGGGCGCCTGCGCCTCCATTTTCGAGTGGAGCTGCGCGGTCACTGGCCGCGCAGAGTGCGGCGCGGAGGCGGCCGGCCAGCACGCCGGTGAGGCGCTCGTCTGGGCCGGCGACTGTCACGCATGTGAGATGCGTGAAGGGCGGGTAGCCAAGGGCGAGACGCTGCGGAAGCTCTATGTCAACGAAGCCCTCGTAGTTCTCTGTGCGCGCCATCTTGACTGCGGGATGCTCCGGGGAGAAGGTCTGCACGAACACCTCGCCGGGAATTGCGCCGCGTCCCGTGCGGCCCGAGACCTGCGCCAGCAACTGGAAGGTGCGCTCGCCGGCGCGGAAGTCGGGGATGTTCAGAGAGGAGTCGGCGTTCACGATGCCTACGAGCGTAACGCGCGGGAAGTGCAGGCCCTTGGCGATCATCTGGGTGCCGACGAGGATGTCGGTGCGACCGGCCTTGAAGGCGTCGAGGATGTCATCGTGGCTCTCCTTGCGGGAGGTGGAGTCGGCATCCATGCGTGCGACCTTGGCGCTGGGAAAGCAACGCCGCACAATCTGCTCGACGCGCTGGGTGCCAACGCCGGAATAGCGGAATTCGGGGTCGCCGCAGCCCGGGCACTTCTCAGGGATGCGCGTCCAGCCGCCGCAGATATGGCATCGCAGGCAGCTGTCGGCTCGGTGGTATGTGTAGGGGATGTCGCAGCGCTGGCAGGTCTCAACGTAGCCGCATGACGGGCAGGTCAGGGAGGTTGAGTAGCCGCGGCGGTTGAGGAAGAGGATTACCTGCTCGGAACGCTCCAGCCTTTCGCCGATGGCGGTGATGAGCTCCTTTGAGAAGACGTTTGCGCGGCCCTCGCGGGCGTTCTCCTGCGCCATGTCGATGATGTGGACGAACGGCATCTCGACGCCCTCGCCTGCGCGGCGCGGGAGGTGGAGGAGCGTGTATTTGCCCGAACGGGCGTTGTTCCACGATTCCAGCGCGGGCGTTGCGGAGCCGAGGACGATGGCGCAGCCCTCGATGTGGGCGCGCATGACGGCAAGGTCGCGCGCGTTGTAGCGCGGCGACTCCTCCTGCTTGTAGCTAGGCTCGTGCTCCTCATCGACAACGATGAGGCCCAGGTGCTCGATGGGCGCGAAGATGGCGGAGCGCGGACCCACGACGACACGCGCCTCGCCCTTTCGGATGCGCTGCCACTCGTCATAGCGCTCGCCGTTTGAGAGTGCGCTGTGAAGGACGGCTATGCGGTCGCCGAAGCGCGATGCGAAGCGCTGGACGGTCTGCGGCGTGAGGGAGATTTCGGGGACGAGGACTATGGCGCCTAGGCCGCGCTCAAGCGCGGCGGCGATAGCCTGGAGATAGACCTCGGTCTTGCCCGAGCCGGTGACGCCGAAGAGGAGGAGCGGGCGCGGGGCGCCCGCGTTGCGCAAGCCCGGTGCGCTTGCGCCTCCACTTTCGGACACGCGCAAGCCCAGTGCGCTTGCGCCTCCACTTTCGGACACGCGCAAGCCCGGTGCGCCTGCGCCTCCACTTGCGGGTGCGGAAGAGGCCGGTGCGCTTGCGCCTCCACTTTCGAGTGGAGCTGCGCGGCCACTGGCCGCGCAGAGTGCGCCCACAATGGCGGCCAGCGCGGCGGCCTGCTCCTGGTTGAGTGCGAGAGGCTGTGTAGGGAGAATGCGGCCGCGGCGCAGAGGGTCGCGGCGCGCCTGGCGCTCCTCAATGATGACGGCGCCAAGCGCGGCAAGCTTCTTTAGCGTTTCTGGGCTGCATGAAAACTCCTTGCAGATTTGGCCAAGCCAGCCGCCGCCAACGCGGGCGATGTTTTCAAGCAGCTCCCGCTGCCGGGGTGTAAGGGGCTGGTCTTCGCGCCCAGCGTGTTCCACATACAGCAGCGTCTTCTCCCGCGTGTTGCCTGTACGCACGGGGGCAGGGAGCAAGGTCTCCAGGCACTTGCCGAGCGGCGCCAGGTAGTAACCGGACATCCACCGCGCCAGCGCCACCAATGACGGAAGGATCATCGGCGATGGATCGTCAACCGATGCGATTGGCCGCAACTTGCCTGCAAAGGGGCTGGTCTCCGGCAACTCGACGACGAACCCCGTTGCCGCGCGGCGCTGGAACGGCACCTTAACGCGCGAGCCAATGGTGACGCGCCCTTCAAGCGCCGCTGGAACGGCGTAGTCGAAGAAGCGGTCAGCAGGGGCGTTCTCTATGCAGAGGCGCGCAATCATAATGGGGGGAACGGAAGAGGGAACGGGGAACAGGGAACGGGGAACAGGGAACAGAGAACAGAGAACAGAGATGGAGGGAGGGGGTAATAAAAAGGGGCGAGCGCCTAGATGGCGTCGCCCCTTCCTTCATGCGCGGAACGGCTTGTTCCGTCTCTTACTTCGCCCAGTAGGTGAAGGTATCGGTGTCATCGGGAGCCTTGCACTCGCCGAGACCCATCAGCTGGGTAATCGTGAAGTATTTCTTACGGGCATCGAACGTGCCGCCGCCGCGGGAGACCCAAACGGCGCGGGTGGCGTTGAACGGCTTGACAGTCGCGTCAAGCGTGAGCGGAACCGCGGAAGGCTGGGTCTGCTGCTTGAGGGGCTCGTTGCCGGGGAAGTTGCGGCTGACGAGGAACGGAATCTCCGTCGGGGTGCTGTCGCCAACGACAACCACGCCCCACGCGATGTTGTCCTCGGTAAGCGTATCGCCGATCTTGGCGGCGGTCACGCCGTTGGCGATAAGCGTATCCGGGGTGAGGTCGGCAACAACGCGGAGATCGGTGTCATCCGTTGTCTTCGTGGTCGTCGAACCATCGGAGAGGAGATAGTTGAAGTAGGCAACTGCGGTGCCAGGCGACCCGGCATCGGCGTCTTCGCTGCACTCATACGGCCAGAGGGAGCCGAGGTTAAGGGGCTCGCGCTCCATGTTGGAGGAGGTGATAGCCACCCAGATACCGCGACCCTTCTGCTTGAGAGCCGTTGCCGAAGCAGAGCTCAGGGCATTGGAGATTGCGGGGAAGAGGGCCGCCGCCAGCACCGAGATGATCGCGATAACGACGAGCATTTCGACGAGGGTGAAGCCCTTGCTGTTTTTGATGTTCATGTTTTGTTCCTTCCTTTTGTTTGGGAGGTTTTCGCCTCCGCGCTGAAGTTAATTGGGCGGGCAACACTGTCCGCATCCGATAATAAATATGCCACCTTCCGATTAGAATGTCAAGCGGGCGTAAAAATTTTTTGTCTTACTACGCCTGCGCCTGGACTGCAGTGAGGGCAACGGTGGAGACGATATCCTCCGCCGAGCAGCCTCGGGAGAGGTCGTTGCAGGGCTTTGCCAGGCCTTGCAAAACGGCGAAAGCCTCGGCGCCGCCGATGCGCTGCGTTATCTTGTAACCGATGTTTCCGGCCTGGAGGTCGGGGAAGACGAGGACGTTGGCATGCCCTGCCACAGCGCTTCCCGGCGCCTTCGACGCGCCAATCTCGGGGATGAGCGCGGCGTCGAATTGCATCTCGCCATCCAAAAGAAGATTGGGCGCGAGCCCGTGCGCGATTTCAGTTGCCTGGCGCACCTTCTCAACAAGCTCGTGCTTGGCGCTGCCCTTCGTGGAGAAGGAGAGCAGGGCGACGCGCGGCTCGTCGATGCCGCAGAGGACGCGCGCCGTCTCGGCGGCGGAGACCGCGATGTGCGCCAGCTCCTCGGCCGTCGGGCATGGCACGACAACGCAGTCCGAGTAAACGAGCAGCCCGTTGTGGCCAAGTGCGCGGTTGGGGCAGTCCATGAGGAAGCTCGACGAGACTACCTTGCAGCCGGGCTTGGTCTTGATGATCTGGAGCGCGGGGCGCAGCATGTCGCCAGTCGTGTGGACGGCGCCAGACACGAGGCCGTCGGCATCGCCGGCCTTGACCATCATAATGCCGAAATACATGGAGTCGGCGACGAGGCGCGCGGCCTCTTCCTCGGTGACGCCCTTTGCCTTTCGCAGTTCGTGCAGCATGGCGGCGTAGCGCGGCGCATCCGCGCTGGTGGCGGGATCAATCGTGGCGATGCCGGCGATGTCGGCGCCTTGCGCCTCCGCAACGGCGCGTATGGCCTCCGCCGCGCCCAGCAGGACTGGACGCGCAATGCCCTCGGCCTTGATGGCCGCCGCCGCGCGGACGGTGCGGGGCTCGTCGCCTTCGGGAAGGACAATGGTTTTCAGCGAGGCACGCGCCTTCGCCTTTACTTGGTCGATAAAGTTCATTCGAAACCGCTCCAAACGGGCTTGCCGGAATAGGTGAGGATAGGCTCCTGGCCGCGCAGGGCCTTGAGAACGGAGAGGGCGAGCGCCTCCTGCTCCATTTCGCCAGGATAACTGAAGATCGGCGCAATCCATCCGCAATGCTCGCGGACCATTTCGAGAACATCGGCGAAGCGCATCAGACCGCCGGTGAGGAGAATCGCATCGACCTTGCCGCACAGCACTGCCGACATCTCGCCAATCTGCTTGCAGACCTGGTAGATCATCGTGCGCCAGACAAGCGTGGCCTTGGGGTCACCGGACTCCACCTTGGCGTGGATGACATCGGAATCCGCCGTGCCGAAGAGGCTGACGAACCCTCCGGCGCGCGAGCACATGAGGCGCACGTCCTTCGTGGTATGGCCGGCGTCGATGTAGTCGAGCAGCGACAGCACGGGAACGCTCCCTATGCGCGTCGGGGTGAAAGCGCCCTCGCCGTCGGCACCCATGTTGCCATCGACCATGCGGCCGCGGCGGTGGGCGCTGACGGTGATGCCGCCGTCGATGTGCGCGACGACAAAGTTGCAGTCCTCATAGCGGCGGCCCTGCTTCTCGGCGTGGAAGGTGGCGACGGCCTTCTGGTTGAGGACGTGCGAGTGCGAGACGCGATAGACGCCGCGTATGCCGGTGAGTCGCGCCTCGTCCTGGTATTCATCGACGTTGGTCGGGTTGAGGGTGTATGCCTCGCGGTGGAATTCCTGAGCCAGCGTCCATGCAAGCATTACGCCCAATTTGGCGGGATGCTCGCTGCCGCCAACCGCCGCCACGGTGTCGTCGTAGAGGCGCTGGTCGATGCGAGTCACCCCGCCGGGCTGCGTATGGGCGCTGCCGCCGCGGCCGACGAAGACGTCGATTGCCGACGGCTCCACGCCGCGCCGCGCAAGGATGTCGAGAATGACCTGGCGCCGGAAGGGCAGCTGGTCATTCACGTGCGGGAACTTCAACAACTCTGGCGCGTCGTGGAAGACGCTTTCCTCAAAGAGGGAGGTCTCGTCCTCGAAGAGGCTGATCTTCGTCGAGGTCGAGCCTGGATTGATCACCAAGATTTTCATTTACTAATCCGCAGGAAGGACGTCCATGCCCTTCTCCGCGCCCTCGAGCGGCGTGGTGTAGGCAATCTTTTCCTTCACATCGGTGACGGTGACGATGCCGAGCGTCGTCATTTCGACGTCCAGAACTTCGCCGGTGTCGTCATCGACGAGCTCCTCGGCCTTGCCGACTTTGAATTTCATGCCGACGGAGACGCCTTCGCGGGTGCCGCGATTGATGATGAGCTTGTCAGGCTTCGCAAGGGAGACGCTGCCCGACCAGGGGATGGACTCAAGCTGCGCAATCAGGAACTCCATTGCCTGGTTGATGGCATCGGTTGTCGCAAGGCCCATGTTGTCCTTTTCGAAACCGCCAAGATTGCCGCCAAGGCCACCAAGGGCCGAGCCGCTGTAGCCGAGGCGGAGGCCGCGCTTCGCGCTCTTGCCGACGACGCTCTTCGATGCCTTCACCTGCCCGGTGGTGGAATCGACGACATAGATGGTGACATTGATTTCGGCAGAACCCTTGTCGCCGCCAATGGAGATACCTTTGAAGCTGAGACCGCCGCCTGCGCCGCTCTTGTTTTCCTCAACGTGGGTGATGGCACCCTTGACGAGAAGCTGGGCCGGGGTCATTTGACCAATTTTCGGGGTCTTCTTGCCGCCAGCAGTCCGTCCGCTGGCGCCCAAGTCCTGCTCGGCCATCGCTTCGCCGCGCATGTCCGATTCGCCAAGCACGATAAAGCGACCGCTCTGCATTAGCTGGTCCGTGAGGATGGTGCCCCAGGCGTCGCCCAGATCCCATTGGCCGTGCCATCCGGCCTTGTTCTCGAACTTCGAGACCGTGATGCTGTAACGGAGGTTGCCGCCATCTGCCATCACAACTGCCGCAGCCAAGGTAGCCGCCATAAATGTCATTGCCTTCATTAGTTTGTTGCCTTTCCTTAGTGTTAATTTGGTAGAAAACACCACCCATTATTCCATAACCCCAACCATCTGTCAAGGGTTTTCAAAGTATTATGGAGATGCCTCTACCTCGTAGAGCCATGTTGCCGACGAGGGGTCTGCATCGACCTGGGCGGTGAAAAGCAACCGCCCTTTCTCCATGCGGGACGGAACTGAGTCCCGGCGCATCCCGTCGGCGTTGAGCGAATATACCGCGTAACTGCCGGGCGCGACGCGAAGCGAAATATCGGCCCGGCCACGCCGCATCAACATCCGCCTATGCTCCCCCCATGAGAGGAGGATTTTCATGTCCTCGTCCGCATATTTCGACCCTCTTGGCTGGACATCGGTGATATGCGCCACCAAAATGTTTCTTGAGGTCGAGATGGGGTTTCCGTCAAGCGAACTGGCCCAGACCGTCGCCGGCGCACCCGAAACAACCGCACGGACATCGCCAGCGGGGATTGCCCCCTGCTCCGCAAAACCGCCGGCCATGCGTGGCGTCGAGAAGAGGAGCCGCCCCGTAGCCTCGTCAATCGCAACTGGAGAATCACGTCCCGGCGCGGCTGGTGTTTTCACAGATGCGGGAGCATCCAGCGCCATGCCGATTTTCGCCGACCAGCCAGCGCGGGCCAGTTCGTGGTTGGCCGCCGCCGATTCGTTCAGCGACGGATCCGGCACGGCGAGTGACGAACGCGGGAACCCGACAACGAACTCGTCTTTGAGCGGAGCCAGATCGCCGCGGAGGAAGAGGAACACGCAGGCAAGGTCGCTTGCGCGCTGAAGCGGGTCATTCACCACGTCAAAAGGCCCGAGTCCCTTCTCTTCGGGATGTGCCACGCCTGCGACGCCATGCGCCCAGGCGAAGCGCCACAATCCGGACCAGTCCTGCAGCGCCGCCTCCGCGCCAGTCGCAATGCCGCCAAGGCCCCGGAAGCGTCCGGGGCCGCAGTAGTTCCACTCGGAAATCGTGAACGGGCGGTCGAAGAACCGGAGCGAGACATTCGACAGCCCGCCAAGGTTCGGCCCCTTCAGTGGATTGACGTTCGGGAACCACTGCGGAAGACTCCATGGGCGGCCAAGGAAAACGGGATGGTCAATGTAGAAATGAAGATCGACGTAGTCGTATGCGTCATGGCGGACGGGCTGGAAGGCCCGCCGGACGCCGTTGTTCATATTCGACAAGGGAATCCGGCAGTTGAGCTCGTCGCGGAGAAAAGCGCGGACGCGGTCGGCGAAACGCCCCTCCACCTCCTGCAAAAACACGAGAAAAGCCGCCGACTGCGGGGAGGCATAGCCATCGGGCAGCGGCGCTTCGCTTACGCATCCCCAATGCTCCGGATCAGATGCCTTTTTCGAGGAAAGCCAGTCGTGCCAGGCCTTGCGCCACTGCGGCCATTCGCCATACCATGCGGGGGACTTGCCGTCAAGCGGCCCTTCGTTGACTAGCGAGAGGCCCACCATTGCGGGCTCCTCCGCAAGAGTGCGGCCCGTATAGGGGTTCTCGTGCCCCAGGAAGTTTCTGGCAAACGCGGTGAAATTCGACCACACGCCCTCGTGGACAGGCACGAGGTACTTGAATGTCTCCATGTCGATTTCGCCGTCCCTGCCTTCGCCGACGCTGCGCCAGGAAATGCCCCGTCGCGACACAAACATGTCGGTGGTCATGTAGATGCCGTGTTCGATGCAGGCGGCGACAAGCGCGTCGAAGCGCTGCATTCGTTCGGGGTTGAGCGTTGTCGCGGAGGGGTCTCCGGTCCCGGCAACGAGGTCGGTCTCGTGATGGTGGAAGCGGATTGCGTTGTAGCCGGCGCGCGCGAGGTTCGCCGCGAACCTGTCGGCCGTGCCAAGCGGCGGCGTGTTGGCGTCTTCGCAGATGTTGACGCCATAGAAACGCTGCGGCACTCCAGGCATATTCTCGAACTCGAAATGCCCGCCACGCGCCACCACGCGCCCATGCTTTCCGGCCGGGGCGCCTGTTGGGCGAAGGGCCGCGACATCAAGCGCGGAACCTGGCGCCACCCACGGATTGGCGGCCAGTGGAATCCAGTCCGGCCCCATCCCGACTTCAACGGGCTGGCCGCCCGCCGGATCATACTCGCCCGCCCCAAAAATTGTCATGGACACGCGGTAGGTCTGTCCCTTGCGGTACGGAGAGCCGCCGTCCGTGGAGATTCGCACAAGGAATTCCTCGAAATTCCAGAAACGCCCGTTCTGGACGAGGACGGGGGCTGGCGCGTCGAATACGAAGGCGATGCGGGGGCTTCCCCCGGCCCCGGAGATAACAAGCCTTTTCACCTCGTCATTAAAAATCCTGACGGGCTCCCGACCCTCGGGAAAGTCGATGCGACGCCCATCCGCCTCGATGTGTCCGCCCGCGTAGTCGGCAAACTGGAACGCCGCCTCCACGGCCAACATGTTCAGCGAAACATCCTGCGTGGGGACAAAGGCGTAGTCAGCGCGGACTCCGCCCGGAACATTGGAAACTGCGAGCGTGCAGTCAATCGGCGGAAGATTGACCTCCGGGCGCAGAATGAGCCGATATATGCCATTCCCTGAAGGCTCGTCCGCCAGTTCGCCGCAGACCGTGTGCCAGTTCGTTCCGGCAGATCGCGCGCAAACCATCGTCCTAGCGTCCGGCACGCGCAAGTTCCCGCCAAAGGTTGATGTTATCGGCGCCGCGCCGCCCTGAAGCGCCAGGGCGGCAAAGGCGATGCCCTCTAAAATGAGAATCCGTCTTTTCATGGCAAACCACCCCTGGCCCGCGACGAACGCGAGCGATTCAAAACGTCCTTGTTCTGTGCTCCGTGGTCGAGAATCACCGGAAAACCATGACAGTTCCCGCTTCGCCGACCCTGAGCTTGCCTTCGCCAGATATGACGGTTGGCAGATTGCCGGCGCCATAGACGCCCGCAGCCATTTCCGCGCCATCGACAAACAGCGCCGCCACCTGCACCTTCACGCCGGAAGCGATCTTGATCTTTCCGCCAGACGCGACCGATATTCTCGCCTCTTCGGAAAGATTGCCCGAATCGTTCAGCGCTAGAATCGTGCTGGCACCTGTCACGACAATGTTCTTTCCACCCCAGAAGGCCGTGGAAGAAAGGACGTTCGTGCAGGTCGTCAGTGTTAGCGAATGGTCAGGGTTGGGCGACGAGCCGGTGAAGGTGATCGTGCGGTTTCCGGCGGTCGTCACATTGGCGTTCACCGGCCCGTCGAGGACGGGACCGCTCCGGTAGGATTCCGAGGAACTTCCCCAATAGGTGTCAATCTGCACCGTGTGACCGGGGGCGTCGATAGAGGGAAGGTGCATTTCAATGTTGCGGACATGAAGTTTGAGGTTAGATGAAGAGACAATTGGACCAATCACAACCGATCCCTGATCAACAGTCAGACTGCCCCAACCAGAATCCCAGCTAGGAATGAATGAATTGGTAACGTCAATCGCATTGGTCAGACCACAAGCCCACTCGCCTGTGCGAATTCGCGCGTCGTTTCCGTCAAGCGCCACCATTCCGGTGCCGAAGAATTTGTGGCCGGTCGTGCTGGTGCCGGGCTGATACCTGTTTAGCAGGATGAGTTGGCAGTTCTCAAAGCGCGCGCCACCCGCAAAATCGCCGCCCGCGTCGCCGAACTGGTAGAAAGAGCCAGAGCCACGCTTGACGATGCCACCGGAGCCCGTGAACCAAACATGGTTTGATATGGCGTGGCTTGAAGAGAGCGTGTAGCCCTCTGCGCCGAGATTCACCGTCTCGTTCAGAAGTTCGACGGGGTTCGAGAACGACAGGACATCGCCGGGCTGCGGCGCCACGCCGTCCGACCAGTTGCTTGCCGCGCTCAAGTAGCCGCTCGCGCCGCCAACCCAGGTTTTCGGCGAGACGATGATCGAACCCGCGCCTGTTATGTAGTTTGGAAGATTTGACGCGCCATACATCCCCGAACGCTGTGCGACGCCGTCAACAATCAGCGAGGACACGGTAACCGCGCACGCAGAACCTAGGTTCAACTTGCCGCCGTCGCTCAACCGCACCGTGGCCAGCGGCGAGAGGTTCTGTGAACCCTGCAAGTTCAGCACGGCTGTTGAGCCGACCACCTGCACGTCTGCTCCGCCCCAATAGCCCGAACTTGTGATGATATTCGTGTAGGCTTCGACTCGCAAGGTGTTGTCTGGGAAGTCAGAGCGCCCTGAAAGAGTCACAGGGTAGTTGCCACCGGTCTTCACCAGCGATGCGTTTATGGAACCTGTCAAAAAACATTTTGGACCATTGGCGCTTGGAAATCCAATTGTAAGGGTATGCCCTGGCGCGCTGATATTGCCGGAAACTGTAAGATCCATGTGCGCAACGCCAATTTTGAAATCGTAAAGAGACGTAATCGATCCTGAAATATTAGCGTTCTTACACATCCATATCGCATATCCGGAAGACTCCCCGCGTAGTTCGATGTCATTCTTGAGGTTCTGCGAATAGGATTCACCATGCGCTATGAAATTTCCAGATATTGAACGCTGTGTAAAGATTATCTTCCCCAGCCCGAACTGTATCTGGCCTCCGGAAGGATAAAGCCGCCCAGACTCGATTATGACATCGCCCGTGAACGAGCCCCCTGTTGCTCCTTTGACGGCGAGGTCGCCGTTGCCGCGCTTGGTGATGCCGCCTGTGCCGGCGAAATGCGTAAGCACCGTCAGCGTCGCGTCGTTCTCAAGCGTCAGCCCACTAGTGCCGAAATCAAAGTCCTCCGCCTCAAGTGTGGTGGCGGAATGGAACACGCAGGTGTCGCCCGGTTGCGGAACGGCTGATGGCGACCAGTTAGACGCGGTGGACAGCAGACCGGACGAACTGCCGACCCATGTCAGTGTGTTTCCAGCGGCAGTTGATGCCGGAATCGCCGCGCTCGTTGCAAACGTTGCCGCGGCCAGCATGGCGGCGGCGCGTGTGGTTGTGGTTTTGTTCATGTTTTCTCCTTGAGTTGTTAAAGAAGCGTTTTCGGTTGCCGGTGGCCGGTAGCAATCGGTTGCCGATGGGGTGGCGGCTGAAGGGGATTGCGGCAAGTTGGAGGAGGTTGAAAAGTTGAAAGGTTGAAAGGTTGAAAGGTTGGAAGTCTCCGATTGTCCTGCGTCATTGCTGTTGTCCGCTTGTTGTTCTACAGCAGCCGACGGCGACGACAACAAGCGGACAACAGCAAGCCTCGCCCACGCGCCAAGCGCTGTAAGCACGCAGAGCAGCAGCGCAAGGATCACGGCCTTGCCGCCGGGCTTCTCCGCCATTTCGTGCATTTTTACGCCCATCTTGGCCGCAAGCGCCTTGCGGGCGCAATGGAGCCGCCACTTGACGGTTGTCACCGGCTGGCAGAGAAACTTCGCGACCTGCGGGACCGGCTCCTCCATCAAGTAGTGCATAACGATCACTTCCTTCATCTCCTTGGGAAGCGACTGGATCGCATCGCGGAGAAGGGAATGGTCGAGATTGCGGTAGATTTCCTCGTTCGCCTCCTCATCGGGGGTGTCGGGCACAATGCCGGGATAGATGATGTTCTGATTCGACTTGCGCCTGACATCCATTGAGTGGATGTTCGTCAAAATCTGGCACATCCACGCGAAGAAGGCAGACTGCTCAAGATAGTCGTCAATGCCCTCCACCACGGCGGCGAAGGTGCGGTTCACAAGTTCTTCGGCATCGCCGGAATCTTGGCAGAAGCGGCGGGCAAGGGTCATCAGCCCGGCCTTGTACTCGGTCTCAAGCCTCCTTGCGCCGCTTTCACGGTTTTGCCTTAGTTCTTCGACAATGTCCATCGTTTATGAGGGAGAATCTAAAAACTCCCTACAATAATAATAGCGGATGGACAGGCAAAGGATAGTTGGTGTTAAAATTGTAGCGCAAACGGGCGCCGGCGGGGCCGAGCGCCTATGGTGCGGACGCAGGGAAAATCTCGTAGTAGATGCGGCCGCCTTCGGGGCCATTGGTGCTGACACGGAATCTGAGCGCCCCGTCGCTGAAAGTGGCCGGAACTTCGCAAATGCGGCGGCCAGCTGTGTCGAGGGCCCACACCCGCCATTCTGCGGGGAAAGGACAGGGGGAATCCTCTCCCCGCACCCCTCCGGCGCGAGGAACCAAGCGCAACGCCACATCGGCGGCACCAACACGGACGAGAGGTCGTCCGCCAAGCGCAAGGAGTTTCGTCATGGAGTTGTCGGCGAACTTCGCCCCTTCTCCCTGCACGTCTGTTAGGTGCGTGAGAAGAAGGCGCGAGGAACGCTCGATTGGGGCGCCGTCAAGGGAGGAAATCCAGACTGTCGCGGGGACGGCTCTCCCCGCGACAGGTTTAGATGAATCGAAACTTCGGCTTACCGCGCTCAAAATTTCAAAGCTCAGCGGACCGGCGTCGAGGCGGCCCGATGGCGTGAAGCCGCCGCAGGTGTGTGACGTGACGACCGCGAGCGTCCCGCGCTCGCTATCAATAGAAATCTGCGTTTTGCGCAAGTTTACAAGACCCGGCGCCGACACGCCGGGGGCAAAACCAGACTCCGCCTCCTCGCGGCGCAACACCACAAGCCCCCCTGCCCCATCCGGCGATAGGCAGGAGCCAACGCGCATCGTCCAGGCGTCATCGCACCACGGTGGGTATCCGAAAAAAGTCTTGTCGGGCATAAAGGCGCTTTCTGGCGTGCACCACAGCGCCACGCCGTTCGTGAGCGGCGCAAGGTCCCCGCGCCGGAAGAGGCAGATCGCGGCGCGCTCAGACGCCTGGCCTATGGGGTCGGTGGCGAGGTCGAAGTAGTGCGGGCCGCGCATCCCCCGGTCGCCGAGTTCCGAGTCAAGGTAGGAGTAGTCAAAGCGCCAGAGACCGTCCCAGCCCTGCAGGGCGGCCATCGCGCCGGCAAGGAATCCGCCCATGCTACGAAAGCGCGAGGGCGCGGCGAAGTTCCACTCGCTGACGGTGAAGGGCTTGTCCATCATCCGCGTGAAAGCCTGTTCACTGGGCGCAAGATGCCCGTCGCCGAGGAGCGGGTTGTTGTTCTGACAGGTCGATGGCAACTTCCATGGCGTTTCTGGAAAGCGCGGGTGGTCGATGTAGAAATGGTCGTCGATATAGTCGAGGTCTGCCGTTGCGCGCTGCAGCGCGGCGTAGTGCGGCCCGCAGTTGTCGTTGGAGAGGAGCGCCTTGCATCCGAGCGAGCGAAGACGCGTCTTCATGCGCGCGACCATCTTCGCCTCGAGTTCACCCGTCCACTGCGCAATTGCCGGGTGGACGTCGAGCCACCAGAAGGCGCGGGGCGTCTGGTTGGTTGTGAGGTCTTGCGCGAATGACGGGTTGGCGACGCGGCGGGCGGACATCCACTCGCGCCAGGCGGCGGCAACGCGAGGGTCGTCGCGCCCGCCGCTGTTCCAGCCTACGAAGAACCCGCCTTCGTTCACGAGCGAGATAAGCGGCATCGCCGGCTCGTCGATGTAGCGGCGGCCTGTGTAGGGGTTTTCGTGGAGCAGAAAGTCATCGGCGAACTTCGCCCAGTTCTCAAAAGCCGGCTCGTAAATGGCGCACAGCATCTTGAAGACGTGTATGTCAACGTCGCCGTCCTGTTCGACGCCGATGTCGCGCCACGCGACGGGGCGCGAGACGTAGAGGTCGGTCGTGGCGTAGATGCCGTTCTCGAAACACTTGGCGAGAAGGTAGTCGAGGCGGTCGATGTCGTCGCCGATTTGCGGCGACGACATCGACGAGTTGAAAGGTTGAAAGGTTGAAGGTTGAAGGTCTGAAGACGATTGCTGCGGGACTTTTCGACTTTTCAACTTTTCAACTTTTCGACCCACGATGGCATCTTTCCAGATGCCATCGTGATGGTGGATGCGGACGGCGTTGTAGCCGAGACGGCGAAGGCGCGTGACAAGGGCATCGGCTGTGGCGTGGTCGGGGTAGTTGGCCGTGAGGCAGAGGTTCACGCCGTAGAAGCGCTGCTGCTTGCCGGGAAGACTCTCGAACTCGAAATGCCCTCCAACGTTCCGCAGCCAGCCGAACTTTCCCGCTGGACTATGGTGCGGAACAATGGCGGAGAAGTCGAGGGCCGAGCCGGCCACGATGTCGCGGCGGTTGTCGAGCGGGATCCAGTCCTCGCCGGCTTCGATCACGAACGGCTCCGCGTTCCGTGCGGCGAGCGGTTCGCCCGAGGCGAGCGAAAGTATGAGCGAAAACGCAACGGTCTCGCCTTTCGCGAGGCGACGCGCGCTCAGCGCGCCGAGGCGGACATGGTATTCATCGCTCCAGTTTTGATTGTCCTGCACGAGGCAGTCGATGGCCCCCCCGCTGTTGTCCGCTTGCTGTTCTTGTCCGACGCCCCACGATTCCAGTCGCAGCGTTTCGCCGGAGGCGCCAAGGTCGAAGGCAAACGAGGCAGCGCACCCCTCCGCGAGGTGGACGCCATCGGCGGCGGCGTGGGCGAAAAAGCCGCGCGTTTCGCCGATACGCCACTCGCGGCCCTCTGCTTCGGCGGCGTCGAGCTTCAGCAACCAGCCGAGCGCCTGCGTCGCGAAGTCCTCGCGGGGCGTGAAACGACAGCCGAGTTTCACTTTGCCTTCTGCTAACTGATGAAGCGTGACGGCAACGTCCAGAATGGGGCGGCCGCCGGAGGTCATTACCATTTCAACTGTTCCGGTTGGCGCAACCTCATGGCCGCCCAGCGGATTAGCCGCCGTCCAGTCCTCCAGAAGCGCCAAGGGTTCCAGGCGGTATTCGCGGCCGCCGACGTCAAGGTGAACCACGCCACCGGCGGAAAGGGTCGCGTCCAGCGCGGCGGCAGAACTCGCCGTTTGCACGGCGAGCGCACAGGCGGCCGGCGCACGGGTGGCCGGCGCACAGGCGGTGAGCAAGCAGGCGGTGAGCAAGCAGGCGGCTAGAAGCGGAGCGGCCCTCATCGCGCCGGCCGAAGGCCATCCTCAAAGAAGCGGCGGACATCCTCATGTGAGAGGGTGCGCGTCCAGATGGCGAACTCGTCGATGTCGCCGACAAAGGCGTCGGGGAAGGCCCCGGTTCCGTCCTGGCCGATGGAGAAGGGCAGCCCCGTCTGTAAGACGATGTCGGAAAGGTCGTCGGCGACGCAGTAGAGGGTGCCGTCAGGGGTTCCCTGGTAGAAACGCGCCACGCCGTCGGGACCGCGCGTCGCCGCGTAGAAGGCCCACTGCCCGTGGACGGGCTTGTAAACGCCGAGATCCTCGCGCTTCCCGCCCTCGCGTCCGCAGTTGAACATGAAGTCGCGGTGATTCCCGCGCGTCTTGTAGTCGTAGTGGCCCGGATAGACCCGCGACATGTCAACGCCCTGCGAGGCGGCGAAGGCGACGCCCGGGTTGGTGCCATCGCGCCAGTCCTTGTTCGCGAAGACGACAGGGTTGCCAATCTGCGGGCCGGGGACGCGCACCCAGGCGGCGAAGGTGAACTCGTTCCCGTTGTCGAACTTCAGATTTTCCGAACCTTTCAAAAAGGCGCTTCCCGCCGCGTCCGCAGAGGGCGAGACGCGCAAAGCGCCGCCGGAGACGCCGTCTGGGATCAGCACCGCCGCGCCGCGCAGTTCCGCCGTCACGTCGGAAGCGCCCTTGTTGGCAGCGTCGCCGTTGAAGGCCAAAGAAACGGCGAGGCCGTCGGAAAGCGGGCGGCTCGGCCACGTGACGGGCGCGTCGTTGCCGCGAACGCGGCCGTCGAAATCGATGCCTGAAATGTCCACGCCGAAATGCGTCAGCACGGTTGGCGCTATGTCGTAGTTGCGCGGGACGCCCGGCATCCGGCCCTGCGCGACATGGCGTCCGGCAAAGAGTAGCGGAATCGTGTAGCACGCAGTGCTGCTCTGGCCGTGGCTCCGCTCCCAGCCGCCGTGGTCCGCCGTGACGGCGATGAGCCAGTCTTCCTGGCCGAAGGTCGGGCGCGCGGCGATGGCTGACAGCACTTCGCCGACCCAGCCGTCGGCTTCGCGCACTGTTTCTCGGTATTCTGGAGAATAAGGGTAGTAGCCGTGGGCGTGGCCTGCTTCGTCAGGGATGCCGCAATACCACATTATGGCGTCGGGGGCGCCTGGTTCCGAGAGAATCTTCACGAGGTCCTTCGGGCACTCCTCCTCGCGGTCCATAATGATCTTGACGTCGTAGGAGGGGCTGATGTGGAGGTCGGTCTTCCAGGCGGTGATGAAGAGGGCCTTCGTCCCGGCGCGTTTCCTGACAAGGCGCGTCAGCCACGTCGGCAGATTGGCCTCGTCGGTGGGGTGGGCAATCAGGTCGGGGTTCCAGTCTATGCCGGACTTCGCGACGGTCATGCCCGTCGCGATCGCGACGTGGTTCGGTGAGCTTTCGGTCGTCCCGTCGCGGATGGTGCCCGCCCAGAGCGACCAAGCGCAATTGTAGCCGGGTTGCCACTGGCCGTCGGCGAGGCGCCGCAGGTTCGGGGCCAGGCCGTTGTCGAGGGTGTCGCCCCGCTGGCCGTCAAGCATGATGACGAGCGCCTTCGGCGCGCGGGCGGTGGTGGGGTTCTCCGCCTGCGCGGCGAATGCGCAGGCGAGGGCGATAGCGATTGCGGTTGCCGTTTTGTTCATTGTTTCTCCTTGCTGGCCTTGTAGGCCTTTAGCATCTTTTCTGCGTAGTTGGTCGTGACGGACTGGACTCCGCGCCGGAAGGCCTCCTTGGCGTCGGCGAGGTTGTCTATCGTCCAGACATGGAATTCATATCCGGCATCGCACACGGAGGAGACCATTTCCGCAGTGACGACATCGGGCAAGTAGTGGAAGTCCACGCCGTCGGCGCCCGTTTCGCGCAGGACGGCGATGACCTCCGCCGCCATGACGGGCGGGAAGTTTGGGGTCTCCCAGTGCTTGCTGTTGGAAATCCAGAGGACACGGTAGTCCCCCATCTGCTCCTTGATGGCCTTGCATGTCTCCTTTTCAAACGAAATGAAAAGAGCGTTCTTCGGCGTTGCCTTCTCCTGGGCGGCGAAGACGGCCTTGATATGCGGCACGATTTCCGGGCCGGTTTTCACGTCGATGTAGATCATGCGATTGTCGCGGGCAAGCGCCAGCACCTCTTCGAGAAGCGCGGGGCGGGTGCCGTCAAATCGCGACCCCTTCCATTGGCCGTGGCCACCAACGTTCAGCCGCGATATTTCCTCCCATTCCACATCGGCGAACTTGTTCGTGTTCGCGCCGTCTGTCAGGCGCGCCATGTCGTGATCGTGCGACGTGAAGACACGCCCGTCCTTTGAGTAGTAGATGTCGCACTCAAACCCGAAGCCCCGCTCCACCGCCATGTTGAAGGCGGGGAGTGTGTTTTCCGGGGCGTCGATGCATTCGCCCTTGTGCGCGATTAGGGTGTCGTAGTCAGGCTCCATTTGCCCGGAAAGGGCAATGGCGGAAAAGCCACAAAGGACGCAAATGACACAAAGTTCTGCGCATGTTCCCATATCTATCGAATGACAATTGTAAAAGCGTCCTTCTTGCGAAGTTGAAGCCCGTCGTCCGTCTTGCGCAGATAGTAGCCCTTGGAGCTGGATGCCGTGGCTTCGTCTAGGACAAAAGTTGTGGATGCGGCAGGGATGGCAGTCGTGGCCCACGTGGCGACAAGACCTCGATTGTTGGCAATGGTTTCGATATCTGTCCGTCCGGCGAGGTTGACCGTGATTACCGCGCCATCGGCGAAGGAGAGGGCACAGCCCTTGTCGCTGCCGCTAGAGTAACCGCCGACGTTGGCGTAGGCGCAGTCCCACGGGACGCTTGCAGACGCGAGGTTCAGCGTTGCGCCGTCCATGAGCTTGGTGTTGAAGCCCATTGATGTCGAAGGAGGCGTGTAGGTGCCGTAAACCTCAAGAAGATGTGCGCTGTAAACGTTAGAATCCGGCAAGGGGTCGCAGGTGAAGTCGTGGACGGTGGAGTTGACCGTGCTGAAACCACTCCCATATTTAAGACGAAGGTAGGAAGCCCCAAGGTCAAGGTTGAGGCCGTCCCTGCCGTTCAGGTTGACGATTCCCACCCAGGCCTTGCCCTGCGGATTGTAAGTGGTGGTCTCGACCGAGAACCGGAGCGTGCCGTTGGTGATTGTCGAACCTCCTTCCATGTTGAAATCGCCGTCGTTGCCCTCGACGAAAACGGTCAGCGTCTGGCCGCCGAGGTTCCAAATGGCGTTCGCCGGAACGCCGAAGTCATGGTTGGAGCCATTGTTGTCGTGGACAATGGACGAGTCAGACGTAAGCGCCATGGCGGATGGGAGCGTTGCCCCCGCACTCTGCTTCGTACTGGTGATGGTCCCGCCGGCGAGCGTGACAGGGTTGGCGGAGAGGCTGAAGCCATATTGGTCAAGCGTCGCACCCGGTCCCACGCGGATGGGGCCGGAAATGTTCCGCGCCATGACGAACGTCCCCTCCTCCACGGCGATGCCGCCGGTGTAGGACTCGGAGGCGCTGGCTGTGAACTTGCCCGCGCCGGACTTGAAGAAGCGGAGGTTGCACGAGAGCGCCATCGTCGTGTTGGTGATGTTGTGCCCGGTGTCGTCGAGGTGCAGTTCTCCTGGATTGGCAATGTCCGCCGAGGTGTCGGTGACGGTAAGTGGCAGATAGGCGCTTCCGGCGCGGAGGCGGAGGACATGGCCGTCCAGGTCAATGGACGATCCGGGCACGATCTTCGCCGCGTCGAGGCCGGGTTCGCCGATGTCCGCACAGAGCGTCGCGTTGTCGAAGAAGATCGACTTGCACGGCAGCGCCGCGCCCATCGCTATGGGGTTGGCTGCCGTGCTGGGCACGGTCACAGCCGTGTCGAAGGATGGAACCGCGTTGCCGGACCAGTTGCCGGCGACAGTCGGGTCGGATGACACCGTGCCCGTCCAGGTCGCTGTCGCGGGGCCGGCGGGAACGGAGGCAAGAGAGCCGAGCGCGACGCCGGCGCGGCCCGCCGAGAAGATGCGGCGGATTTCGTCGTGCGTGAGGGCGCGCGTCCAGAGACCAAAGTCATCGACGTCGCCAACGAACGCGCGAGCTTGCTGCCCATTGTAGTAGTTCCCCGTGGCGTCGTTCCCAATGTAGAACGGCTGCCCGGAAACCATCGTGGAGCCGGAGAGCATCCCGCTGACCCAGTCGAGCGTTCCGTCGTTCCGTCCCTGGTAGAGGGTGATGACACCGCCGGCGTCGCGCGTGACGGCGTAGAACGTCCAGTCGTTGGTCCCCTCGAAATCCATGCATCCCATGTCGATGCGAGTTGAACCGTTCCCTGCATTCAAAAAGCCGCCGAGACAGGGGTTGACGCCATTGATGCTTGTGTATTTGACCTGGCTGCTGGATCCGGCAAAAAGCAGAAAGCCCTTGGCGTTGCCCGACCAGTTCTTGTTGGCGAAGATCGGGGGATCGTAGGCCGGGGGCGCCATCTTCACCCAGATGGTCGCCGCGAAGCACGTGTTGCCATTCTCGTAGGTGATGGAGCCTGAATCGGAACCGTTGAGTTTCACGTAGTTGTTGGCGCCGGTGTTGGCGGGGAAGTCGAGGCAGTTGCCGAACATGCCGTTCGCGGCAAGGGCGACGGCGCCATTCGACGTGGGGGCGACGGACGATCCGGAGGCGGCGTTGGCCGTGGCGGAGGAGTCGAAGGGCAGGTAGGCGGCGAGGCCGTCGGAAAGGGTCCGCGAAGGCTCCGCCGCCGCCGTGTTGTCGCGCGCGACGGCGTCGAGACCGGAGGCCGTGACGCCGAAATGCGCGAGGGCGGAGGCGGCCACGTCCATGTTGTAGGGCTGGCCGGGGATGCGCCCGGATGTCACGTTGCGTCCGGCGATGATGAGCGGCACCGTGTGGGCGTGTCGGCCGTTGACGATGTCGGTGTGTGTCTTGGCGTATCCGCCGTAGCCCGAGGTGAGGAGGATGAGCCAGTCCTCGTCGGCGAATGTCGGACGGTTCGCGATGGCGTCGAGGCAGCCACCGATGTAGCCGTCCGCCGCCAGAAGGGCGGCGCGGAATGAATCGCCCATCGGGTAGTAGCCGCTCGACTTGGCGGCAATGTCCGGCGCCTCGATGAAATACATGGTGGCATCCGGCGCGGAAGCGGAGGCGAGCATCGTGGCGAGGTTAGCGGCATTCTCCGCGTCGTTCGCGTTAACAGTCGTCGTCACGGTGTTCGTCGGCCCGATGGAGGCGTTGTTGGCCCATGTGGAGAGGAAGAGGGCACTCCTCGAGGGGTCAGCGCCGACGACACGCGCGAGCCACGTCGGGTAGGTCGCGTAGTCGCCGCTGGCCATGTTTGCGTTGCTTGTGACGCCATGCTTCGCGGGCCCGACGCCCGTCGCGATGGAGACATAGTTCGGACCGGCCGCCGGGGCGGTGCCGGAGACAATCTGGGCGTCCAGCGACCAGGCCGCTCCGTAGCCGGTCTGCCATTCGCCGTTGCGCAGCCTGGCGATGTTCGGCATGTAGGCCGTCTCGACGGCGTCGGCGCGGAGGCCGTCGATCATGATCATCAGCGCCATTGGTCGCGGTGATGTGGCGGATGCCGCAAAGGGACTTGCAGCCTGCACGGCGAGCGCTGTCGCGAGGGCGGCTGTGGTTCTTGCTGTTATGCTTAGGTTCATAGTTTCTCCTTGGGTAAAATCGGAGCCCCCCTCCGCCCCCCGCTGTGGGGAACCCGCAACCCCTGAAGGGGATTGCGGCAAGTTGGAGGAGATTGGAAAGTTGAAAGGTTGAAAGGTTGAAAGGTTGGAAGTCTCCGCTTGTCGCGAGTCGCTTGTCGCCTGTTGGGAGGCCTCTGCCGAGGCGGGCGACGACACGCGACTTGCGACACGCGACTCGCCGACATAGGCGGGGTTCTGCGACTCGCCGGAAACGGCGAGGTTCCATGCTGCCGCGCCAAGCGCCGTGAGGCCGCAGAGCAGCAGTGCCAGGATCACCGCCTTGCCACCGGGTTTCCTCGCCGCCACGCCAAGTTTGGCGGCAAGCGCCTTGCGCGCGTGGTGGAGACGGCTCTTGATTGTTCCACATGGCACAAGAAGTATCTTCGCCATCCGTGCGACCGGCATGTCCAAAAAGTAGTGGAGCAGCAGGACGTCCTTGTCCTCCTTGGGGAGCTTGTCGATGGCGTCGCGCAGGAGCGACGCATCTACATCGTGGAAGATTTGTTCCTCCGCGTTTTCATCGACCAGCTCCGGCAATTCCCCAGGATAGACGACCCGCTCGTTCGACTTGCGCCGGATGTCCTTGGCGTTGAGATTCACCAGTATCTTGCTCATCCAGCCGAAAAAGGCGGACTGCTCGGCATAGCTGTCGATATTGGCAATCACCTCGGCGAAGGTGCGGTTGACCAGCTCCTCGGCGTCGCAGTCGTTGCGGCAAAGCCGGCGGGCAAGAGTCAGCAACCCCGCACGGTATTCCGCCTCTAGGCTACGCGCCCCTTTTTCAGGATCGTTTCTGATTTCCTCGACAATATCCATGCATTAAGAAAATACCCGATTGCCGCCAATCGGGTTCATGGATTTTTTAATTGCCGCCCTGCCGTCAATGATCCGCCGAGCGCAGTTTCCGCTCCGGCAAGATCTTGACGGTTGTTTTGTTTTTCTGCCCTTTTCGATTATGCGCGAGTGAAGATTGCGACGGCGCCGCCTTCGTCAACCATGTCGAACGAGATGGCTTGCCCGCGCGAAACACGGCTTTCCGCAAGACGGATTGCCTTGGGGTCGTCTGGTGTCCGGACAGGGTCGTCCGCAAAGACCTCCATTCGCCATTCGCCTTCAGGCAGGAAATCCAGCGGCAGCTCCACCCGGCGGCGGTTGACCGTGAGGCCCGCAAAGTAGAAGCGTCCGTCAAACGTCTCGCGGACGACCATGTAGAACTGTCCGCATTCGCCCGCAACCGGCGTGGTGTTCTTCCACACTGTCGGGAGTGCGCGAAGCGCCGCGATTCCATCAGCGCCGCGATAGCGCTCTGGCCAGTCACAGAGCGTCGTCAGCCAGCTGTCGAAGGCGATGCACTTCGCTATCGAGTGGGCGCGCGTCCCGATTTCCTCGGCCCAGATCGGCCTGTGGTCGGTCTCGTCACCGTAGCGGTGGCCCCGCCTGCAATGCGGGACGAACCCGGCGCTGGGCACGTTTGCAAAACTCCCGGGCGTGTAGTCGCCGGGGCCGATAAGGAACCGCGTGAAGGGCAGCGTCAGGCAATGGCTGGGGGTGTTTTCGCAGTTGAACTTCGACATCTCGTTGCCCAAAATCCCCTCGCGCGTAAGGACATTCGGCCAGGTGCGCTCGGTGCCGGTCGGCTTGTGCGAACCGTGGAAGTTGACCATGATGCGATGCCGCGCGGCCGTGCGGGCGATCTTCTCGTACCAACAGACCATCCACTGGTCCTGGCGGTCGTGGAAGTCTATCTTCACGCCCTTCACGCCCCACCGCTCAAGGCGGGAGAAGGTTTCCTCGACGCCGGTGTCCTCCACTTCCTGCCAGTGGACCCATACCCAGATGCCGACGCCCTTCCCCCGCGCGTGCTCCACGATTCGCGCCAGGTCGAAGCCCTTGCGCGGCGCAAACTCGATATTCGGGCCATGATTCGGCCGGCGCGCGAAGCCATACCAGCCGCCGTCGATGGTGTGGTAGGGCCAGACCATTTCGGCGGCGAAATCGACGAGCCTCAGCGTGAGTTCCGTCGAAAGCGAGTTGTTAGACTCCACCCACCAGTCCCAGCTTGTCACGCCCGGCTTGACCCAGCTGAAGTCGAGCCCCTCCTCCGGCGGCGGATTGAGGTTGAGGATGATGTCGTTGTTCTTGAGAAGCCCCAGCTGCGTGTCCGCGCAGATCGCCACGCGCCACGGGCTCGCGGCCGGAGTCGTGCGGATTACAGCCGCGTCGGCCGTTGAGGCGTTGCTTGGCGGGAGCGGCGACAGGCATGCCTCGAAGACCGAGGCGTCCGCGGACGGCCCGTCCTCCGGCGTCTTGAAATAGATTCCCGCCCAGTTCACGAGCGCCGCCTCGCAGAGGGCCACCCATTGCCCCGCAACCTCGACTGTCGCCGGCATGCCGATGAACTCGTCACGCGAAATATTGCAGATCTCACGCAGGACAAAGGGCCGTTCGTTGGAGTTGAAATGGTCTTTGTATGAAGTGAACCAGCCGCGGCACCTTCCGGGGAAGCGCCATTCAGTCTGCTCGCGCAGAATCTCAAAGCCCGGGACCCCCTCCTGCTCGGGAACGACGTAGCGGAACGCCGCTCCGGTGTCGTAAGCCCTGAAAACGAGGCCGAGGCGGCGGTGCGGCTCCGCGACTTCCTCAAGCGAAACTTCAAGTTCGTTGTAGGCGTCGCGTATTGTCCAACGGCGGTAGAGGCCGTTCGTCCAGGTGGTGTCCGAAGACCCTGCGCGCTTCCCGACAACGCGCATCTCGCCCAGTTCGCAGTTGTCCTTCTTGAAGATTGAAAAGGAGAGGCCGAGCCTTGACGGCGCAATCAGGGTCTGACCCTTGCGCGCCAGCCGCCAGCGCATGCCTTGCGCGTCGGTGGTGAACCCGATGGCCACATTGCCGTCGGGTGATGTGCAGGTCAGCCACCCATCGGTGGAGCCTAACGATGTTTTTTCTTTCATTTCTTCTCCTCTGCCGCCTTGACCCTGTCGCAGAAGGCGCGCCAGCCTGACTCGCCGCCTGAGGTCATGCCGCCTATCACGAAGGGGTGGTAGTCCGGCGCCCATGTTTCACCAGGTGCTAGGGTGTATCTAGGATAATGCATTTGGGCATCGGAATGCAAGGCGGGGTCGCGCCAGAAGCGTATGATTACGCCGGTGGTGCGGGGTGAGAGGAACCCCAGCACGGTGCCGTCGGGCAGAATCCATGCGCCTGAACCCCACGGACGCCAGAGCGACGGCGGTATCGGCGTGGGCTGGCCCTCCTTCGGCGGCTCGAAGACGTCGTCGCCGCGCGCGGCCTCGACGCCTTCTTCGTCCACAGGCATAAGCCGGAAGAAGACCGACTCGAAAGGAAGCGGGGCTGTGCCACAGTTGCGCACAGAAAGGAGTTCCGCGATGAAGAACTCGCGGCCAGGTGGCTCGTGGAGGCACACGGAAATTTCAAAAGGGCCGGAGGCGGTAACGCCGCGGAAGGAGACGACGGAAGTGGGCGCGGAAAGGTTCGTTTTTACAATAACAACACCAGCCACCTCGGTGGCCGCCGTCCAGAGGACATGGCCGCGCGAATATTCGCGCAGCATCGTTGAAAAGACGCCCTTGCCGCCGACGAGGAGGGAGCCATTTTCGATTGCAATCGACTGCAGTCGATTGCCGCCGGCTACCGCCGCCCTGGCGGCGTAGTCCTCGGCCTCCGGCGGCATGACCTTGTGCGGCTTGGGCACATCGGCGGCGCGGGAGGTTCCTGGGTTGCACTGGAGCGCGGCGAGCGCGGCGACTTGCTCTTCATAGGGTTCATCATCGGCGTTCACGAGACCGTAGTTGGTGTTCTCGCTCTGCGGCCCGTTCTTGCCTACGGCCGGCTGGTCGCACCACATGAAATAGACATAACCGGCACATTCCGGCATCGCCCACATCGTGCTGGCGAAAATGGAGGTGGCCTTGGCGCGCTCCTTCTGCGTGAAGAAGCGCTGTCCGGCTCCATGGGTGCAGGGCAGCCCCGAATCAAGCGCGGAGAAGCACCACTCGGTGATGATTGCCGGCTTGCCGGCAATTCGAGCGCGTTCGCCGAGGATGTCGCTGATGAGCTGCGCGTTAGGTCCTGGCCAATCGACGGCAACGCCACGGTCAAGGTCGGCCATCGGGTAGATGTTCACCGAGACGACATCGCAGAAGCGACCGCACTCCTCCCATACGACGGGGTCTGCGGAGGGGAGCCCCGCGAAACGGCAGCCGAGGATCAGGTGGTTGGGGTCAAACTCGTGGATGGCGCGGGTTGTCTCCTCGAAATACTTGCGGGCGCAGAGGCGGACGAATTCCCGCTTCACTTCGACAGGAACATTTTTAATATCACACAGAGCCACAGAGTCACAGAGATTTTTGTTTTCATTTGTGGACAAGGAATCCCTCTGTGTCTCCGTGTCTTTGTGTGAGTTCTTCCACTCCGCCAGAAACGCCTCAAGCGCCATGCGGGCGGGGTGACCAGGGGCCTTGAGCGCGGCGGCGTCGAAGAGTCCGCTTGCCGGGGGCGTGGTGAACTTGCGCTTGTCGCCCCACCAGGAGAGTTCGTTGTCGATGTACCAGCCAAGCGTCCAGGGGTCGTCGCGGTCCTGGGCGCAGACAAATTCCGCGCGGTAGCGGCAGTATTCGGGCCAGAGAGGGTGGAAGACATTGGGGAAGCCGGAACATGGGCCGCCGTCGCAGGGAAGGATGTCGAACTCGTCGCCGTAGGTGGCGAACTGCTGGCCGATGCCTAAGACATGCGCATGCGGGAGTCCGCGCCGCAGCAGGATGGATGATGGGGAGGAGAGGAAGTTGAAGCCCCACGAAGTAAGGCGGGAAAGGGTGTTGGTGGCCCAGTCCTCAAGGGTGGGATACTTGCGGGCGACGGTGCGGGCGTAGGGGGCGTAGCCCAGCGCGGCGCTGTAGTGCCCCGCGTGCGAGACGACGCCGATGCCAGAGAGAAAGAATGGCTTGCCTGAGGGGTCGGTGAACCACCACTTGCCCGAGGCGTCGCGGGTTGTGCGGTAGAACGATTTTTCGATTGCAATCGATTGCTGCCAATTGCAATCGATTGCTGTCGGCCGATCGCATTCGATTGCATTCGATTGCATTCGATTGCAATCTATATCCTCGAAGTCGCCGATGAGGCGGTAGAACTTGAAGGCGGGGCGGCCGGAGGCGACATGGCCGGGGGCGAGGCCGTAGCGGAGGCGGAAGAGGCGCGCCCCCGTTTCGGAATCGGAGACTTCACCTGTGGCGGCGCCATCGTCGAGGGCGATGCGCAGGCGGTAGGCGCGGCCCCATTCCCAGGTGGCGGCGAGGCCCTCCTTTTCAAGAACCGGGAGGGTGGACTGGATCTGCGAGGCGCCACCAAGTTCGGTGAAGCCGAAGGTGCGCTTGCCAAAGCGCGACTCGGCGAGGAAAAGATGCCAGTAGCGGCCGGGGCTTTCAAGGATGGCGATGGAGGCGTTGACCTCGCCTTCGCCGACCTTGCGCCGCGGTGTAAAGGTCGCCTCTACCACGATATTCGAGGAGGGTGCGAAATCGCGCGCCACCTCGAACGCCGGCGCCTGCTCGTGTACGGTGATGTAGCGCCCGTCCTCGAACTCGCCGCCAAGAGGCTGGTATTTCTCCCATGCGGCGCGCGTCATTGGCAGGGCGCGCATTTCGGGCGCACCGCTAGCCGCTCCCGCCGCGAAAAGAGCCGTCAGCGGGAGGACGAGTAAGGAAGCCTTTTTCATAACCTACCTGAGGATTATAGCAAACGGGTTTTTCGGACGCAACGTATTGGGTTAGTGATTCGTGGGCGAGTCTTCCCATGAATGGGGAGCGGAAGTTGCGGCATTGAGGCGGCTGGCTTGCCGGAGCGATGTTGCTGTCGCCAAAGGGTCATGGCGACATTGGCCCTTGAGTCTTCGGCGAT